>JALNYR010000006.1:5573-28707 GCA_023229725.1 Dehalococcoidia bacterium | reverse complement strand
GGTGGTGGGGTTTGCCTCGTTCGGCGAGTTCCGGGGGGCGTGGACGGGCTACCGCTACTCCGTGGAGCACTCCGTGCACGTTCGCAAGGACAGGCGGGGAATGGGCATCGGCACGCGGCTGGTGACCGAGCTGCTGCCGCTGGCGCGCGCCATGGGCAAGCATGTGATGGTCGGCGGCATCGATGCCGCGAACCCGGGCTCGATACGCATGCATGAGCGTCTCGGCTTCGAGCGGGTTGGCACGCTTCACGAGGTGGGGAACAAGTTCGGCCGGTGGCTCGACCTCGTCTTCATGCAGCGCTACCTCGACGAGCCCGGCTCGCATCGCGGAGATTAGCCCGCCGCAGACCTTGTGCCCGCCCGGCGGCTATCCGGCGAAGTCGGGATGTAGGGGCGGACCTCTGTGTCCGCCCTGGGGGGGCCGGTGTGGTGTCCTCAGGTAACGGCAGGCTCCCACGTCTACCCGCGGTGGGATCGTGAGTGGCGCGGGGGGCATCACGTACGAAATGAGTATGGTGTCACCACATTTTCCCCTAAGCA
The DNA here is from genome assembly GCA_023229725.1 of Dehalococcoidia bacterium. Classification (GTDB taxonomy): domain Bacteria; phylum Chloroflexota; class Dehalococcoidia; order GIF9; family AB-539-J10; genus SKVJ01. The sequence goes on along the minus strand of JALNYR010000006.1, from coordinate 28,167 downwards.
GCGGTATCTGTGGGGGCGGGACATGTCCCGCCCGTAGCACAGGAGGCACGCGAGGTCGTAGTGAACGACGGTGGGCGTGCGGTGATCGTGATGCGGGCGGACACAGAGGTCCGCCCCTACACGGAGCGTGCACCTGCATGTGGGGATTGGACCGACGGCGTGCGGGCGCAACGCTACGGGCGAGGCATGCCTCGCCCCTGCGAGAATGCCGCCGCCCGGCGGCTATGAATGCAGGGGCCGGTCTCAGACAGCCCGACCGAAAGGAGTGCCTGTGATGTTCGAGGTCTCTGAACGCTGGAAGCATGCCTATCCCGATGCGATGGTCGGGATGCTCGTGGTGAGGGACGTGACGAACCTGACGTCCCACCCCGAGCTTGAGAAGCGCAAGCGCGCACTGGAGGCGGAGCTGCGCTCGCGCTTTGCAGAGCCGGAGGACATCAAGTCGGTAGGCGCAATCAAGGCGTACACGGCCTACTACAAGCGCTTCGAGAAGACGTACCACATCGTACTGCAGATGAAGACGCTGGTCGTGAAGCAGAAGCCGCTGCCGACGGTGTCCGGTCTGGTGGACGTCATGTTCATGGCTGAGATGAAGAACCTGCTGCTCACGGCGGGGCACGACCTCGCGACGGTGGTGCCTCCGGTGACGCTGGACGCCTCTGCGGGCACGGAGAGCTATGTGAAGTTGAACCAGGAGCCGCAGGTGGCGAAGGCAGGCGGCATGATGGTGGTCGACCGGGAGGGCATACTGTCCGCCATCGTCTACGGCCCGGACTACCGCAGCAGGATATCCGCTCAGACCCGGGATGCCCTGTACGTTGTCTACGCGCCTGACGGCATCACGAAGGGACAGGTCGGCGGCCACCTCCGCGACATCAAGGAGAATATCCTGCTCTTCTGCCCCTCAGCGCGCGTGGAGCCGGCCAGGATACTCTCGGCGCGCGGCATCGAGGAACTCGAGGTGTAGTCCGGCGCACGGTCTGAACGTAATTAAGTATGGTGTCCCCGAAATCAGAAGGGGGCGGCTCGCACGAGCCGCCCCCTTCGTTACAGTGCGGGAGAGAGCTATCTGCGGAAGAGGAAGATGAGGGCCGCGATGAGCGCGATGAGGACAGCGATGATGGCGATGATGCCCGCGGTGCCGAGTCCGGTGCTCTGCCGGGAGGGGACGTTGTTGGTGACGGTCCTGGGAGCGAGCACCGAGAACTGGCCGGTCATGCCGTCGATGGCGACCTGGTAGGTGCCGGGGACGGCCCTGGAGAGTCGGAAGGAGACCTGCTGGCAGGAGCCACCGGAGACGCCGACGGACTGCGACTGCTCGGCGACGCCGTTGACCATGAGGGAGACGGTCTTGGAGCCGCGCTCCTCGCCCTGGTTGCAGACGTTGCCGGAGACGAGGACCTCCTGGCCGGGAAGGACCTGGAGCGGGTCGATGAGGAGGTAGGAGACGACCATGTTGGCCGGCTCCGGCGCCCTGTCATCTCCGCTCACGTTGATGTAGTTCGGGATGGCGAGCGTGTCCGAGCCGAGAGGACCGGAGACCTTGAGGCTCACGTCGTACCTGCCGGCGGTGCGGTACACGTGGGTGGGGTTCTGCGCGGTGCTGGTAGACCCATCACCGAACTTCCAGAGCCACGAGGTCAGGGTGCCTTCGGACTCGTCGAGGAAGTCCACCGTCAGTGGCGATGAACCGGAACGCGGTTCTGCTGAGAAGCCGGCGGCCGGAGGCAGCCCCGGGCCGTACACCCTGAAGTGGAACGTGGCGTCTGGATTCTGTCCCCAGATTCCCCCGTACACCCAGCTCTCACCGGGAGAGCCGGCTGAACTCCACGTTCCTCCGGTGTTCGTGCTGGCCCAGTAGACGTCGCCCGGGGTGGTGGCAAGAATGGCGTACCGCTGTCCGCCTTCCAGGTCGCAGTCGAAACCCTCCACCAGGAACCAATCGGGGCCGAACATCACCGGCATGACGACGGCAGTGCTGGTCAGCACGAGCCAGGTACCGGGGTCGCCCGGGGCGGCCGCGAGGATGGACACCGTTACCTGCGGGGACAACAAGTAGGGGTGGTTGAGGTAGAGCTCAACGCCGCTCACCGCGTGGTCCGATGCGGCGGTGAAGGTCTGCACAACCTGCTGGCCGCCTCCGATGTTCGTTGACCCTCCGGGACTCGCCTCGAAGTACTCGAACAGCTCATCGTCTGCGCTGACCACTCCGGCGGGCAGCAGCAGGAGTACCGGCAACACGGCAACCAGGCACAGAGCGCGAATGGCGAGCCTCTTCATCCTCGAACTCACTGGTATCTCCTTCTTCTGTCGCGCAGCGCTGCAGCGCAATCTGGGGAGGAATGGTGTCACAGCCCGGTCGCGAACGCAATGGCTCGCGCGCCTGTCCAGTGGGGTGCCGGCGGCCTTCCGGCAGGGTGCGGACTGCTGCGTCCGCCCGCCATCCGGCTGCTGCAGGCCCACCGTCTCCGAAGTCAACCCGCTGCGATGGACCGCATCGACCGGATGGACCGAATGGACGGGGTCCAGCATCCCGTGTGACGGCGGGCTCCCACGCCCGCCCGGTGGAGGGAGCTGGGGGCTGGTCCGGATGTAGGGGCGGACCTCCGCGTCCGCCCTCGGGAGAAGGGACAGCGGCGGCCGCTACTGCGAACGAAATGAGTATGGTGTCACCACATCTCCCCGCATGACATCGTTGCCCCGCCCGTAGCGCAGGAGGCACGCGAGGTCGTGGTGAACGATGGTGGGCGTGCAACAACCGGATGGCGGGCACGCAGCCGCGTGCCCCTACGCCGGAGGGTGCATCTGCGTGTGGGGATTGGACCGACGGCGTGCGGGCGCAACGCTGCGGGCGAGGCATGCCTCGCCCCTACGAGAATATGGCCGCCCGGCGGCTGGGGCTGTGAATGGCGCGGGGCGGGAATCACGACCGAAATGAGTGTGGTGTCACCGCAGCTTCAGGGCCGGGACGACGAGAAGATGATGGTGAACTCAGTCTGGCGCTCGCCTGGCGCTCCCGCGCTGGAGCAGGTGGTGTCCGTGTACGTCCAGTCCTGGTCGGGCAGGATGTACGTCCCCTCTCCAAGCCAGGTCGCGTCCAGCCGGTACTCCAGGCTGGTGAGGTACTTCTGCATGGCGGCGCCGCTGCTTTCCTTGTAGACCGACCGTATCTCCGAGCCGCTGTTCAGGGCTATCTCGTTGCAGTCGAGCGGGATATCGGTAATCACGTAAAACACGTAGCCCGTCTCATGCACGTCGTACTGGACGCTGTCGTAGGTCCGGGTGTAGTTCACCGTCAGCAGCACGGGATGAACCGGGTCCGGAACCCTTGAGAGGTGCCCGCTGACGACCACGCTCCCCGTACCGGTCGCGCCCTCAGAGGGCTCGAGCGTGAGACTGCCGGAGAAGTTGAGGCCCTTCCACGTGATGGGGACGTAGTTGTCAATCTTCACCCCAAACCAGCCCGGGCCGCTGTAGTTGTGCGCCTCGCGGAAGGTGTCGTACGCCTGACCCGGCTGCCCCTCGACGAACAGGGTGACGAAGGGGATGTCGGATGGCGCCGGCTCTTCCTCGCCATAGACCACGTTGAAGTACTTGAAGTCGATGTACTGCCAGTTCGGCTGCTGCGGGTTGTTGGCGACGTCTCCAATCACGAGGACTCCCAGCCGGTTGTTGCCGTCCGCCAGGCGAATCGTACCGTCCGGGGCGAGCGGTGTTTCGACGCCGTTGAGGTAGAGGCGCCAGTTGGCGGGGAACTGCCTCACCAGGAAGAGCGGCATGTCCCGGGTCGGGCTCACGTAGCCGTCTTCGAGGTCCTGGACGACTCCGGGCGAAGGTTGCACCTGGACGCTGTAGTCAGGGAACCGGTCGTCTCCGATGGTGCCATCCTTGAATTCGCTCCAGCGCTGGGCAATCTTGTTCCAGTCGACGGTTGCTGTCTTGGCGCAGTACTGGATGGTCTCAAAGGTTCTTCCGTTGCCGGCCGCAATCTCCGCGGCGTTTGTGCCCGAGTTGTAGGGGCTGAACTTGCCGTTGGCGTACTCGATGCGCCGTTCCGTGTTGCCGGGGAAGTTCGGGTCGGCGATGGAGAGGCCCTTTGTGTCGACCCGATACACGATCATGTCGTGGCCGCTGCCGTCGGCGCCGCAGTAGATGCCGACTTCCTGTGGTTCTCCCGTGAGCTTCATGGCGTACGCGAACGCCTTGAACGTGTGTGCGTCGCTGGCGCCCCTGAGCTGGTACAGGAACTGGTTCTGGAAGCTGGACCAGTCGATGTCCTGGTTCACGGTCGAGGCGAGGCGGAACCCGTACGAATCGTCTGCGTCGAACGCCGGCGTGGCCGGCTCGTTGCCATTGTTGTCGTAGAGACCCCAGAGGAAGGAATCTGGACCGTCAGGGCGTTCGCAGTAGTAGTAGAGCGCAGTCAGGCTCTGTCCAACGCAGTGGCCATCCGGGGCGATGTACGAGCCGTAGTTGGGGAACTGCCAGTCGTCGGCCCCGGGGCGGAAGCCGGAATCGATGCCTTTCTTGAGCAGGCTGTCGAGCACCTCGTTCTGGATGCCGCTGATGGTGAACCAGGAGAAGTGCCGCGTCTCGACGGTGATGGAGCCGGCGTCGACCGCAGCCAGCGGCATGCCCTCGAGCGTGCCCGTGTCGGTGTCGTAGAAGAACGCCATGGCGAAGGTGCCGGCAGTCACGTGGCAGGGAATCGTCACGGTCATAGGCTGCGTGGAGTAGCCGCCGCCGTTCTCCACTTTGATGAGCGGCGTGAGCGGGTTGAAGTTCTCGCCAAAGGTGTGGCCTGTGACCGGCGTGGATGAGATGTTGAACTGGCGGGCGCTGTCGTAGGCGCCGGACGGGACCTCGATGGTCAGCCCGTCGAGAGGGTCGCCGGGCTTGCTTACGACTATCGTGCCGCCGGAGGGCTCGACCACCTGAGAGGCGAGCTGAACCGTTGGCCCCGTCGAGATGTCGCCGGTCGGCGTGGCAGGCCGTTCTGTGGAGGCGCCGCCGGGCGTGTCAGAAGGGATGAGGTCCTTCGCCTCGTCGACGACGTCCTTCACGACATCGCCCACGTCCTGGGCGACGTCTTCTGCCTCCTCGATGAACTCGTCGACCGAGTCGCAGCCGGGCAGGGACGCGAAGAGAAGCGTGCAGCAAAGCACTGCGAGAACGGGTCGGGCCGTTGTTCCACGGAGCATGCTGACTGCCCCTCGCCTGTCGATGGGTGCCATCCCCTGAGGAGCCCGCGTGGGGACCGCGTTGCGAGGGACTAGTGGAAGATGGTGCACCGCCGGGGAGGGAATTTCAATAGCCTGCGCATGAGAATGCGGGGACACCACAGGCCGGGTAGGATGCGAGAGGCGGGGCTTTGGTGTCACCGTATTTCCGGGGAGGACGGGTGGGGTCCGTTGTAGGGTGCGGACCTCTGTGTCCGCCCGCCATTTGGCTGTTGCACGCCCACCGCTGAGCCCGTCTGCGCTGCGATGGACCGGATGAACCGGATGGACCGAATGCACGAGGTCGGGCTTTCAGCGCGTGACGAGGACCCCGACCGTCATAATGGCGAATGCGATGCCCAGGACGAGGGAGTAGTCGTTCCACGGCGCGGGGATGACGAGGTACAAGAGCAGGAAGACGGCTGCCGGTATAGCCGCCAGGCGGAAGTCGCGCCGGTTGCGGCGGGCTTCCTTCTCCTCTTCTGCAGCCATGGATTGAAGATACCACAACCGCATCGGAGCGCGGCAGTCCGGGGACAGCGCACTGATCCCGGGAGGCGCAGAGCTGCGGCGAGCCGAGAAGGCTGCTCGGGGCCTGGTCAGACGGGGTTTCGAACTTGAGAGCGAATCAGGTGTGGTGTCCCCGAAATTCCCAGCACAGGCAGCTAGCGTGTATCAAGAACAACGAAGGAGAAGCCTGCGCCTTTCGTCTTGACTCCGTTCGAGTCGTAGAGTGTTACCGCCAGCAAGTCGCCTTGACTCGAGTGCCCGGCGTAAGCGTTTCCAATGGCCGTGACGATTGTCACGTAGTCCGTCACGAAGTAGTCAGTATTGGTCAGTTCGATCCACCACTGTTCCCAACCGGGGTTCCATGTGACGGAGGTAACGTTATACGGGTTAAACAACTCCTCCGACAGGGAATAGACCGAGCCCATGGCCACAATCATGTTGGACCCCTCCGGCCCTTGCGGCCCCGCCGGTCCCTGCGGCCCAACCGGTCCCTGGGGCCCTTGCAGCCACGCTGGAACTTCAAGTCCAGCGCAACCACCAGCCACTATCACGAGCATGACAACGAGACCGAGCAGGACACACCACTTTCCCAGACGCTTCATACCGACCTCCGCATCGTCCTTCGTTACTGACGACTTTGTGGGTTTTCGATGGGCATGTCAATGCCATGTGCGGTTGAGCCTGTTCGTACTGCTCTGACCCCCGGGAACTGGTCCAGTCATAGCTGACCTTGCGCCACGGTTGATGCCGGCGCCACTAGCGGCAGTCCGGGGACGCCGCGCTCATCTCGGGAGGCGCGAAGCTGCGGTGGGCGGAAGAAGGCCGCTCAAGGGCCGGTGAGGCCTGGTTATGAACGTGAGGGCGTGATTAAGTATGGTGTCACTACATTTCCCGGGGAGGATGGGTGGGGTCCGTTGTAGGGTGCGGACCTCTGCGCCCGCCCGCCATGCGGCTGTCTGCCGCCCACCGCTGAGCCCGTCCGCGCTGCGATGGACCGCATTGACCGAATGGACCGAATGGACGGGCAGTCTACGATGTGCCCCGGGCGTCAGAGGCTTCTGCCGGCGCGGCGGTGGTTGTAGAGCCGCTCCGTGAAGCCACCCTCCTGTTCGAAGGCGGCCGCCTGGGCCTCAACCTGACGGGAGAGCAGGTAGCAGGCCACGTTCAGTAGTGACAGCGCCGCGTTGGCCATGAGCTGCGCTGAGAACACGGACTCACACCGACCCGCACTGACTGGCACGGACGGCTGGGAAGAGGTGGCCTTTCCCCCGGTCCGTGGTGGTCGGTGACGGTCCGTGCTGTCTTGTCCGTGCACGTCCGTGTTCTTGTCCCGAAGCTGCAGTTCCGCATCACGCCATGCCAGCACAGCCTTCAAGGTGGCGCAGCGGAGCGCCTTGAAGCGCATCAGCGCAGGGTGGTCTGGCGGCCACTGCGCCAGCTCCCGCTGCCTCAAATAGTCCTCATAGTCCAACCGCAGCTCTTCCAGGCTGGCGCGCGCCACGTTGGTGAGCTTCAGCTCCATCTTCCTGGAGGTGCCGCTGGCTCGGCTGCCCTCCGCGATGTTCTGCGCGCCGCTGCGGGCTGCCTGCACCATCTGGTCGTGGGTGCGGCTGCGCCGGTCGATGCAGGCGTCACAGAAGGCCACCGTGACGTCGTAGATGAGCCGCGCCACCTGGAAGCTCTTGAGATTGCGGTAGCCGCCGTGCTGCGGGATGAGCGATTCGGAGTCTGGCCCTGTGGTCTCCGCAGATGGGTTCGTGTCTCGGTCTGGCGGCTGGTCGTGAGCCGGGTTGTTCACAATGGGCATGTTGAAGGCCCGCCGTCATCCGAGTCAACGGCTCCTTGTAGGGCTGATAGCCATTTGGCAGAATGGGGACGCCACACTTGTCTCCGGAGGCGCAAAGCTGAGGAGGCGTTCGCGGAGGCGCTGAGCGTCCTCCCGGGGCTGATTCTGAACGCGACGGCGTAGTTAAGTATGGTGTCCCCGGAACTCGCATAAGGAGGTTTCCCGAATTGGACATTCCACGGATATTCAACATCACTGAAAGTGCTCACCGCATCCACAACCCGTTCACGCCCGAGAAGTTCGCCACGCTCGGCGCGGCGCTGCGCCTGGAACCGGGGACCCGGGTGCTCGACCTCGGCAGCGGTTCGGGGGAGATGCTGTGCACCTGGGCACGCGATTACGGAGTCATCGGCACCGGCGTCGACATGAGCAAGTTGTTCACGGGGCAGGCGAAACTCCGCGCTGAAGAACTCGGCGTCGCTGACCGGGTCAAGTTCATCCATGGCGATGCTGCCGGCTACGTCTCGGACGAGAAGGTCGATGTGGCAGCCTGTGTCGGCGCCACGTGGATTGGTGGAGGAGTAGCCGGCACCATCGAGCTGCTGGCGCGGAGCCTCCGCACCGGAGGGCTCATCCTCATCGGCGAGCCCTACTGGCGGCAGTTGCCGCCGACGGAAGACGTTGCCAAAGGGTGCCTTGCCACCTCAATCTCCGAATTCCTCACGCTTCCGGAACTTCTCGCGTCTTTCGGCCATCTTGGCTATGACGTCGTTGAAATGGTTCTGGCGGACCAGGACGGCTGGGACAGATACGAGGCGGCCAAATGGCTCACCATGCGCCGGTGGCTTGAGGCCAATCCCGACGACGAGTTGGCGAAAGAGGTTCGAACCCAACTGACCTCGGAACCCGGGCGCTACGCCACGTACACGCGTGAATACACCGGCTGGGGCGTGTTCGCGCTGATGAAGCGGTGATGAAATACGGGGACACCACGCTTATCTCCGGGGCCGCAGAGCTATGGTGAGCCTGCAGGACGTGCCGGAGGCCTTGTCGGAGCGGCTTCTGAACGTGCAGATGAATTAAGTGTGGTGTCCCCGGAATTCCAGGCGAACTACTGTGCCAGAGTCGGTCGACTGGTGCATTCGCATCGATACGCCTTCCAAGGCGGCGAGAATCTTGCTGAAGGGGGTCCGAGCTTCAGCCCCCGCCAGATTGTCGACTGCTGGCTTCACAGCAAAGCCGGGCACCGTGAGTATCTCCTGAGTCCGAGGGTCACGAAGGCAGGAGTCGGCATCGCCCGGCGAAACGGCAAGACGTTTGTCGCCTGAAATCTGGGGACACCACACTTATCTCCGATAGCGCAAAGCTACAGTGGGCCTGCAGGGCGTGCCCGAGGCCTCGTCGGAGCGGTTTCCGAACGTGCAGATGAATTAAGTGTGGTGTCCCCGGAATTCCGGGGGAGATGCTGTGCACCTGGGCACGCGATTACGGAGTCATCGGTACCGGCATCGACATGAGCCAGTTGTTCTCCGGGCAAGCGAGACTCCGCGCTGAAGAACTCGGCGTCGGTGACCGAGTCAAGTTCATCCACGGCGACGCTGCCGGCTACGTCGCCGATGAAAAAGTCGATGTGGCAGCCTGTGTCGGCGCCACGTGGATCGGTGGAGGAGTAGCCGGCACCATCGAGCTTCTGGCGCAGAGCCTCCGCACCGGAGGGATTATCCTCATCGGCGAGCCCTACTGGCGGCAGTTGCCGCCGACGGAAGATGTTGCCAGGGGGTGTCTTGCCACCTCAATCTCCGAATTCCTCACGCTTCCGGAACTGCTCGCGTCTTTCGGCCCCCTTGGCTATGACGTCGTGGAGATGGTTCTGGCAGACCAGGACGGCTGGGACAGATACGAGGCGGCCAAATGGCTCACCATGCGCCGGTGGCTCGAAGCGAATCCCGGCGATGACTTCGCGAAAGAGGTTCGAGCCCAACTGACCTCGGAACCTGAGCGCTACGCCCGGTACACGCGTGAATACACCGGCTGGGGCGTGTTCGCGCTCATGAAGCGGTGATGAGTTGTGGCATCCGGCGGATTGGAGATATGGGGACACCGCACTCATCTCTGATGGCACAAAGCTATGGTGGGCCTGCGGGGCGTGCCGGACGCGTCGCCGGAGCGGCTTCTGAACGTGCGGATGAATTGAGTGTGGTGTCCGCGGAATGCCTAACGTGTCACTCATTCGCTTCGTCCCGCGACCAATCTGTCCGCATACACCGATACAAAGCATCATCGAAGAACAACTTGGGGCCCGTCATTTGGGAGTGACTGAGTGCGATAAAGTCCACGAGATGGTTTGATGCGTATGCTGCCTCCAGGGATGGTGCCTCATCAAGGGGCGCGGCGAAGTTGGCGAGCGTGTCATAGCCTACCGGAGCCTCGGAGATGTCCTTGTAGACTAGCGCCAGACTCACCGCGAAGTGCGACAGCCTATTGCGCTCAAGCAGTGGCCGGAGCTCTTCGAAATCGAAGGTCTGCAGCACTCTGGGTCTCAACTTCCTCACGCCGAAACGAGGCACGAACTGCACTGCGGCACTACTCTCGGGTCTGAGAAGGGCGCCGCAGAGCCCGGTCACCGCGAACGTTGTTACTCCGACATGCTCAACTGTGGTCCCTTCGTGCTTCAGCTTCTGCCTCGACACAGGGTATGCCAACTCGTACTTGCCATATACTTGGCCTCCCGCTTGGCAAATCCCCGCGGCTTGTTCCTCACTAAGCCGCTTCCCTGAGGCGTCAGGAGCGGCATATGTCGCGACGTCAACGACGAAGAAGTCAGCTCGCAGTCCGACCCACAGCGCCATCGCCTTGGTCGGGTTCTCGAGAGTGGCGTGCACCCGGTTCCCCTCCATGTGCCACTCGGTGACGTTGACGTACGGAATGAGCTGACTTCGTTGATATCGCAGCTGTTCGGAAAGGTGACGCACGGTCGCGTTTGACGAGCGGATGCTGGTCACTGCGACTCCCGCGAGTGCCAATGTGCCGATTGCCGTTAGCAGCTGAGATGCAGTAAGGATGTCTATGTGCATCTGTCACCTCTCTCTGCATGCCACGATGGTCGGGCTTCAGGTACGCAGCATGTAGTCCTCGTCATGCGCCAGCCACCACGTTCGGGAATCGGGTCTTCGGTCTCTGAGCCGCGTTCCTTGGTCCGCACACGGCCTCATCATGTGTACCTCTGATACCGGGGGCACCGTACTGGTCACCTGCAGCAACACAGCGACGGACGCTCGGTAAGAGGCACTTGGCGTCCGACTTGCGGGCGCTTGGACGCGCGGGCCAACCGAACGTGACGTCTCCGGAACCTCCGGCGTGGTTGCTCCTACGAGTCACTGCGGCCATCACCGCCGTGCTCCTCGACGATTCTTCGCGCGTCCCTTTCGTAGGACTCGGCCAAGCCTCTCATGGTGGTAGCGAGTCGATGATATCCAGCGTCTTCTGCTTGGTCGGCTTTCCTCCTGTATTGGGCGGACAATGCCAGCTCCGGCTTTGCAGTCGGGTCTACCGAGTGCACGCCACGCGAATTGAAGATGGCTGTCGCAAACCCACTTCGGATGTCTTCAGCATCTTTCGCGTTCAGCACATCGGCGGCGGAGCGATGCAGCCAGAGACCGTCGGAGTCGAGGGGACAGTGGTACAGTACGGATCCCAAATGGGTGAGCGCCACTTCTAGGTGGCCAGACTGCCGAGACGATTCCTTCACCGTGCCGAGCCATTCGAGGAGCTTCTCTCCGGAGAACGAGCCGTCAGGCTGCAGTCCTGGGGGCGTTCGCCACTCATGCAGGAGGCTGTATGCCTTCTCGGCCATTGCTCGTTCGACATCGGAGTGTGCTGTCTTCGCTTCGGTCCCCGTCTTCGACCGGTACACCATGCGGATGGCCTCACAGAAGAACTCTGGGTCGGACGCGAGGCGCCTCTCCAGAGTCCTGGGTGACACACGGCCGTCGGCCTGAAGAAGCGGAAGGTAGGCCCATTCAATCTTGGTGAGGTCATCCGCGCTTGTGTTGGGGTTGTCTTGTAGGGTCTTGATGAGATCCACAATTGCATGATGCGCCATACCAGAGTGGGACTCCTCAGTTGACGTCAGGGCGGCAAGAAGTGCTCGGACTGCGCGTGCCGCATCCGGGACCTTTCCGCTGTGTGTGACACTCCACATACAGTCAATCGCAGCCAGAGGCCTGCCGTACTTCAAGAGTTGATCGACCCCTGTATCTAGGTCGTCGGGTGATTGGTAGGGATTGCCCTGGACTCTGCGCCAGTACTCGTACTCCGCTCCTTCGAGCAGGTCTTGTACTCGTTTCCACGTGTCCGCCGCAAAGGGCAGATGACCGAGAAACAGTCCCAACTGAGTCTCCGACCAATTGCGTTTGTCAATCTGGTCTACCCAACTCCAGCCATGCCCGGCGTATCGGCCACGGACGTAGCCGCACGCGAAGTTCACCAGTCGCCTGTTCTCCGATTCCAGGAGGCACGGCAAGACAAGGGAATCGACGCTTGGTTCTGCAACGAGACCAAGAATGTGTCCCACCTCCGGCGAAGACTCGACAGACTCTGCGAAACGAACGACGGCATCCGCACTTTCGTTCTGCAGTATGTCGCGGACTGCCGCCTCGCGGAGTTCTTCAAGCCTCCTCTGCTGTTCCTCCCAATTTCCCTCACCATCGAAGAGGTCATACGCTCGCTCTTCAAACAACCTGCGATGTAGATTCGGACGGCTAGATGGGGCCAGCCTGCTGGCTGTCTGTTCGATTGTCGAAAGCACCTCTGGATTGAGCGCCCACCGAGCAGCCGCGTGACGCCGGTGCTTGGACACTAGTTGCGTCAGGTTCGCCCAGAGTGGCACGCGTTCATCTTCCGATAGTCCAACTATGCTCGGTGAAGACAAGTGCTCCAGGATCCTCGCCATCAACGGCGGAGGGAGACTCTCGAGATGACTGGTCATCTCCAGCAGACGGGTATTATTGTCCTTGGCCATGTCGACTGCCAGAGAGGCGTAGACCTCCACCTGCTGCCAGTACTCTCTTGGGGTGACTTTGGCGGGCTGCTCTTCTGATATCGAAGTCCGCCACTTGGGCTTGTACGAACCCATGGTACTCTGACGCTGACTGGGCAACAGGCTGAGGAGCAGTCTCCACGCTGCCGATGGGACCTCTGCACGAAGAGTCTCAAGTGCGACGCGGCGTTTCTCAAGGGGCGCCATCGTCTGCGGAAACCAAGGAAGAAAGACGGTCGTCAGCGAGTTCGCGGGACGGTTCGCCAACTCCCGCCGGGGTCAATCGACGCCAGCTCACCGAGAACGAACGATACAGGAACCAAGTACTGTTCCTCCCACGCCAGCGCTTCCAGCGCCCATAGCAGCCCAGTAAGGTAGTTCTCTCCGACTATGCCTCTTCCTTCTTGGGCAAAGAGTTCGTTGAATGGGCATGGTCTGCGTTCCATCGCCGATTCGACCGCGTGCAAGAACTCCATCGGAGCTGCTTCGGCAAGCGAGGGAAGGAGTCTGTTCAGACTGCCCCACAGTTGCCAGTCCGCATGCTCCAACACCGTGCGGACCGTCGACACGACCACATTCTCAACCTTGTCTCTTGAGCAACACGTCAGAGCGGTCGAATGGCTCGCTAGAAGAGCCAGGCCTTCGGCCAGACCCTCCCGTAGACGTGCGGAGTGTCTGAGGGTCTTGCCGTAGATGCGCGCTGCATACCGGTCTTCCGGTGGCAATTCGAACTTGGGGTCGCGCTCCATGAGGACGAATACCGCGCTGTCCTTCAAGGCATCTAGGTGACTGTCGAAGATGCTCTGGCTCGTGGCTTCCAGCAGCCTCCTGCGTTCCGTGACCGCCCAGACCCCGTTCGCGGCACGGAGCAGGCTGTCGGGAAGATTGAGGCTCTCCGCCAGCTTGGTTCTCCAGCTCTCATAGGCTTCTCCCGCGAGGATGCTTGCTGTAGCTTGGTCTGCCTCAGACCTGTCGTCCCAGGAACCGATGAGGCTTGCGACTGCCAGTGCGGACGGATGGTGGAGTTGGCTGCGGTCTGCCTCTTGCGAGGCCATTGGATTCAGCTCGGCAGGGATGGTGCGCTCACCGAGCCCACGAAACGCCGAACGGACGTCTTCAGGCAGCGAGTCAACAGTCACGGTGCCTGCGCTTTGATCCGCGAACTGTACCTCGCGGAGAATCCTGGCCCACAAGTCCTCCGCACGGCCAGGTGCATACTGCTCGATGAGAGTGAGTGCAGATGCAAGGGAGACCCCGTCTGTGACGTCCAAGTCGTAGCAGAGCAGATGGAAGTGTCTGAGAAACTCGAAGACCTCGTCGTCGGAGACCCGGTTGCCCCTGTTGGCTTTGTCCAGCTGCTTCCGGAAAGCTGCGAGCTTCTTGCGGGTCGCGTTGCTGACGAACTTGGCAAGTTGGACCCTCTCGAAGAACTCGTTGGAGCTCTCGCAGGAGCGGGCTTGCCCAAGGATTCCACGTCGGACATCCGCGTCGGTCGAGGTCAGCGGACCGGTGATTAGGGCAATGCTGTCAATCCCTCTTGAGAATACCTGAGGGTTGTTGAAGTCGGCCCAAGCCCGCCCAATCACATCTGCGAATTCGTGGTCTTGCTCTGTGACCGATATGGAATGCCTAATCTGCGCCAGCATCTTCCGGGATTGCTCGCCTGGCAGTCTCCTGGCGAACACAATCAGGTCGTCCGTTTGGTACCCAGCATATCGACCTTGTAGCTTGATCTTCGTGATGCCGTATCCCGAGAGACAGGGTACGAAACCACCAACGAGCATGCACGCTACGTAGAGTGCCTGGACTTGGATTTCGAAAGAGCCTCCACCGCCACCCGTGGAGAAGGGGTTCGCAAGCTGCTTCTGTGCTGCGCTCATGTCTCGCGCCTTCAGCCCATCCCAACCGGTAGGTGCACCAGGGGAGCGAACCTGCCGGTAGCAGACATCATAACACCGGTGCGTGCGACTGGACTGTAGATCATGGATACCGAGCAGGGCAGGCTGGCAGTGCGCCAGCATACCATTCCACTGTGGCCGATGCTTTTGTTCCCGCAGCTGTTGAGTAGCAGTGGCGTTGAAGGTGACCGCAAAGACTCTGGGTCCCTTGACCTTCCACTAAACACGTCATATACTTGAAGTATTCAAGACAAGCCGTCCAACAGGGGCTTGTGCTCGTCATGTATATGGATGATACGCAGACAGCATACACGAAGAGAGTGCCTGTGCGTGTGAGGGGTGGGGAAGGGTGAGACTGCGGCCGTACCAGCAGGAGGTCGCCAGGGCGGTGGTGCAGAGCGTCCGCAACGCCTCCGGCCTCACCTTCTCGGTCGAGATAGCCCGCCAGGGCGGCAAGAACGAGCTATCCGCCCACATCGAGCTGCTGCTGCTCACGCTCTCCATGGCCGACGGCGGCTCCATCATCAAGTGCTCCCCCACCTTCAAGCCCCAGACCATCATCTCCATGCGCCGGCTCAAAGACCGGCTCGACGACTACGGCTTCGGCGGCCTGTACCACGCCGAGATGGGCTACATCGTGGCCCTCGGTTCCGCCCGCTGCGTCTTCCTCTCCGCTGAGGAAACCTCGAACGTGGTCGGCCACACCGCCGACCTGCTCCTCGAGGTGGACGAGTCGCAGGACGTCAGCAAGGAGAAGTACAGCAAGGAGTTACGCCCGCAATTGGAGACACCGGAAGGCCTCGCAAGGGTCACTTCTACTTCCCACTTGCCGTCTTCAAGCGCGAGCACCCTCAGGTCGAGCGCATCGAAGATGAAAGACCAGTCTTCCGGACTCGCGCTATCGAGCGCGTGGCGCAGCTTGTGTGATAGGGTCTGCAGTGTATCCGTCTGTGCGCTGGCCAACCGCAAATCCCGCAGGCGTTGCGTTGTGTCAGCAAGAGTAGCACCGATGCAAGCCCGACGTCGAAGCAGCGAGTCCCTCTGAGCGTCGTATGCCTCGTCCGTTACGCGTCCTGCTGCCAACAGCCCGGCGAGATTCGATTCGGCATTCACGGTCTTATCTCGATTGTGTGATAGTTGCCGTATCTCACTCTCGAGTTGCGCGACTGTGTCTCTGACCGCGCTGGCCCGAATCGCCAGTCCCGCAGCGTAGATGTCTGGGTTTGCCAGAAGCACACGAATGCGATGTTTCACATCGTCTTCCAGAGCAGCGCATGGCAGGTTCTTCGATTGGCATTGGGATGAACGGGTGTCGTTTCCCCAGTGAGCCGAACACGAGTAGACGGCCTGGCCATGCTTCGGCTGTACGCCATAGAACTTCCGGTTCCTGCCCTCGGCAAGGCAGTAGCCACAGACTATCCTTCCGCGCAACAGGTACTCTCTCTTGGAGTTTCGTCTGGCGTCGATGCGGTTCCGTTCTAGAGTCCTCTGCACCTGCTCGAACTGCTCCGCTGTTACCGTTGGACGCTCGACCATATTCGGTAGCCAGCGCCAATCGCTGTCTGGACGGGACTCGTGGCTGCTCTTCCCGTAGCTCTCTGTTCGGCGAGTTGCAGGTGCTGTTCGCCGTGTGCGGAGCGCCGCGTATCGACCGCTGTAGGCGGGATTGCTGAGAATGCACGCAACGGTCGATTTCGCCCATGCCTTGCCCCCTCTAGGTGTGGGCACTCCCTCGCCTGTCAGGCGCCGTGCAATTCCGCGCAGTGTCTCACCCGATAAGGCCATGTTCCATAGCCGTGTCGCGTAGACATAGTACTGGTCGGGAACGTACATCGATTGTTGGGCATTCCATTCATAGCCGAAGAAGGCGCGGTTTGTAGCTGGAAGGTATCGGCTTCTGACACGGGCCAATAGACCCTGTCGTGCTCCTGACTGAGCGCGTTTCACCTGCATTCTCTTGGCGAAGGACTCCACGTGCTCCAGAAGTCCCGCGGTCTCCCCCTCCGCAACCGGCGGTCCCTCGCAAGGGATGAGCTTGATTGCATGCTCTCTGCAATCGCGTAGGAAAAGGAGGCGCTCTATTTCGTCGGCAGGCAAACGATCCTTGTTCAGAAAGGCGATTGCGGAGACCTCTCGGTCTTGGACTAGTCGAATCAGCTTCTGGTACTTCGGCGACCTATCGAGCTCCTCAGAGGACCACGTCTCTTTGAGAATGTGGTCCACTGAGTAGCCCTGTCGAGTGAGCTCTTCGGTTGCCCGGCGCACTTGATCATCAAGCGACAACTCCTCTTGACCGGACGTGCTCACTCGAGCCCAGACGGCCCCGCTAGGCGCGGTCATTCGTTGGACTCCTTGCCGAGTAGTCGTTCGAAGATGGAGGCCAATCGGTTCGAGGGCTCGGTTGTGACCCGTACCAGCGGCATGTCCTGGTCCAGTCCCATTGCCGCTCTCACCTCTGAGCCGTCATAGTCGAAGCGCAGAATCTCAGTAACGAGTTCGCCTGTATTGACATCTTCCATGTCCACGAGGTAACCCAAATCCCTGGCAACTCTGTCCGCTTGTTCTGGCTCCCCGTATCTTGCTTGCGCTATGAGTTGCCATATATCCAGAATTGCCGGCGAAGGGGAGATGCAGCAGCCACCGGTTGTTGCTATGTTGCCGTCGGGGTTCACCCATCGAAAAGACCAGATTGGGTCCCTTTCAAGCTCGAAGTCTTGGCGTCTCCGACTCGTCTTGGCTCTGCCCACGTCAGCCTCCTCTGTATCCCATGGTCTTCTCTCGTTAGGGTGTGTAGTGCGTATCAAGGAACCTGCGGATGTCCTCAGCCCGGAAATACATCTTGCCTCCTCGCCCGCGTTTCAGAAACGGAAGTCCGTCCCGATGTGCCCAAGCGCGAATCGTGTTCGGATGGAAGCCGTAGAGCGCTGAGGCTTCGGCGACAGAGACGTACAGCACGGGGTTCCTTATTCGGCGCTTCATCATCTCTAACAGTAGTATAGCAGGCAAAGATAACTATGACAAGTATGATAGTTAACAGTGCCTTCGCCTCTACGGCGGCGCCTTCTTCGCGCGGCCACCACAGACTATGGGCGTGGCCAGAGGCTCAATCGGAACCGAGTCGGCTATCCAGGGATACGAATGAGATGCTGATCGGACCAAGGCAGCGGCTTCGTAATTCCAGGGTAGGGGTACCGAAAGGTGCCCCTTGTATCTTGGTGTAGAGTCTCACGACGATGTCGCGGGGGAGGGGAATCAGAGGTGCCCCTCAGGCGTGAGAGCCTGTAACGTAGATCACGATCCCCTCTCCCCGACGCCAGCCCCAAGGCCGGACGGTATCTTGTATCTTGGTGTAGAGTCTCACGACGATGTCGCGGGGGAGGGGAATCAGAGGTGCCCCTCAGGCGTGAGAGCCTGTAACGTAGATCACGATCCCCTCTCCCCGACGCCAGCCCCAAGGCCGGACGGTATCTTGAGCCTCCCTGGCGGAAGAGCTTGCATTGACAAGGTTGGCCCGGGGTGGCCGCGACATCGGCGTCACAGTAAAGGCTCGCGGAGGTGAAGTCAATGGAAGAACCCACGGTCGTCGGAATCGACATCGCCAAGAGGAAGTTCGACGTGACCTTGCTGCTAGAGGGCAAGGAGAAGATCGGGGCGTTCCAGAATACGCCGGAAGGATTCACCATGTTTGCCCGCTGGCTGGAACGATACGGCTCCGGACATGTCCACGCCTGCATGGAGGCCACCGGTGTATACGGCGACGACCTGGCGCTGTATCTGCACCGCGCCGGCCACGTGGTGAGCGTGGTCAATCCGGCCAAGGTGAAGGGCTTCGCCCAGAGCGAGCTCAGCCGCACGAAGACGGACAAGGCGGACGCCCGCCTCATCGCCCGCTTCTGCCGCGCGATGCGCCCTGAGCCATGGCAACCGCCCGCGCTGGAGGAGAAGCAGCTGCAGGTCCTGGTGCGCCGCATGGACGAGCTCACCGGCATGCTCACCCAAGAGCGAAACCGCCTGGCCACCGCCCATGACGTAGTCAAAGCCTCCATCGAGAATGTCATCAGCCTCCTGGAGGAACGGCTCAAGGAAGTGCGGCGTCTCATCCGCGAGCACATCGACCAGCATCCTGACCTGCGCGGCAAGCGCGAGCTGCTGGAGAGCATCCCGGGCGTCGGCCCGGCCACCTCGGCCATGATCCTGGCTGAGTTCGGTGATGTGGCGCGGTTCCAGGATGCCCGGCGCATGGCGGCCTTCTGCGGGCTCACGCCGCGGCAGCGCCAGTCAGGCTCATCCGTGCGAGGCAAGACCCGACTCTCGAAGACGGGCTCCGCCCGCATCAGGAAAGCACTGTACATGCCCGCGCTGGTCGCGATGAGATGGAACCCGGTTATCGCTGCCTTCTGCGAGCGCCTCAAGGGATACGGCAAGTGCCCCATGGTCATCGTCGGCGCTGCCATGCGCAAGCTCGTCCACATCATCTTCGGCGTGCTCAAGAGTGGCAGACCTTTCGATCCGTCCATAGCCATGGCAGCTTGACATGCAAGACGGTATCTACGCCGGATGGTGCAATTGCAGGCGGTGATTGGGCCGACGGCGTGTGGGCACAACGCTACGGGAGAGGCATGCCTCTCCCCTACAGATACTGGTGGACCGCGATGTGCGG
This sequence comes from Dehalococcoidia bacterium, assembly GCA_023229725.1. GTDB lineage: Bacteria > Chloroflexota > Dehalococcoidia > GIF9 > AB-539-J10 > SKVJ01. The sequence goes on along the minus strand of JALNYR010000006.1, from coordinate 9,056 downwards.
GCGGGCATGGGAGCCCGCCCCTACAAGAATCGTGCGGTTCGGTGACAGACGTATTGGAGAGGAGGGGTAGTAACCATGAGCGTAGAGATCTCAGGCATCGTGGCGCTGGCGTTCCAGCTCGACAAGGCGGCGGCAGCGCTCGGCGCGACCGATGAGGCCCTGGCGCCGGTGCAGGGCGCGGGGTCGGTGACGGTGCTGCACGCCGTCCAGGACGGCTACATCCGCGGCATCGACTGCGAGCTGGAGGCGGCGCAGTCGGATGGCGACGACGTCATCTTCAGCGTTTACGTGGGCGGCACGCGTGACGACGACTCCGAGGTGACCGTCGCCGGCGACGGCACGTCCGAGGGTGCGACGTACGGCACGGCGCGGTTCGACCGGCCGGGCATATCCGTCTCGGAAGGTGACGCCCTCGTCGTCAAGGCGAAGTCGACCGATGCCGAGAACGCCAAGCCGGGAGGCCTCGTGGCCACCGTCTACCTCCAGCTCGGCGAGTCCGGCATCTAGCGGAGGGCAAGGCGGGGCGGGGGACACTGGCAGCCCCCGTCCCGCCGGGAGGAGCAGCATGGAAGAGTATCCACGGGTTATGTACGGCCACGACAGCGCTGGGGGGCCGCAGTGCCCGTCGGTCGATGCCTCGGGCGCGGTGGACGTCTCCGCGACCCGTGTGTCCGGCTGGAAGACGGCGACCATCGATGTCTCGGCGGACGACGACCTCTCGGATTCGGTCGACCTCGGCGAGCACTACCGCTACCTCGCGGTCATCGTTCCGGCGCTGACGTCGGCCCGGGTCGGAGTGCATGTGGCGCCGTCGCTCGCCGGCACGTACGTCGCACTTGGCAGCGGGACGTCGGCGCAGACGGACGCCACGTCGGGAGGCTACGCGACCGTCTTCGACATCGGCGGCTGGCGCTTCGTGAAGCTGAGCACCTCGGCGGCGCAGGCGGCGGACCGCGAGTTCGCCGTCCAGGGCGTGAGGGGGTAGCGCATGGGCATCGAAGTGCACGAAGGACTGGAGCTGTGGCGACCCCGCATCTTCAACGAGTGGCAAGCGGTGCGTACGGGCAGCTACTACGGGGGCACCGGCAGCAATACGCAGCAGATAGCGAACAACCGGCTGTATGCGACGTACCTGGCGGTGGCGCGCGGCGTGACGGTGGACCGCATCGGCACCACGGTGTACGAGGCGGCGGCGGAGGGGCACCTTCGCATGGGCATCTACCGGGATGACGACCTGGACGCCTATCCGGAGAGCCTGGTGCTGGACGCGGGCGCCGTGGACGTGAGCACGACCGGCGAGAAGGCGGTCAGCATCGACCTGCATCTGCCGGCGGGCATCTACTTCCTGGCGTTTGTCTCCGATGCGATGCCGAAGCTGTGGCTGAACTCGGATCCGCGCTGGCGCTGCCCGATAGGACAGGGAGCCGCCGTGGGGTACTACTGCAACGCATGGCAGGTGAACAGCCACGCCTACGGGGCGCTGCCGGACCCGTTCCCGTCGGGAGCGCTGGGCATGAACGACGAGTGGCAGATAGCGGTAAGGGTGGCCGCCGCGGCGTAGGACGCCGCGGGGTAACAGGTTGGAAGGTGAGAAGGTTGAAGGTTGGCCGGCCGAAGGCCGGGTTACAGGCGGGAGGGTTAGAAGGTTACAGGTTAGCAGGTGGAAGGTTGCAGGTTCGAACACGGGACGCCGTTGCATGTGCCCAAGTGGTGCAGGGAAGGTGGGTCTGAATGTAGGGGCGGGCTCCCATGCCCGCCCGGGGGGATGGGCTGTGTCCGGCTGTAGGGGCCGTTCGAGAACGGCCCGGTGATGGCGTGCCAGGCACGGTCGATGGCAACAACGGTGGGCGTCCGGCAACCGGATGGCGGGCGGGCGTGGGAGCCCGCCCCTACAGGAGAGCCTCGTGTGCGGCTATGCGGTGGCGTGCCGTTCAGGGCAAAAAAATGGGGAAGGGGTGGCAGCGACCCTTCCCCGAAAGGAGAGGAGGACCCTGTGGAAGGCTGCTCAAACTACGTCGTCGTACCCATCCCCACAACAACCAGCACAGGTTCCTTCGGCTATGGTATTCGGATACGACCATCGTGTCAAGCATTGGCGGTGGAATTGTGAAGATTTGCCGGTTTCTGAAGGTGACGCACGTTCGGGGGCCTGTACCCGCGGGGGCGTGGCCGTGGGCGTGTGATGACCGGATTGCGGGCGGGCATGCCACCCGGACGCCTGGTGGGCGGGTGGTTGTCCAGTCGAGGGGGGGCGGGAGAGGAGGCTCCCCTCTCCTCTCCCGCCTTTGGTGGGATGGAGGGAAACACCGCGCGCAGTGCTGTGCGTAACACGCACCGGGCGGATAGGAATCCAGAATGCCACATACAGTACACCGTGTCAACAAGAGACCGACTGTGAGGTGTAAGGAGAATGCCGACAAGTACTATGGTACTAAGGACCACACTCCGCATCGACCTTGCAGAGCCGACCGCGGAGCGGTGGACGGATGACGACCTCGACCGCCACATCGAACACGCGGTGCGCGACATCAACCGCGTCGCGCCGCGTGAACTGGTGGCCACGGACCTGACGATACCGGACCCCGCCACGCGGGAAGTCGATATATCGTCGCTCACCGACCGCATCGCGGTCGTGGCGGTGCAGTACCCGGTGGACGGACAACCGCGCCGGCTCCGCCACTTCGAGGCGTGGGGCGACACGCTGACGCTGCTCACGGACACGATGCCCGAGGCTGGCGCGTCCGTCCTGGTCTACTACACGGCCGCGCACTCGGTCACCGAAGAGGAGTCTACCCTGCCGTCCCACCTCGAGGACATCGCGCTGACCGGCGCCGCCGGCTACGCCGCGCTGGAATACGCGGCCTACGCCATGAACCGGGTGACCGTGGGCGACGGCCGCACGCCGGAGCAGTTCCTGGCCTTCGGTCGCGACCGCCTCATGCAGTTCCGGCAGGACCTGACCGCGCTGAAGCGCGAGCGCCTGCGCGCCGTCCGGACGGGCGAGCTGTGGACGGAGGACGAGCGATGAGGAAGCGGACGACGCTCGCGCACGTCGGCCTCGGCGTGGTGGCGGGGCTCGTGGCGCTGCGCAGCCCCGGCCTTGCGGCGCTGCTCTTCGCCAGCTTCGCGCTCTACGAGTACTGGTCGGAGGTGCGCGGCTGCAGCGGCGGGCACGAGGACTTCTGGGAGGCGCTGCTGGGCCTGGCGCTGGCCTCGACGGCCATCGCGGTCGTGGTGGTGGTGCGGGGGGCGGGGGCATGAGCGTGACGGAGACGCTCGCCGCAGCGCTGAGGCAGCCAACCGTCGACCCGCTCGTCCGCGCCGTGCTCACGCTGGGGGAGACGACGCTCACGTACGGCCGCAGCCGCATCCTCTCCGCCGAAGAGACGATGGAGCCGTACAGCCATGTGGGAGAGCTCCTTCTCGACAACGCTGACGGTGAGCTGACGTCGAGGGACCTGCGGGGCTACCGGCTGACGATCG
>JALNYR010000006.1:0-5563 GCA_023229725.1 Dehalococcoidia bacterium | reverse complement strand
GTGACGACGGCGGGAGAGGAGTACCTCGACTCCCCGCCCCTCACCGTCCTGCGGCAGGAGCTTCTGTCCGAACGCGGCTCGCTGACGTGCCGGCTTCTCTGCCAGGGCATCCCGGACGGGCTAGCCGAGGACCGCGCCTCGGCCCCGTATGCGCCGACGGCGGACGACGCGGCTGTGCTGCAGGACGTCATCAACGCCGTGCTGGTCGGCTCTCTGCCGTGCTACGCGCACTGCGACGCTGTTCCGTGCCAGTGGGACAGTACGGATGCGCTGGCCACGGGCTACCGGCCGCGCGACGGCTTCCGCGTGTACGCGAACGGCTCGCGACTCGCGGCGGTGCGGAAGCTGCTCGACTTCACCGGCTGCGCCATGCGCGTGGAGTCGGACGGCGCGCTGCACTTCTTCCAGCCGGTGACATCGGGGGAGACGTATGACCACGAGTTCAGCCTCGAGGCGGGCGCGCACGCCTTCCTGCAGAAGGTGGGACGGCAGACGCTCGTCATCCCGAACCGCATCGTGGTTTGCACGCCTGAGGACTGGGCCATCCCGTACTCCGGCACGGCCACTGATGCGGCGAGCTACGCCCTCGTGCCGAAGTCGCAGTACCAGACGGCGGCGGCCGACTCCGATGCGCAGGCGGCGCTCATCGCGGAGTCCATCCTCGCCAAGTACCGCCTGCAGTCGCCCGTGGCGAAGCTCACCGTGCCGCTCGCGCCGCAGGTGCGGGTGCTGGACTACCTGAAGGTGACGGATGCCCGGCTCGGCGACTCCGTGGCCGGCAACGCCGGCCTTGTGCGGCACAGATGGTCGGCCGGGAGCGGTCGCTCGCCGGTCGTCTGGCAGACTGACATCGAGCTGGGCGGCTGGTCCTCGGTCCGCAGCCTGGCGAACCGGCTCGAGGTCTACCCCACGCCGCAGGGCTACGAGTGCCTCAACCGGCTCTCGGTGAAGGACCTGGAGGCGGAGAACATCCGCGCCGACAACATCGTGCTCGAGTGGCTGACGGAGGCGGGAGAGGTCGACCTCTCGAAGATAGGCGACACGCTGGACCACATGGTCGACGGCGCCACGTACGCGAAGCTCAAGAGCACGAACATCTCCGCGGGGAACATCCTGCTCAGTTCGCTCGTGCAGGTGAAGACGGGCACGAACAGCAAGTGGTACGACGTCGGCTACATCCAGATAGACGCGGACACCGGGCTGACCATCGGCGGGCAGGACCTCATCTTCGCGCTCGAGGGAGAGGAGCACTACATCTACCCGTCGACCGGCGAGCTGGACATCATGTCCGAGTCCGGCTGCGACATCCGCTTCCTGAACGGGCCGGTGAAGCTGTCGTGCGACCTGGACCCGAAGTCGGACGAGTACTACGACCTGGGCAGCAGCACGTACCGGTTCGACGATGTGTACTGCGTGGACCTGCATGTGACGAACGTGCCGTGGGACGCCGTGGACGACCTGGCGCTGGTGCGGGGGATGAAGGCCGAAGGGAAGGACGGGCGAAAGTACGACCGGTCGACGGTGCCGTCGATGCTGAAGGCGTCATGGCGGAAGGACGAGAAGCTGGCGCGTCGACGCGAGCGCATGGAGCGGGACGACGAGCAGCTCCGTGTGCTGCTGGACGAGGCGATTGCGCGGGAGAAGCGGCCGGAGAAGCAGGCGATGCTGCTGGGGAGGAGGGGGAGGGTGGGGAAGGACCGGGAGTCGCGCCTGGCGGCATATGCGGCCTCTCTGGATGACGACCGCACCATCTCCGCCGGGAACGCCATCGGACTGCTGTTCGGAGCCGTGCGGCAACTGGCGGAGCAGGTGGAGGCGCTGGAAGAGAATGTTGCAGGCTGGAAGGTTTGAAGGTGGAATGTTCCCCGCCCCCCGAGGGCCGCGTCCGGATGTAGGGGCGGACCTCCAAGTCCGCCCGTCGGTGTGGAAGGGGAATGCCGATGTAGGGGCACGTTGCACGTGCCCGGGGGGATGCGGTGTTCGGACGTAGGGGCCGTTCGGGAACGACCCGGTGATGGTGTGGGAGACTCGGTTGATGGTGACAACGGCGGGCGTGCAGCCGTCGGATGGCGGGCACGTGCAACGTGCCCCTACACGGAACGATACGGGGAAATGTGGGGACACCATACTCATTTCTAGGTCCAGCTATGACGGCTCCGCCGCGCGGTGCGGCAAAGGAAGCGTTTCACGAACGAATTCGGGTGGAGTGGGGGGGATGGTGGGAAATGAGTATGGTGTCACCACATTTCAAGGAGGGGTGTAATGACGGATTCAGATACTCGTGCTGACTTCGCGGTGGCGGCGGCCACCCCGCCCCCCGCCGATGAAGACGATACTGGCGCTGATGGCGCGGCTGCCTCCGCTACCATCCCGTCCGCTCCTGTCCGCTCAGGCTTTCTTCCGCCTACCAACGCCTGGCGCGGGCTCTTCACGCTGTCGCTGGGGCTGACGCTGTGCGCCATCGCGGTGGCCGAGTCCACCGGCGCGGCGAATGCCCCGGCGTGGTTCCTGGGCTTTGCGATTCCGGTGCTCACGGAGTGGATAGGGGAGTGGTTAGTGTATGGGAGGAGGAAGGGGCCGGCGTAGCGTCGCTCAGCGGCCCAAATTCGTCAGAATCACACCGCTGCTACAATCAGTTACAGGTGAGAGCCACGCGTCTGAGGTGGACCCCAAGATTCGGACAGGAGCCTAAGGTGGGATTCTGCTGTCTGCTCATGCACACACAGCTGCAAGTCTAACCCCTCTAACCCAGTTGCTCGTGTGAACAGGCATGTCAACTTGATAGCATGAAGTAGTGCTTGTGAGTCAACACTGGAAGAGCAGGATTGATCGACGGGAATCAGAAGATCAGAGGACTCCATCAGCAGCTGGTACTCATTTCGGGGGGAAGGTCACTATCACTCGCATTGGAGATGAAGTACTGTGAAATGTGAACTGTGTGGGAGGAAAGACAACTACATGACCCTGCCTCCGCAATCACGCTACGGGGGACACGACGTGCTGTGTGGGTCTTGTATGAGAAGGATTGAGGCCGAGGTGCGGAGCGGCAAGCGCAGCTACCGCGATGGGAGGATTTGTGTGGGCAAGGTGACGACCAAGGCGCATAGGAGGTCGCCAAGCACCAACCCACATCCCGTTTTTGACGACGCCACAGAGAAGATCCGCAGGGAGAACGCGAACGACCTCGGCTGGGTCATTCCTACTCTCGAGTTGGTCGTTCCGTTATTGCTGCTCGGACTCCTACTCGACTGGTTGCAGATATCGTGCTAGAAGTGCATCTGCATTGTCGGAAGGCATGAGCCCTGTCACCTTCGAGTAGCTGAAGATTCCCCGTTCTCCGGCCGCTCCGTGCTCGCGCTCCTTCTCCTGGAGGCTGGCCTCTTGGTTCGATTCGAGTCCACCTCCTTCTCTGGCGTCAGGGTGGCTGCCTGCGATATCAGCGTCTCCCACTCACGGCGCGTCCCCGCGCCTATCCGATACACGAAACCATCGTCCTGCTGTCCGCTTGAAGCCAAGGCAGTCGCCATCGCTGATGCAGCCTCCTCGTGCTTGCCGTCAGACAAAAGACACAGACTGCGAACATGGTGCAGGAGAGGTGAGTGCGGAAAATCCCTGAGGAGTCGGACAGCCAACGAGAGACTGGTTCCGTAGTCTTCCTTGCGAAGTGCGTCCGTCAGTTCATGTAGAAGAGACTGTTGAATGTCCGTCCGTGGGACGGGAAACAACCTGTCCTGCGCCTTCTGCTTCTTCTTCAGGTCTTCAAGCGAATCGATGGTGCGCTCCATTGACGCACACAGGCGCGCGGGTATCTGGTTAGGCATATCGCACCTGTCAACGCCCAACCACAAGGCGACCCTCAAGTCTCCCTGGGCGACACTCCACCGCCCCTGCCAGAACATACACAGTGCCCGACGCATGCATAGGTCTGGGCTCTTGCCGTGCTTAGAGATTAGTGTCTCCACTATGCTCAGAGCGTTCAAACACTCTCCGGCTTCGAGCGCCAGAAGCAGCTTCTCGTATAGCACTTCGTCCTCTCTGCGGACGAAGGTTGTGCGAATTCCCTCTGCCGCTCCTGATGGTTCAGCAGTGAGTTCCTTCTGAAAAGCAATTGCCGTACCAACGACTGAACTAAACAGGAGAAGACCGATGCTCACGTACTCACCTCACTAGACTTACATGACCAGCGTTTTGGTGGCAGAACCCTTCTCGAGACTGACTGGGAGTGCAGTGACCTGCCCTCACTAATCGTACCAGCCATCATATGTCATTGTCTTGAGCAGGATTCCCGCTGGCGCCACTGACGGTAGCCCTGGGCACTGGGCCCGGCTGTGGCGATTCCGGGGACACCATACCTATCTCCAACCCTCGTTCCTCGGCTTCGCCATCCCAGTGCTGACCGAATGGGTGGGGGAGTGGGTGGTCTGCGGGCGGGAGACGAGGGTGGGGTGAGGCCGACAAGCAGTGGCCAACAGGGAATGGCTCACAGTGTTTGGGGATTCCCTATTGACAGCGGTGCTTCGCAGCCACGAGAATCGAGCAGTGTGAGGCAATCTTGCAGGTGGGCAGGATCGTCTCAAGGTACTGCTGATCGTGCACCGAAGTGCTGCGCCTGCTCCTGCTTGCCACAGCGTGATGCACGGCCAACGCGAATCCGGGAATAGACAGATGGGTGTTGTCGAGCATTTCTCCGTGCAACCCAATCCGAAGTCGGACTACTCGTGGTATCTGGCTTCTCAGAAGACCGCGGATGAAGCGCGCCGCGAGTTGGCGCGTACCCTCGCGGTGTCAATCATGCAGCACAATCTTCGCGGAGCGGAGCACCTATTCCTTGCGTGGGATGAACACCTGAACGCCAGGGCGGCTGCCCCTACGGGGACTGTCCGGGAAGCCCTGAGGAACTACGTGACCGGTGGATTCGGCCTCCCGGAGAGGCCTGCAAACCAGGACCACATGCAGGGCTACGTCGTGCAGTACCTGTGGTACTTCATCGCGTGTGAGCAGACTGGTCGACGTAGAGCAGTACGCGTCGAGTCGCCTCCCCTGTCCTCCCTTGAACACGGGGCCGATGGTCTCAGCGTACATGGGACCAAGGGAGGCGGGCTCCGGTTCATTCTATGGGAGATCAAGAAGCACTCGACGGGCGAGGCTAGCAGCACCATCAGTCAGGCATATAGCCAATTGGAGGAACGCGGTGCTAGGTACCTGGCCCAGTTGACAGCTCTCGCTGAACGTATGCCTGTCGGCAACATGCGCGATATGTACTCTAGATTGCCGGACCACTGGATCGACGGAGATGACTGCGCTGGGGCAGGCGTGTTCGTTGGGTTGAATCAGAGTTCTGCGCCCGGACGACGTTGCTTCTCTACCTTTCCGCAGCGGTTTCCCCGTTTGGCGGGTAGGCGTCGTCTCCTCGGGGTTCTGGCGGCACTTCATAACGTGGCGCAGTTCTCGGATGAAGTGAGAGCGGTGATATGGACAGGGCTCTGAACCTGGAGCTGTTGCAGACGGCCCTTGGCTACCATGAGAGTCTTCCGTCGCCAAACGAACTTGCGGGAGTACTGCT
>JALNYR010000154.1 GCA_023229725.1 Dehalococcoidia bacterium | reverse complement strand
CGTAGATACCGTCTTGCCTGTCAAGCTGCCATAGCTATGGACGGGTCGAAAGGTCTGCCGCTCTTGAGCACGCCGTAGGCGATGTGGACGAGTTTGCGCATGGCCGCTCCGACGATGACCATGGGGCACTTGCCATATGCCCTGAGGCGCTCGCAGAAGGCGGCTATCACCGGGTTGTGAGTCATGGCGACCAGCGCCGGCATGTACAGTGCTTTCCGGATGCGGGAGGAGCCTGTCTTCGAGAGCCTGGTCTTGCCTCGTACCGACGAGCCCGACTGGCGTTGCCTGGGTGTGAGGCCGCAGAAGGCGGCCATGCTTCTGGCGTCCTGGAACCGCATCACGTCCCCGAATTCGGCCAGGATCATGGCGGAGGTCGCCGGGCCGATGCCCGGGATGCTCTCCAGGAGGTCGCGCTTGCCGCGCAGGTCGGGATGCTGGTCAATGTGGTCACGGATGAGTCCCCGGGTGATACGCAGCTCTTCCTCCAGGTGGCTGATGGTTCGCTCGATGGAGTTCCGTGCCATCCCCTCGGTCGTTCCCAGTCGATTCCGCTCCTGGGAGAGCATGTCATTGAGCGACTCCGCGCGGCGCATCAGGGACTGCAATTCCTTGATCTCCGGTGCGGGTGGCTGCCACGGCTCGGGGCGCATGGCGCGGCAGAAGCGGGCGATGAGGCGGGCATCCGCCTTGTCCGTCTTCGTGCGGCTGAGCGCGCTCAGGGCGAAGCCCTTCACCTTGGCCGGATTGACCACGCTCACCACGTGGCCGGCGCGGTGCAGGTACAGCGCCAGGTCATCGCCGTACGTACCAGTGGCCTCCATGCAGGCGTGGACATGTCCGGAGCCGTATCGTTCCAGCCATCGGGCAAACATGGTGAATCCTTCCGGCGTGTTCTGGAACGCTCCGCTCTTCTCCTTGCCCTCTACCAGCAAGGTCACGTCGAACTTCTTCTTGGCGATGTCGATGCCGACGACCGTGGGTTCTTCCATTGACTTCACCTCCGCGAGCCTTTACTGTGACGCCGATGTCGCGGCCACCCCGGGCCAACCTTGTCAATGCAAGCTCTTCCGCCAGGGAGGCTTAAGATACCGTCCGGCCTTGGGACTGGCGTCGGGGAGAGGGGATCGGAATCTACGGAACAGGCTCTCACGCCTGAGGGGCACGTCTGATTCCCCTCCCCCGCGACATCGTTGTGAGACTCTACACCAAGATACAAGGGGCCGGTCTCAGACCGGCCCACCGGCCGCACGGGCGTCAAATCGCGCAGCAGGGGCAGGCGGTCCTGCCTGCCCCTGCGGTGAGTCCATCAACGTCGAATCCTGACGGCTACATGCCGTACTGTTCAGGGTTCTGTCGCACCAGCGCCACAAAGTCCTTGACGATGGCGTCGATGGTGTTGTACTTCGGCTTCCAGCCCCACTCGTCCCGCGCACGGGAGTCGTCGAGAGCATCGAAGCGCATCGTCGCGAAGTACTGCACCACCACCGGGTCGGGGTTGTAGGTGACCACCGCGGTCGGTATCTGCTTCTTGATGGCCTGCTCGATGTCTTTCGGAGTGGCGGACTTGTTCACTCCGGCGATGTTGTAGTTCAGGGTCTTGATGCGGTCCATCGGTGCGTCCGAGATGGCGCAGAACGCGGCGGCGGTGTCCTTGAAGTAGATGAGCGGCAGGCCGCGGTCGGCCGGACCATAGCACTCGTAGGGCTTGCCCATGGCGGTCGCCTGTATCATCCACGAGTTGTACTGCCCGATGGCCCGCGTCTTAATGCCTGGTCCCACGAGAGAGGGTATGCGGACGGCGCGGAAGTCGGTTCCGAACTTCTTGCGGTAGAACCTGCCGAGCAGCTCGTTGTAGACCTTGCAGCTTCCGTACATCGTCGTCGGCCGCTGCAGCGTCGTGTCCGTGATGGCCGGCTGGTCGTTGATGTCGAGGCCGAACGTCCCTGTCGTGCTGGCCAGGATGAGCTTGTTGGGGCCGAACAGCCGGACGGCCTCGAGCATGTTCATCGTTCCCACCACGTTGACCTGGAACGCCGCCCACGGATTGGCTTCCGAAGGCAGGCTCAGCATCGCCGCAAGGTGGTATACGCAGTCGAACTTGTCGCTCCTGACCGCGTTCATCACCTCGGGCCAGTTGGTGATATCGCCGAGGATGATCTTCGGCTTCCGGGCGGCCTTGTCCCAGCGAGTGGTGGGGGCACGGTCGAGGACGACGACGTCCTCACCGCGCTCGAGGAGTTGGTCGACGAGGCAGGCGCCAATGAATCCCGTGCCTCCTGTAACGAGTTTGGACATGCTGCAACACCTCCTTAGTTCGAAGAGTCGCCTTCTTGCCGCTCTTCCGCGCCGCCGTACCGTGTGCCGTTCAGAGGCATGCTGCGATTGACGGAAGCGGATGCGGTGGCTTCCGCCATTATCGCACGTCCGGATGGAGGAGAGAACCTGTTCGCCCCGCGGAGGACAGGCACGCGCCCGCTCCCGTTTCACGCCGCGTCGGGCGCCGGCCGCCCCGCGCTCAGTCCACCTGAGGCCTCAACTGACTACCGGCCGGTACACGTGTCTCAGCGCGACGAGAACGATGATGGCCGCGCTGATGATGACGATGCCGACCATGGTTGCGGCCATGACCGCCAGGTCCGGCTTGGTGGTGTCCAGCACCCGCTTCAGCAGGATGCCTGCGAGCGCCCAGTCCACGACCGCGCAGAAGTAGACATCGCCTCTCCTGAAGGCCATGGCGAGGGCGATGGCAATCGCGATCGCGATGACTGCGACGGCCCAGAACTGCTCGCCTAGGCCGAGCGCGTTCCAGTCAACCGACACAAGCAGTGCCGACACGTTCGCGATTGTGGCAACGGTGATCCAGCCGAGGTAGACGCTGAATGGCAGGCTGACGAAGTACCGCTCGCCCCGCGTGACGCCTGACAGACCGACCCTGAGTCGCAGGTAGATGGAAAGCAGGCACGCGAGCAGCACCAGCATGAGCAGGACCGACAGCGGGAGAAGCCCATAGTGCCACGCGAGTATCCAGCCCGCGTTGGCGAGACAGGAGACGAAGAACCACGCTCCGACCTTCTCGACGAACGCGTGCGAACCACTGTTCCCACGGGCCTCCATCCACTGGTACACCACGAAGGCGGTCAGCAGAAGGTAGATGAGCCCCCAGATGGAGAACGTCAGCCCGGCGGGTACGAACAGGTTGTCGTACTTGTCGGACACTTCTCCGGTGGTCATCCCGTTGATCGGGAGGGCGTTGGCCAGCCCGTTGAGCGTGAGCATCACGAGCAGACCGATCGTGTTGAGAGCCGGCAACAGATACCTCTTTAGCGTCATGGCTGCACCTCAATGCCCGTCACTGACCCTAGCGTAGGCTGACTCGGTCGGCGCCGCAACTTGAGTCTGTCGGCGCCTGGTTTCCTGCAGTGGCGGCAGGCTCCCACGCCGGCTGGGCGAGGTGGAGTGGAAATACGGGGACATGATTCTCCGGATGCAGTGAATGAGAGAGGGGTATCGTGTCCCCGTATTACGAGTGCCGCCCGGGCGGGTGGAGGAACATCTTACGCTCACACCCGCCACGCTCCGTGTCCCGTGGCGGCAGGCTCCCATGTGCGCTCGTGGCCATGTGGTGACGCCCGCTGTCGTGGCCGAATATTTGGTGGTCTACCCTGATTTGAGGGTCTACAATGGCGAACCGACCTCATGCGGGGGAACCGCTTGCGGCGACGCCATGGAGGCACCGAGACGCAGTTGAGCATCGAAATGGGCAACCTCATCAGGTTGAGCCGGGCTGACGTCCAGTCGGCCAGCCGCATGCTGGCCCGCGCCTTCGTGGACTACCCGCTGCTGGTGCATGCCGTCGCCGACCCGGCACGGCGTGAGCGCGAGGCAGCCTTCTTCGCCCAGTTCGACCTCTACTACGGCATCCGCTACGGCGAGGTCTACGCGACGTCGCCCCGCATGGAAGGCGTGGCCGTGTGGGTGCCCTCCGAGCGCCTGCCGATGACTACCTGCCGCCTGCTGGGCGCCGTGCCCTGGCGTGTCATCGCCGCCTTTGGCCGGGGAGTGGGTCGCAGGCTGGTCGGGCCGAGCCGTCACGTCGACGCGCGGCACGAGGTGCTGGCCCCGTTCCCGCACTGGTTCCTGTCCCTGCTCGGAGTGGCTCCCGAGTCGCAACGCCACGGGTTTGCCGGTGCGTTGCTGCGTCCGATGCTGGCGTCCTTCGATGCCCGGGGGCTGCCCTGCTACCTCGAAACCATGGAAGGACGCAACGTCGCCCGCTACGAGCACTTTGGCTTCAGGGTGCTGGAAGAGTCCAGCGTCCCCGGTACGTCGCTGACGAGCTGGGCCATGCTGCGGGGAAACCCGCCGCAGACGCGCTGACGTCTTCCGGTGTCGCGCTTCTAGAGGCCAAGCCCTCCGAGGAAGCCTCCCAGGTCGAATCCTCCCCACAGGTAGGCGATCACGACCAGGATGATGATGATGACTATCACGGTGAGGCAGCCGCAGCCGCAGCCTGAACGGCCCCGCCCCACCCTGGGGCGCCAACTGCTGCCGAGGCCGGACCCGGTTGTCGTGCCGCCGCTCCCTCCCGAGTTGAAGAAGCTTCCCAGGCCGCCGCTGCTGCCGCTCGATGTGGTCTTCCTGCGCCACGGCGTTGGGGCCCGCAGCCGTCCACTCGAGGGAGCTGACGTGACTGTGCGGCGGCGCACCGCGTCAACCACGCGCCTCGGCCGGTTGGTCGACGATGCCATGTACGTGGAGTCAATGTCCCGGTGCATCTCCGGCGGGGCGGAGCAGCCGGACCACGCGTAGGCCGGCTCGGGCCGACTGAAGATGGCATTGAACAACCCTGCGCGCACGAGGCACCTCCTTGACCGAGAGAACGGTGCTCCCAATTGTGAACCCTCGAATTGCCGTCTTCAAGCAGTGCAGGGTGGTTCTGGGAAGTATTGAGCAGTACCCGGCGCGCTGATGGCATGACCTTTCCGAACTGAACTCGAAACCGTGCCGTGTCGATGACCGTGTCGTAGCAGCGCCAGAAGAGCCAGTACGCCATGCGACCGCCTTCGTCCAGCCATGTCGCCGGCGCCGGAGGGTCGCCGTTCCCCGCCACCCGGATGTACTCGGGCGCCGAGAACGTGTTGAGCCAGAACCAATCGCCCATACGTGACGGTGCTCCCGCCCCGATGCCGACGAACGCATCCCTCGTTACGGTGGTGTGGCGCGGCGCACTATGACTCTCCTACCTGGACCCTGAACAGAATCGGGCGGATGGCCACACCGAACGCAAGGGCAAGTACGAGCATGGTGAGGACGCCTACGTAAGGATTGGGAACCGACGAGGAGAGCCCCATTGCCGCGACCGCCCCGCGGCCCACGGCTCGGAGCAGTGCCCCGTCGGTAGCCATGTTGAGCAGCCCAAGAATCGGGCCAAGCATGAAGGGCACCGCGATGAGCGCGATTTTCGCGTTCCGTCCGGTCACGCGCAGGACGAGGTACGTGAACCACCCCACGAATGCAAGCAGGAGGAAGGCCGCAAACTCCCACGTGATTGTGCTCAGAACGTCCGCGCGGTTGTAGAGGAACTGGTACAGCACCGAGGTTCGCGCGAACACGAGGTTCGCGGATATGAATGCCGTGACGATTATGGCCCACGCCGCCGCCATCGCTGCCAGCGTCAGGAACACGGCGATGAACTGCGTCCTGCGCGAGACCCCGTGGTACAGCAGGAACCTGAAGCCGTAGGGAGTCAGTATGGCGCCCATCGC
>JALNYR010000153.1 GCA_023229725.1 Dehalococcoidia bacterium | reverse complement strand
GGAGCGGATGATGTGCCCGCGCTCCTGCCGCACCGCCAGCAGGTAGTGGCACAGCAGCGCAAATACCTGATGCTGTGTCATGAACCGTCCCTGCTCGTCAACGATGCCCAGCCTGTCGGCGTCGCCATCGGTGGCGATGCCCATGAGCGCCCCCGCCGCGGGGACGCGGCTGCGCAAGCGCGCCAGGTTGGGCGTGATGGGCTCGGGCCGGATGCCCGGGAACAGCGGGTTCCTCTCGCCGTTGAGTTCCTCGACGACCAGGTTCCCGCCGCCCAGGAGTTGGGCGAAGTAGCCGGAACCGGCGCCGAACATGGAGTCGACCACCACTGTCCCCTTCATCTGCCTCAGGGCATCGATGTCGACCAGCCGGCTGATGCCTGCGATGTAGGCGACCGATGGGTCGTGCCATTCCACGAGCCCCCGGGCAAGTGCGTCGGAAAGACTCAGCCGTCGCACCGGCGGCGCCCCCGGCTGCAGCAGGACGGACACGTGCCGCTCAATCTCGGTGATGACCTCCATCGGGGCGCTCGCCCCGTCGGGGGCCTTGTACTTGAACCCGTTCCAGCGGCCCGGGTTGTGGCTCGCCGTGATGACGATGCCGCCGTCAGCCTTGAGGTGGACGACCGCGTGGCTCACGACCGGCGTCGGCTCCGCACTGGTGCTCAGATGGACGTGGATGTCGTTCGCCGCGAGTACCTCCGCCGCG
Organism: Dehalococcoidia bacterium; assembly: GCA_023229725.1. Classification (GTDB taxonomy): domain Bacteria; phylum Chloroflexota; class Dehalococcoidia; order GIF9; family AB-539-J10; genus SKVJ01. The sequence goes on along the minus strand of JALNYR010000153.1, from coordinate 5,096 downwards.
GCGGCCGCAAAGTCCTCCGAGGCGAACCTCGTGTCGTACCCGACGACGACCTTCGCCCCCTGGCCGACGCTCTCGTGAAGGTACGAGGCGACCGCCTGGGCGCAAATCCTCACGTTCTCGAACGTGAAGTCTTCGGCGATAACACCTCGCCATCCGTCCGTTCCGAACCTGATGCTTCCGGACATGCTATATGCCTGCTTCGCGGCGGAGCGTCTCCGCCATGTCGGTCTTCTCCCACGGCAGGTCGACGTCCGTTCGACCGAAGTGCCCGTAGGCCGCAATACGGCGATAGATGGGGCGGCGCAGCCCGAGGTGAGTGATGATGGCCTCCGGCCGGAAGTCGAAGTGCTTCCTGATGAGCGCCTCTATCCGAGTATCAGGCACCTTGCCCGTGCCGAGGGTTTCCACGGAGAGCGACAGCGGATGTGACTTGCCGATGGTGTAGGCCACCTGTATCTGCGCGTAGTCGGCAAGTCCTGCTGCCACCACGTTCTTGGCGGCATAGCGGGCCATGTAGGCCGCCGAGCGGTCTACCTTTGTGGGGTCCTTGCCGGAGAAGGCGCCGCCGCCGTGAGGGCACACCGTGCCATAGGAGTCGACGATTATCTTGCGACCCGTGAAACCGGTATCGCTCACCGGACCGCCGATGACGAACTGACCGGCGCTGTTGACGAACAACTCGGTGTCAGGAGTCATGAGATGCGCCGGAATCACTGCGTCGACGACGTGGGTGCGAATGTCGCGCTCTATCGTCGGACGGTCCACTCCCGGGTCGTGGTGCGCCCCAACGACGACGCAGACCACGCGCTTCGGCTGTCCGAGGTGGTACTCGACCGTCACCTGTGACTTGCCGTCCGGGCGCAGATAGGGAATCGTTCCGTCCTTGCGCACCTGCGCCAGCCTGCGGCACAACTTGTGCGCCAGCGAGATGGGCAGCGGCATCAGCTCGGGGGTCTCGATGCACGCGAAGCCAACCATCATCCCCTGGTCCCCGGCTCCCGTCTTATCCAGCTCGGCATCACGAGCTGCTGCCGAGCGGACCTCAATGGCCTTGTCGACACCTGCCTTGATGTCGGTCGACTGCGGTTTCAGCGATACCAGGATGCCGCAGGTTTCGTAGTCGAAGCCGTACTCGCGCTTCGTGTAGCCTGCCTCCCTGATGACCCGGCGCACGACGTCCGGTATCTCGACGTATCCCTCGCAGGTCACTTCACCGAGGACGAACACAACTCCCATGGCAACGGCCACCTCGCATGCCACGTGCGCATGAGGGTCTTTCTCCAGTATGGCGTCCAGGATTGCGTCCGATATCTGGTCGCACAGTTTGTCCGGGTGCCCTTCGGTCACCGATTCCGATGTGATGAGGTACGAATTGGATGCACGGAAGCTGTTGGGCATCTCTCCTCCTTCGCTACGTCCCGGATTCCCAGCTCTCCAGGTATGCCTTCTGCTCGGCAGTGAGCGTGTCGATCAGCACGCCCATCGATTGCAGCTTCAGCTTGCCGACCGCCTCGTCGATGGCCGCCGGGACCGGGTAGACGTCCGGCGTGAGGCCGGCGTGGTTCCGCACGAGGTGCTCGACCGAGAGCGCCTGGTTGGCGAAGCTCATGTCCATGACGCTCGCTGGATGGCCTTCCGCCGCCGCCAGGTTCACGAGCCGGCCCTCGGCCAGCAGGTAGAGCTTGCGACCGTCCGGCATGAGGTACTCCTCCACCATCGGCCTCGCCTCGCGCCTCGACGACGCCATCTCGCGCAGCGCCTTCACGTGTATCTCCACGTCGAAGTGCCCGCTGTTTGCCAGTATCGCGCCGCTCTTCATCGCCGCGAAGTGCTCGCGGTCGATGACGTTGATATCGCCGGTGACCGTGATGAACACATCGCCGATGCGGCAGGCGTCCCGCAGCGGCATCACGTCGAATCCGTCCATGACCGCTTCAAGGGCTGTGATGGGGTCGACCTCGGTGACGATGACGCGGCTTCCCATGCCCTGCGTCCGCCGCGCGAGACCTCGCCCGCACCAGCCGTAGCCGCAGACGACCACGTGCTTGCCCGCCCACAGCAGGTTGGTGGCCCGGGTGATGCCATCGATGGTGCTCTGTCCTGTGCCGTAGCGGTTGTCGAAGAAGTGCTTCGTCTTCGCATCGTTGACGGCGATGATCGGGTACGCGAGCGCGCCCTGCCGCGCCATGTTGCGCAGCCGGATGACGCCGGTGGTCGTCTCTTCCGTTCCCCCTTTGACGTTCACCAGCCACTCCCGGCGCTGCTGGTGCATCGTGGACACCACATCCGCGCCGTCGTCCATCGTCACCTCAGGGCGATGGTCGATGGCCGCGATGATGTGCCGGTAGTAGCGCTGGTTGTCCTCGCCCTTCACCGCGTGCACGGGGATGCCGGCGTCGACCAGTGCGGCGGCGACGTCATCCTGTGTGCTCAGCGGGTTGGAGGCGCACAGCAGCACGTCCGCGCCGCCGTCCCGAAGCGCGAGGACCAGGTTCGCCGTCTCTGACGTCACGTGGAGACAGGCCGACACGCGCAGCCCTTCGAGCGGCCGCTCGCGGTGGAAGCGGTCGCGCACCTGTGCCAGCACCGGCATGTCGCGCGCGGCCCAATCGATGCGCTGCCGGCCTCCCTCAGCGAGGGCGAGGTCCTTCACGTCGTACCGGTCGGGGGCTAGAGCTTTCTCCATATCTCCTCCAGCATGGTTTCGGGGGCCAGAGACGCGTCTACTCTCAGGTAGTCTTCCGGCGCGAACTCCGTGACGGGCTCGAAACCCGGCAGCTGACGCTCAAGTATCTCGGGTCGTCCGTCCGAGATGGTGCCTTTCGCCTGACGGTCTTCCAGCCGGCGCAGCACCACATCGTGCGGCGCTGCGCACTCCACCACCACGGCGCGGGAGCCATGCCGCAGTGCGACGTCCTTCGCGCGACGCCGTTCGTCGGCCCGCAGGAACGCTGCGTCTAGAATAGCACAGCCTCCGGCGGCCAGCACCGGCTCCGCCCGGCGCAGCATCTCCTCGTATGTCTTTCTCGTCCGCTCGGGCGAGTAGATGCCGCTGCCGTAGGGAACGTAGCGGTGCTCCGCGATCGAGAGACCGGCGAGCTCTTTCCTGACGACGTCGGATGAGATGATGCGCCCGGAAAGCAGCGGGCCCAGGGCGGATGCGACCGTGCTCTTGCCACTGCCGGTGACGCCGGTCATGACGACGAGCAGCCCCCGGCCTGTCGCGTAGCGCCTCGCCAGCTCGAAGTAACCGCGGGCCAGCCACAGGGCGGCGCGCTTCTCTTCTTCAGGCACGAGGGCGTCCGCCAGCCTGAATCCGTTCACCTTCCCGCGCACGACTGCGCGGTAGCAGCAGTAGAAGGGGAGCAGCGTGGCGATGCCCTCGTCGGCCGAGGCCCGGGTGTATGCCGCCACAAACTCGCGGGAGAGGTCGCTGCGCGCCATCCGGTCGAGGTCCATCGCGAGGAATGCCACCTCCGACGCTACGTCGCCATATCGGAAGCGGTCGTTGAACTCGATGCAGTCGAAGATGCAGATGCCGTCCGTCACGCACACGTGCGCCGCGTGCAGGTCGCCGTGGCAGTCGCGAATCCTGTGGTTCGCAACCCGGTCGCGAAACAGCTGCGCGTGTTCTTCAAGGAAGCCGTCCGTGAATGCGCGCAGAAGGTCGTGGTCGGCGCGCCGTATGGTGCGGTCGATGACCGGCAGCGTCTGTTCGAAGTTCTCGTCCGTGTTGCGCCGGATCGACTCGATGGCGCCGTAGGCGGATATCTCCTCGGACGAGGCGGCCGCGTCGTGGAACGCGGCCACACGCGCCGCTATGGCGTGCATCATGTCGCCGGTCGCGAGCCCTTCGGACACGAGCCGGTCCAGTGTCCGCTCCTGTGGCAGGCGCCGCATCTTGACGGCGTACTCAACCGGTTCGCCGTCGCCCTCGACGAAGAACGAATCGCCGCGCAGGACGATGGGCACCACGCCGAGATACGCGTCCGGGCACAGCCTGCGGTTGAGCGTCACCTCCTGCTCGCAGAAACGGAGGCGCGCGTCGAGCGTGGAGTAGTCCACGTACCCGAGGTTGACGGGCTTCTTCACCTTGTAGACGAAGTCGCCCGCAAAGAAAAGCAGGGACATCTGCGTCTGCACGAAGCCCACCTCCACCGGGCGGTGGGGATAGGCCCCGGGCAGCCGCAGTGCCCCTGTGAGTCGCTTCGTGAGGGCGTCGACCGTAGCCTCGTCTCGCGCTCTAGGCGAACACGAACGTCGGCCGGGCAAAGGACCCCTCCGCCTCCTTGTCACCGACGGTGTAGGTGTCACCCGGCAGCGTCTTCGTCCTTGTCCCGAGCTGAACGGCCTTGCCGATGAGGTCGAGCTTCACCTTGTTGGGGTCGATGTCCGTCAGGTTGCCCATCAGCCACGGGCCTTCGTCCAGTTGCACCATGACGATCGTGTAGGGCACCTCGGCATCCCGGCCCTCGGCCGGGACGTAGGAAACGGTGAAGGTGACAACCTTGCCCGAGCCCTTCAGTTGCACGACCTCCATGTCCGTGGAGCCGCACTCCTGGCAGGCTATCTTCGGCGGGCAGGTGACCTTGCCGCACTTGTGACACTTGAGCCCGAGGAGCTTTCCCCTCTTGAGCGACTTGTTGTAGTCCTTGAACGTCAGTTTGTAGTCCATCCTGTGTCTCCTCTCCGGCTCCTACCAGCCCCGCTGGAGCACCATGTTGCACAGCACGCCGTCGCCGCCGAGCGTATCGGTGAGGCCGTACTTCACGTTCTCGACCTGCCGCTCCGGCTCCACCTGGTTGCGCATCTGGTGGACGATGTCCACAGCCTGCGACGCGCCGGTGGCGCCGATGGGGTGTCCCTTGGACTTGAGGCCGCCGGACATGTTGATGGCCACCTTGCCGCCGCGGTCGCACTGCCCGGTCTCCCACAGCTCGCCGCCCTTGCCGAAGTCGGCGAAGCCGAGGCTTTCGGCGGCGATGATGCTCGCGATGCTGAAGCAGTCGTGCAGCTCACACACGTTCATGTCGTCAGGCCCGATGCCAGCGATCGAGTATGCCTGCTTGACCGAGACTTCGCGGGCGCGGATCCTG
>JALNYR010000152.1 GCA_023229725.1 Dehalococcoidia bacterium | reverse complement strand
CACGCCGGTACCGTCGATGAGTTGCAGCAGGACGCTGTACTGGCTCGGGTCGGCGCCGTCGTGGTACACGAAGTACACGTTGGTGTACTTGCGGGCCATGTCCTCGTTGAAGGGCTCCTGGTCCCTGCAGTGCGGGCACCCGGAGTGGTAGAAGAAGTGGACCTCGAGAGTGGCTTCCCCTTCGGGCGCCGCCGGCGCCTCTGTCTCGGCGGTGGGTGTGCCGAAGATGATGATGGCGGCGGCAGCCACCGCCAGCGCAATGCTCACGTAGCGCTTGAAGGGGTCGTTCCACACGCCGCGGAGTGAGTGCAAGAGTGTGTTCATCTGTTTACTTCGCTGTCCTGCCGGCCTTCGCACCGCCGGCGGCTCGTCCGGGGAGCCCGGGTTGAGATGAGAGCCGCGATCCAAGCGAAGGCCGACGACGTACTTCCGGCCGGGTTGACATTTGACACTTGTGAGTTCGGGACATAGTATATGCCCGACCGGCACTGAGAGCGAAGCCTAGCAGAACCCCGAGCCACACGTCAAAAGTGCGGCGGGCGGTTTCAGGAGAAGTGATGAGTAAGGCGGTTTCCTCCTTTTCCGGGGCTGAGAGCCTAATCCCCGCCGGTCTCTCCGGCGTTATACGCTTCAGCAGTGTCGCGGCTTCCGGGGTGCCGGGCACCGCGGGGAGCGCCCCGGTGAGGATGGGTTCCGGTCTCTGCGGGGCGGGGTGGGTGAAGCCCGGTCTCGCGGCGGTGTGCGCAGGCAAACTGTATGGATGACATCTACTACGCGATCCTGCGAGTCTGGCACGTCCTCACGGCCGGCAAGCGTGGCATCGTAGCCCTCCTCGGGGTGGTGGCTGTCATCGTGACGGTGACGTCCGTGTTCGCCGCCCCACTGCAACAGGCAGCGCCGAGGCAAACGGGGACGACCGCAGCCATCGCTCCTCCCGCCGAGAGCGAGCCGGAGATGCCTTTGCTGGGCGCGACCCCGATCGTGTCCTCCGAAGTCGTGGTCCTGCCGTACGAGGAGCTGTCCATCGGCGGGGTGAGCAGCCCGGGGATACTTCCCAACTCCCCCTTCTACTTCCTCAAGACCATCGGCCGCGAGCTGACGTCCGCGTTCACGTTCGACCCCATCGACAAGGCGAATCTGACTCTGAAGTATGCCAACGAGGACGCACTCGGCATCCACGCGATGTGCAGCAAAGGCATGTACCGTGAAGCCGCTCAGCTCTGTTTCAAGTACCAGGCGAACTTCTTCAACAGCCTCGCCTGGACCGTGAAAGCGAAGAAGCAGGGCAATGATGTGCAGGCCGTCATGCTGAATCTGACTACGTCGCATCATGGGCATCGCGTTGTGCTCGCTGAGGCGCTCGGCTCGGTTGACGAAGCGTTCCACGAGGCGATAATCGGCGCTGTCACCTACACCAGTTCCCCCTTTGAGTACGTTATCGCTGTCGTGATGGGTTCCGCTGAGGCGGAGGAGTTCCACAACAAGCTGCAGGTTGACTTCTCGTCGCTTGATAGCGAGAACTGGCTTGTCATCGAATCCCGGCTCGGGCTTGACCCCCGGCAGGTTGTGGAGTTGAGCCAGGCAATGGGCGAGATATCCGCCTCCAGCGGGACGCCGATAATCACGAGTGTGCGGGCGAGCACCACCGAAGTGGACCCGGCAGCGTCGTGCGACCTGACATGCATGGCGTCCGACCTCGACGGCGACACCGTCACGTACGAATGGCTGACGACAAGCGGGCGGATAGATGGCGCCGGTGAAAGCGTGACCTGGACCGCGCCGGATGACGCCGGCCTCTACAAGGTCACCGTTGTGGTGTCTGACATCAACGGCAACCAGACGAGCAAGTCCATCAGTCTGCGCGTGGGCAAGGAAGATGAGTCTCCCGACAGCGAACCCACCGGTGCATTCTGGATTGAGACGCTCGACGTGGAAGCTGACAATCACAGCAAGCTCAAGGCGCCGGCCCTGGGCACGGAGTACTGGACGATACTCATCGACCGTGCGGTGTTCATCACGTGTGTGGTGGATGGCTCGACCGACGGTGTGAAGTATGACTGGAGTTGCGACGTGGGCAAGCTGAGCGGGAAGGGCCCGACAATCAGCTGGGAGGCGCCGGCGGGCGCGTGTTACGCCCACATCACCGTGACTGCCGAGGGTGGCGGCGTGACGGAGGAAGCGACTGTCACGTTCAGGGTCAGCACCTGCGCGCCCTGCTTCGGGTAGGACGTACGACTGTGCCCTTCGCGCTCGTGTTCGTACGCTGCTCTTCGTCGAATATTCATCGACCGTTGTTGCGCGAGGTGTGAGTGGACATGCGAATCCGTCTGAAGGCGTTTGCCGCTATGTGTCTCGTTGCTCCGGCTCTGCTGCTGGCGGCTGGATGTGCCCCCTCGAACGGTGTCCCGACCATCGTCAGTCTGGTGTCCCACGACGACGTTCTTGCACCTCTTGATAGCTGTCTCATCGAGTGCATCGCAGAGGATAAGGAAGGAGATGCGCTGGAGTACACCTGGTCCACCGACGGCGGCACGGTCACGGGCTACGAGGGGACCGTCGCGTGGACGGCGCCGACAAAGGAAGGCATCTACCACATCACGTGCCAGGTGAGCGATGGCGTGGAGCGTCAGGAGGGTGGCGCGCCGGCCCGCGAGACGGTGACCCTGGTCGTCAAGGACAATCACTACCCGACCATAGACGGCATGGGCGCCGACTGCGACTGGGTTCGTCCCGGCGAGGACTGCGCGGTGCACTGTCAGGCGTCGGACATCGATGGCGATGTGCTGACGTATACGTGGTCGGCCGACGCCGGCACCATCAGCGGCGAAGGCGGTGATGTTGCCTGGACCGCCCCCGACGTCGAAGGCGACTTTACCATCCGCGTTGTGGTGACCGATGGCTATGGCGGTGAGTACAGTGCGCACACCGCTGTCAAGACGGCTTTGAACCAGCCGCTCGTCATTACCGACATGGTGGCCACGGCGCTCGAAGAGCCCGCGTACCTCAACTTCTACGACGAGCGTATCAAGGTGCTGAAAGGAAAGTCCTACCTCATCCGCTGTGAAGTGAACGAGCCTCTCCGCATCGTGTCCTACGAGTGGTCCGATGGAGGGCCGGTGTGCGTCTTTCCGGTGGGAGGCGAGCGCTTCGTCTTTGAGTCAAAGCCGAACGAAATTCGCTGGACGGCTCCGCTCGAGCGTGGCGATTTCACGATTACCGTCGTCGCTCGTGATGCTGACGGGCACTACGCTGAGAAAAGCATGGTCGTGAACGTCGAAACCTGCACCTGTGCATTCTCGGATTCCACCAATGAAGGCGAGGCGCCGAGGCACTCTTGATGAAAGCGAAAGAGGCGGCCGCCGCGGCCGCCTCTTCTCTTTTCCGGACTCGGCGCTCTTCCTGCGTCTAGCTGTGCTCCTGTGCGTTGCACACCACCGCATACGGCCAGGCGGTCATGCTGCCATCCATGAAGCACACGTTCGTGAATCCCTCCCCTTCCAGCAGGCGTTGCGCCAGATAGGCGCGGACGCTGGTCTTGCACATGGTCACTATCTTCGCATCCCGCGGCAGTGACGCGACCTTCTCGCGCAGCTTGTTCAACGGCAAGAGCTGACACTGGGATGCATCGATGTGCGCCTCATCCCACTCGGCCTGGGACCGGACGTCCAGCAGGATGAACTCCTCGCCCGAGCAGAGGCGCCTGTTGACCTCGACCGGGCTCACTGCCTTCGCCCGCCCCGACATCTTGTTCCGGATCACGTTTGCAGCGTGATGCAGGACATCCATGGGACCGTTGAAGGGCGGAGAGTAGGCAAGGTCGAGGTCGGCAACGTCATCGACGCTTGCGCCAAGCGAGATGGCGGAGACCAGGACGTCGGCGCGCCGCGCAACCTCGCCTTTGCCGGCTATCTGACCGCCAAGGACCCGGCCGCTGAAGGCGTCAGCGACCAGCTTCACCGTAATCATCTGTGCGCCCGGATAGTAGCTGGCGCGGTCGAAGCCGGGAGCCAGCGATATCGCGGTCCTGTGGCCGGCGGCTCGCGCCTCACCTTCGCTGAGTCCGACGCGAGCCACGTTCAGGTCGAAGACTTTCACGACGGCGGTGCCCAGGACTCCCGGGAACGTGTCGTTGCCCCCCGTGGCATTTGTCCCTATGACCCGTCCGTGCTTGTTCGCGGTCGAACCCATGGGGGCGAGGATCTTCGCACCGGTGACCCGGTGCACGTTCTCGACGCAGTCTCCGCCGGCATAGATGCATGGGTCGCTCGTCTGCATGCGCTCGTTCACTGAGATGCCGCCCGCTGCCCCGATGAGGAGGCCGGCGTCACGGGCGAGCTGCACGTTCGGACGCGCGCCGAGTGCGAGAACGACGAGGTCGGCCTCCATCTCGCTCTTCTCGGTGGCCACCTTGCGTGCGTGTCCGTCCGAATCGCCGAGTATGGCGACGATTCGCTGCCCGAGCCAAAGGGCTACCCCGTTGGTCGCCAGTTCCTTTTCCGCATATGCCGCCATCTCGGGGTCGAGCAGCGATGGCAGCACCCTGTCGAGCGCCTCGACCACGGTCACCTCGAGTCCTCTCTGTCGGAGAGCCTCTGCCGCTTCCAGGCCGATGAGCCCCGCGCCGACCACGACGGCCCTTTTCGGCGAAGCGTGCCCGATCTCGCTCACGATTGCCTTCGCGTCAGCCAGCTTCGTCAACGTGAAGACGCCCTTCAGGTCGCGTCCCCGCAACGCGCCGGGCACTGCCGGCGTCGCGCCGGTGGCCAGCACCAGCCTGTCGTACGGCAGCGCCGACGTCGCGTTCGTCTTGAGGTCCAGCACGTCGACCGTGTGTGCCGACCGGTTGATGGATACGGCGCGCGTACCGGTCAGCACGTCGACATCCATGATGTCCTTGAAGTAGCGGGGGGTGCGGATGAGGAGCGCGTTCTCATTGGCAACCTGGCCGCCGATGAAGTAGGGCAGCCCGCAGGAGCCCTCGGAAACCGTTGTGCCTTGCTCGATGATGGTGATGCGGGCGCGAGGGTCGCAACGCCGCGCACGGGCCGCCGCCTTGGGGCCGCACGCCATGCCGCCGACTATGAGTATCCTCAGGGGTGCATCCATCTTAGACTGCCACGACCTGCTTCACTTCGGGGATGCGCTCCTTGAGGAGCCTCTCGATGCCGAAGCGCAGCGTCATGGTCGCCATGGGGCACGAGCCGCATGCCCCCTGCAGCCTCACCTTGACCGTTCCGTCAGTGACATCGATGAGCTCGACGTCGCCGCCGTCCGCCTGCAGCGCGGGCCGGATGTCGTTGAGTGCCGTCTCTACCTTTTCTCTCATGGAGGACCTCCCTTGACTAATAGGATGTAGCAGCGCCTGAGCCACAGCCGGAAGGGCGACACCGTCATCGGGGACATACAGAGGGCGAGGTGTGCCGGCGGCGGAGAGGCATGCAGGCATCTGCACGAACCAGTCTGTGCCCCGAATTGTCGCAATCCTGACGAGCCTTGTCAATCGCGACCGACGAGGGACCGCCGGGCCTTTGCACGTGCACGTGTCCGGCTGTACCATTGCCGCGTGTCCGCCAGTGTCGGGCCGGAAGCCGTGGAGCAGAGGACCGTGCTCGTCCTCGGCGTCGGCAACGCGATGAATGGCGACGACGGCGTTGGGCCCCGCGTTGTCGGGCGCCTGACGGCGGCGTGCAGGCCGCCCGCAACCCGGTCCGAGCCCGATGAGGCAGTTGCTGTGGTCGCCCTGGATTGCGGCGTGACTCCGGAGAACTACACCTCGGTCGTCAGGCGTCTGCGGCCGGCTTTT
>JALNYR010000151.1 GCA_023229725.1 Dehalococcoidia bacterium | reverse complement strand
GGGACTGTGCGAGCGCCTTTGTCTTGAGGTGGCCGACCTTGTGCCCGGGGAGCAGGTCGTGGTTCTGCTGGCCAACGACAGGCCACCGATCGCATTCAGTCGCGAGGAACTGCGGGCGGTGATCGGTCATGACAAGTATCGGGCGTACCTGACGTTCATATACGGCGTGATGGTGGAGGAGATGGTGGTTCACGCCGTCGTGCAGGAGTTGCGGAAGCGAAGACGGACCTCCGGGCTGACGCGCTACGACGCCGTGCTGGACGACGCCTACGTCTACGTGTACAACAGCACCCGCGCGGAGCTATTCGAGGAGTTCAGACACGAGCGCGGACTGCCTCGACGCCGGTCGGTGACCCTCACGCAGATGAAGGAGTTCACCTATTGGCTGTTCAAGCTGCGCCTCAGGAGCACCGACAAGTCGCGCGTCGCCAGCGACACCAAGAGGGCGCTGACGCTGCTGCATCAGTACGCCGGCGGCACCAGTCGGCGGCCCGCCTAGCCGAGGTCCCGCAGTTCAGCCTCAAGCCGTTCCAGCTTGTCATGCAGGTTGATTGCCAGCTCGCGTTGCCGTGCGGTGACGTCAGCGGGCGCCTTTGCCACAAACGCCGCGTCCTCGAGACGACCCGTGACTGAGAGCAGACGGGTTCGGGTGACTTCGGCCTCCTTCTCCAGCTGTGTCCTGACACGCAGGGCTTCTTCGGGGGAAATCCTGGCGACGACGATCTCAGCATCAGCCAGCACGATGGCGCGCTGGGATTCGGCGCTGTCGCCCCGTGCGTCGCGGTCGGCAAGGCGCAGGATGTGGGTTCGGGCCAGGCTCTCGACTGCGGGCGCCAGGGGCTGCAGCTTCTCCAGTATTGCGCCGCCGGTGTAGATGGAAGCCTCAATCCAGCTCTGAGCTTCGACCCGCCTCTCGGCGCGTGCGTTCCGCAACGCTCTGACGATGTCGATGGCGGCTCCGACCACGTGCTCAGCTTCGACGTCCTCGCGCTCGGGATGGACTTCGGGACAGGGCGCCACCATGATGGAGCGCGCGGGGACGGCGTCGTCCGCCTCGGGCTGCATCGTCTGCCATAGCTCCTCCGTGACAAAGGGCATGAACGGATGGAGAAGACGCAGTGCGGCATCCAGCACGGAGGCGAGGTAAGGAGCAGGGGAATCTGAGACTGCATCACCCGCGGGCGTGGCGTCGCTGGCCGACCGGCGCATCCTGAGCTTCGCCAGTTCGATGTACCAGTCGCAGAACTCGGACCACAGGAAATCCTGTATCTGGCGCTCCGCCTCGCCAAGCTGGTACTCAGCCATCAGGGACCGCACGGACGCCGTCAACCGGTTGAGCCGGCTCAGTATCCATCTGTCCTCGATTCTGTTGGGCGTCGGCAGGGGTGAACCGGAGTCGGCATTCGACCGCCACTGTTCCGCACTCTGCAACACGAACCGCGTGGCGTTCCACAGCTTGTTCACGAAATTGCGTCCGGCCTCGAGCTTCGCATCGCCCAGCGAAAGGTCGTTGCCCGGGGAGTTGCCGGTCGTCAGCGCGTACCGAAGCGCGTCCACGCCGTATTTGCTGATGGCATCGTCGGGCCTGATGACGTTGCCTCGCATCTTGCTCATCTTCTGGCCCTGCTCGTCGCGTATCAGACCGTTCAGATACACGAACTTGAAGGGAACCTTGCCGGTATCCTCGATGCCCATCATGATCATGCGCGCGACCCAGAAGAAGAGTATGTCGTAGCCGGTCTCCATCATCGTGGTGGGATAGAAGTAGCGCATATCCGCCGTATCAGCCGGCCACCCGAGGGTAGAGTGAGGCCACAGACCGGAGCTGAACCACGTGTCCAGTACATCGGGGTCCTGCTCGATGTGGCTGCTGCCGCACTTCGAACAGACGCTGGGAGTCTCCACCGCGACGGTCAGCGCCCTGCAGTCTGCGCAGTACCACACCGGTATGCGATGTCCCCACCACAGTTGCCGGCTTATGCACCAGTCCTTGATGGACTCCATCCAGGAGTAGTAGACCTTGGTGAAGTGTTCGGGAATGATGCGTATCTCGCCGCTCCGGACGGCCGCAATGGCCGCCTCGGCCAGCGGTTTCGTGTCCACGAACCATTGAAGGCTGATGCTGGGCTCGACGGCGGTGCGACACCTGCTGCAGTGCCCCACCATATGCGAGTACGGTTCGATGTGGTCGAGTAGTCCCTGTCGGGTGAACTCCTCGACGACGCGCTCGCGGCATGCCATGCGGTCGAGGCCCTTACAGGCGCCGGCCTCCGCGTTCATCGTGCCGTCCTTGTCGATGACGTTGATATGCGGCAGGTTGTGACGGTCGGCAACGAGCAGGTCGGTCGGGTCATGGCTGGGCGTTATCTTGAGCGCACCTGTGCCAAAGGAGGGATCAACTGCCTCGTCTGCAATGACGGGTATCTCGCGGCCTGTTCCGGGGAGCCTGACGCGTTTGCCGACAGCGCTGCTGTAGCGCTGGTCGAGTGGGCTCACCGCCACGGCCGTATCGCCGAAGTACGTCTCGGGTCGCGTGGTTGCGATGGTCAGGAATCCGGTGCCGTCGACAAAGGGGTATCGGAAGTAGTAGAGCCGTCCGTCCGTGTCCTGGTGTTCCACTTCAAGGTCGGACAGCGCCGTGCGACAGCGCGGGCACCAGTTGACCATGCGTTCACCGCGATAGACGCGTCCCTTCTCATAGAGGCGCACGAACGCTGCGCGCACCGCCCGGCTGGGCCCTTCGTCGAGCGTGAACGTATCCCGCTCCCAATCACACGAGCAGCCGATGAGCTGCAACTGCTGCCGGATGGCGCTGCGGCTGCGCTGGGCTCTGGTCCACGCGCGCTCGACGAACTTGTCCCGGCCGATGTCGTTCCGCGTCAAGCCCTCGCGCGCAAGGTCCTGCTCGACGAGTACCTGGGTGGCGATGCCGGCATGATCCGAGCCGGGGACCCAGAGCGTCGGCTCTCCCAGAAGCCGGTGCCACCGGATCATGATGTCTTCCAGGGCCATGGTAAGGGCGTGCCCTACATGCAGTTCACCTGTCACGTTGGGAGGAGGCATTGTGATGACGTACGGCGACAGAGTGGGGTCGACCTTCGGGCGGAAGTACCCATGTGAAAGCCAGAAGTCGTACCACTTCTTCTCGATTCTTCCCGGTTCGTACGCCCTGGCTAGTTTCTCGCGTTCCAAGAGCCTGTACCTCGCTTTCACGTCGGACCGCTACCAGCGGCCCGGGAGCTTGCATGGGTCTGTCGAGTGTGCCGCCGTCAGCTCAGCAGCTTCGCCACTCGGTCAAGCAGCCGGTCCGCGACCTCGCGTTTAGAGAGCAGGGGAAGGCGGTCGATGCCGCCGTCGCGGTCCATGATGGTGACACGGTTGTTGTCGGAACCGAAGCCGGCATCGCTCGCCGTGATGTCGTTGGCCGCGATGAGGTCGAGATGCTTCTCCGCGAGCTTGGCCCGGGCATTGTGCTCGAGGCTGCTGCTCTCGGCGGCGAACCCGACGCGGATGAAGTCGCCCTCTATCGACTTGAGGATGTCGACGGTGCGCTCCAGCGGGATGACAAGCGTCTCACGTTCCTTCTTTATCTTGTCTGCGGCGGGGTTGGATGGGCGATAGTCGGCTACTGCCGCCGCCATGATGAGCGCGTGCGCCTCCCGCACTGCTGCGCGGGTTGCCTCGTACATCTGCTGCGCCGTCACCACGTTCACCGTCTCAACGCCCACAGGTGGCTGAAGGCCGGTGGGCGCAGTCACGAGGATGACGTCGGCGCCGCGGTCGCGGCACGCCTCGGCGATGGCGTAACCCATCTTTCCGGAAGAGTGATTGGTAACGCAGCGGACGGGGTCGATGGGCTCCTGTGTGCCGCCGGCGGTGACGACGACGGTCCTGCCGGCGAAGTCGCCTTTGCGCCCCAGGGTCTTCATGGTCCAGCCGACGATGGTAGCGGGCTCCGACATTCGCCCGGCTCCGTGTCCGCCGGAGGCGAGCTCGCCTGTCTCGGGACCGATGATGACGGCGCCTCGTCCGCGTAGAGTGGCGAGGTTCGCCTGGGTCGCGACATGCTCGTACATGTTGGCGTGCATCGCCGGGGCAACAAGCAGCGGGCCGTTGAATGCCAAAGCGGTGCACGAGACGATATCGTCCGCCATTCCGCCGGCCAGCTTCGCGATGATGTCGGCGCTTGCGGGGGCTACAAGTAACGCGTCGGCGGATTCGGACAGCGCTATGTGCGGGATGGGGCCGGACTGCCGGCTCTCCCACAGGCTCGTCGTGACCGGCCGTTTGAGAAGTGCCTCGAACGTGAGCGGGGCGATGAACCGCGTCGCCGCCTCGGTCATCAGAACACGTACGTGCACGCCTCGACGCTCAAGGTCGCGGGCAATCTCCACCGCCTTGTAGGCGGCAATGCTCCCTGTCACACCGAGAAGGAGAGTTCGTTGTTCCATCGTGCTCGCTCCGTCTACCGCTCAGCCTGGTTCATCTCGTGGATGAGTCGCAGTCCGATGAGCGACAGGTCTGGGTTGCATATCTGGATGGCCGGAACACCCTCTACGAACATTGGCGAGTAGCCGCCGGTCGATATCACGATCGGCTGGCACTCAAGTTCGGCGGAGATTTCCTTGATGAGCTTCTCGATGAGCCCGATGTAGCCGAACAGGATGCCGGACTGCATCGCGCTGACCGTCCCGCGCCCGATAGCGCGCTTTGGCCGGACGAGTTCGATACGCGGGAGCATCGCCGTGCGGCGGTAGAGCGCCTCGCTGGCGATGTTGATGCCGGGCGCAATGGCGCCTCCGAGGAAGTCGCCGCCGGCCGAGACGACATCGAACGTCGTGGCGGTTCCGAAATCGATGACGATGAGCGGCTTTCCATACAGTCGCACGCCGGCCACCGCGTTGGCGACCCTGTCAGGGCCCAGTTCGCGAGGGTTATCGACGAGCAGCCGCAGGCCCGTCTTGATGCCGGGCTCGATGACGAGCGGGTCGGTGTCGAGGTACTTCTTACAGACCTCCTGGAACACGGGGACGAGAGGTGGGACGACGCTGCACAGAACCGCGCCCCCTATCGATGAGATGGGAACCGCGTGGCGTTGCAGCAGGCTGAAGATGAGGGAGCCGAACTCGTCCGCGGATCGGTCGATGCCCGTCATGAGGCGCCAGGAGTGTACGAGGCGCTCACCTTCGAACATGCCCATGTTCATGCTGGTGTTGCCTATATCGATAGTGAAAAGCATGGCGACTCCTCGAATGCCGGTGCGATTGGACTACGGTCGGGCGTGTCGACTTCACAGCCAGTGGCGGTGCCGAAGATAGGCGAGCATCGTCGCGCCTATCCCGGCCATCACCCCGAGAATCACTCCGAACGAGAGCAGGGGGCCTCGATCAACTCCTCCGGGAAGGAACACGTTCATACCGAAGACGCCTGACATGAGCGTGAGAGGGGCGAGTATGACCGTGATGATTGTGAGCACGCGCATTATCTCCTGGATGCGGTGCGACGTGAACCAGTTGCTCGTTTCGTAAAGCCCGTCGACGACCTCTTTGCAGTCCTCAAGGCCGTCCCAGATCTTGCGTACGTGGTCGGCAACGTCGCCGAAGTATATTTCCTGCTCCTCCTTGAAGAAGGGATAGTCCTCCTGTTCGAGCGTCTCAATGACCGCGATCTGCGGCCGGATGACACGCCGGAAGGAGATGAGGTCGCGGCGGAGCAGCGAGATGGCGCGAGCGGTCTCAGGGACCGACTCAGTGAAGATGACGTCCTCGATGTCCTCGATGTTCTCCGTGATCTTGTTGAGAATGGGGAAGCAGTAGTTCACGAGGCGGT
>JALNYR010000150.1:2056-5860 GCA_023229725.1 Dehalococcoidia bacterium | reverse complement strand
GGCGCCAGGACCAGTTCCTCTACCAGCCCGGCGTCATGCTCTCGCGTCCGAAAGACCTCGAGACGGTCACGCGCCTCTCTACCATGGCCTTTGGCATGTTCAAGGAACAGGTGAACGATCAGAACGGCAAGAAACGCCGCATCGAACGGCTGCGCAAGGGTCTCGCGACCGCGCCCGACGACAAGGAAGCGCAGGACGACCTTAAGCGCGAAGTCGACACGCTGCGTACTTTCCGCGTGATGGTCGGAACCGATGCCATCCCGTACGTCCCGAAGAGCCTGCCCAACTTCCGCACGATGACCGAGGCGGAAGGTGATGAGTGGGTACGCGCACAACTCGCGGTCGGCAGGGATCAGGTCAGCATCGTCATCTATGCGACAAATGGGTCCCTGGAGCGTTTCGAGCCAGCATTCGAAGAGCACGTCACCGACCTAGCACAGCAGATGAACTTCATCCCCATGCCGAAGCGTGCATCCGAGACCGACATTGCTCCCGCCGCGCCCCCTGCAACCAGGACCAAGCACTGAACACACCGGAGGTTTCTCCACACTGTCCGTGTGTGCACACACACACACGATGACCGAGCCAAAGATGACAAAAAAAGGGGGGGGGAAGGCACAAGAAAATCCGCAGGCAGTTTCCAGCCCATCCCAATTCCCACAGCATTGCACTCATTGCCAGCTGGATGTGGGCAGCGCTGGAAACCGCGGCATCGGCGGAGCATCGGCGATATGCACTGCACTGGCACGCAGGATCCATGCACCGGGACCGCGCTGGATCACGGTCGTGTGAAATCCGTCTCTCGTGAGACGGACATTCACCAACGCGGCCACTCCCCGAAGGTATTCAGGCCTCGGGGCGATGCGCATACGATCGAGCATCTCGGTGCCCTCCATGAAGTCCCCGATTGACACCGCCCGGACGTCGACATACAGCGCGGCGTGACCGTCACACCACAGTAATGCACGTTTAGCGGCCTCAACTTCGGCAGCTACACGACGGCCATCATCGACCGGAAGTTCGCGTTCCACGGATCGCAGGTTCTCTGCCATGAGTTGGGTCGCGGTACAGTGCGCTATAAAGCTTTCGGTCATTTTGGGTGCGTTTTCTTTTAGAGTTTTCCCCATTCCCAGCAAAAAATGATGAGATTCGGACACATGCCCGCGCACACCTCCCGATTCGGAGTAGCGCTGGTTTCACTTGGCAGGTGTGGGTGTACTGTCGGCAACTGGTTCGTGTGGGGTGCACCAGTCGCTGCGGGCAGCCACAGCCCGCTCGACACGGGTGAACCCGGACTCGAGTGCTGCCTTTGCGCGAACTTGGGCAACCTTCCGCTCGAGACAGACGTGACAGTGCGGATGAAACGCGCCATCGTCGACGCCGGGCCCGGCCTTGATCGGATCGATTATTATCATGGATCCGATCGCGGTGTCTAAAGGCATCTGACTGAGCAGCAGATCGTGAACCGCGACACCGAGCGCTGGCAGTGCCGCGACGATATCCGCGGGCGCGGCATCGGGGCGTAGGCGGTATGTGCAGCTGATGATCACGGTCCGCGCGCCGTTCGTGTGCACCGTGCGCATGCTACCGTGGACGGGAATCTGATCGATCATGATGGACGGTAGCGTCGGGTCCACGGTATACTTCGGAGAGATGACCGACCGCCAGAATGGAAACTGCACAAAGCGACACGGGCCCCGGAACTCCGCCACGGTACCGGTGAAAAACGTGCGGGTGTAGCATGCGTGGTTGGGCTTGACCCGCACGACCCTGCGCACGATCCACCGGGTCGCATAGATGGCTGCGGTGGCGAGTACCACGGACCGCAGGATGGTCAGAATTGCTACTAATAACGGCAGGCGGTTGTTCATTTTAAATGATTCGGTCGCGTCACGTTTAGAGTTTATTTTTATGCCCTTTTCCAATGTCTCCTTTTTGGGGGGAGGGGGCAGATGTGAAGAAGCGAACTTTTTCGCAATATACAGCATGGCAATAACAACACGATACATGTGGAAACTCATCGCCACCGCGGTCGTGATCAGTGCACTGGTCACTACCGTGAGAACAGCCTTCTTCGTGACCGACACGGTCTTTGCCGGGGCGAACAGTATTGGGGCCACCCCGAGGTTCGATGCCCCGCAGTGCCGAATGCGGGCCCGTGCTAACGGGGTCAGTGGGGAGTGCCCGGTGAATGGCCCATCGGGGATGCCCGGCTTCTATGCTATGTCATCCACCATCTCGGACGTGGGCGAGTTCGGTACAGTCAGCCCCGGGTACATATACTGCGGCAACGAAACGGCCATACCTTCGGTTGGCATCATTCATGACCCGCTCTCGCTCGATCGCTGGTTGTGCCGGGCACATCAGATCGTATACCGCTCTGCCGCGGGGGTCGTCACCATCATGCCAGTTCCGTGGGCAAACTGGCAGGTCGAGGTCTGCATCGGTGACCTGGTCTCGAGCTACGGGGTCATCCTATACCGCGACGTCAGCCCGGCTGACCACGATCACGTGAGAATCTGCAAATATCCGGTGGCGTCACTGCCTACGACGAACCCGCTCACGACGCCGGTAGAGTTCTGCAGCGCGATGGAGCTCGACTACCGCACGCCGAGGCTCGGCGCGACGTGGACGGCAAACCCATCTCCACCCACACTGTCGAAAGACGCGAAATACCTGGGGTGGGTGACCACGGCCAACGCCGTCGTGTTCGATATTGATTCGCTCGTCCCGTGCGCCGTCTCCGCCACCGCGTGCGCCGTCAGCTACACACTCATTGTTCCCCACACCGCGACCAGTCCCGCGGCCACTTTTCGCGCGATCGCGTACGAGCCAGATAGGGCGGTGGCGATTGTCGGCGTCGGCGGCGACGCCACGGCCGCGCCGTACGACAACACCGCGTACATGGCTGCCGCGATCGAGGCGACGTTTGCCGGGGGTGTCGTGACGTACACGTACGGAACCGGGTTCGCGTTCTTGCCATTTGCGGCACGCGTGCTCAAACTCGACGGGGCCGCACGGATGGCGTACGTGACCGGCAAATCGGGCATCACGGGCGTACTGACGCGCTTTCCGCTGGACTCGTTCGACAGCAATGGCCTACCGCTGCTCACGGTCTGTTCGCAGAACGTGACGGATGGCACGATCTTCGGAGTGGACATTGTCCCGGCAAGCCTGACCACGGTCACGATCTATGCGCACGCTTATGTGTTCTGTGGTATGAACCTGCGGCTGACCGCGACGTATGTGCGCGTGGCCTCGTGCAATGCCACTACCATCGATGACTGCCTTGCGGACGTGGCGTACTGCACGTGGTATCTCTATGCCCAGGCCTGCGTGCTCCGGGCCAAGGCGGCCTTGAGCATCTGCGCGGGGTCAAATTCGACACGGTGCACGGACACCCTCCCATATATGGTCATGGTCGAGCCGTTTGCAGTTCCGACGTCCGGGGGAACACTCATAACCGTGTGGGTGGCACCGATCATATGGCCCGACGCGTCGATGCTGTGCAGATTCAGCGGTACGTATGACACCCCAGCCACGTACTCGAGTGAAACGACGGTCACTTGCACAACTCCGGCCGTTGGCTTTTCCGGTTACGTCGTGGTTGAGGTCATCTACCTGGGGGTCTCTTACGCGTACGGCACGCCGACTATCTCGGTGGCATATTACAGCGAATGCGAGGCGGACGCCAACTGCACAGGTCGATACACCGGCACCGGAACGTGCATTTATCCCTCGTGCCACAACTACTCCTGCATCCTCGCCCACACGTCCCGGGGCACTGCCTGCACCGAGAACGGC
>JALNYR010000150.1:0-2046 GCA_023229725.1 Dehalococcoidia bacterium | reverse complement strand
GGGCACGACGGGAAAGTGCGACGGTGCAGGGAACTGCGTGGACTGCCTGGCAACTTCGGACTGCGCATCGCGGTACACCGGCAATGGCACGTGCGTCTCCGCGGCGTGCCTCGACGAAACGTGCGTGGTGGCGCTCACGCCACTGTACACCGCATGCAGCACTGGCGTCGTCGGCTGGGCTGGCGAATGCGACGGCGCCGGGACGTGTGTACCCCTGCCCGACTGCACACACGACGAAAACTGCACGTGGCTCTATGAGGGCAGCAACACCTGCATAGCCGTGGCGTGCTGGTCGGGGTGGTGCGGGATCGACAGTCTGGAAGGCGGGGCCTGTACGGTCGACGGGCACAGTGGCCAATGCGACGGCTTCGGTACGTGCGTGCCGGATCCCCAGTGTGCGACGCCGACGGACTGTCTGGACACGTATCTCGCCGAGAGTGAATGCGTCGCGCCGGGCTGCACAGGCGGTACCTGCACCGCAGATCCCGTCGCGATGGGCACGGCCTGCACTGCCAACGGCACTGCGGGAAAGTGCGACGGACGGGGCAATTGCGTGGACTGCCTGCTACACTCGGACTGCGCGACATTCCTGGCGGGCAACAACAACACCTGCCTGCAGTCGGTATGTGTGAATGGTTCGTGCCACGTCACGCTGGGCGTGTATGGGGACGGATGCACGGTCGGCGGCATGGCGGGGTTCTGCGACGGCCAGGGCAACTGCGCGGACTGCATATTGTCGTCACAATGTGCGCTGCGGTACGCAGGCGACAGTGTGTGTGTCTCCGCGGCATGCCTGGACGGCTCCTGCGTGACCGCGCTGACCGCAGCGGACACCGTGTGCGACACGGGCATTGCGGGGTGGATGGGCAAATGCGACGGGTTGGGAACGTGCGTTCCCGACCCAGAGTGTGCAACCGGGACGGACTGCCTGGATATGTACCAGGCCGAGAGCGACTGTGTCGCGCCTGCGTGTTCTAGCGGCACGTGCGTCGCCGAATCCGTCGCGCGCGGCACGGTGTGCACCGCAAACGGCACTACCGGTAAATGTAACGGGTTGGGGGATTGCGCAGATTGCCTGGGCGACGCCGACTGTACCTCGCGCTATGCGGGCATCAACACCTGCGTCAGCTCAGTATGCACACTCGAGTCGTGCCGTCTGGCGTTGACCGCACGGGGCACCGCGTGCTCGGCCAATGCCACCGCCGGTGCGTGCGACGGCTCGGGCAACTGTGTGCCCCATCCGGAATGCGTCGCGGATGCGGAGTGTGCCGAACTCTACGTGGGCAACAATACGTGCGTCTATCCGCGGTGCGGTACAAATCTGCAGTGCACATTCTCACCGACGCCCATCGGGACAAATTGCTCGTGGGGTGGCGTGGACGGTCACTGCGATGGCACGGGCAACTGCCGTACGGCCACGTGTCCGGTTGACTGCGTAGTCGATGGTGACTGCGCAGGGAGATTTGCCGGGCAGGGCGATTGCGTGGCTCCGCGATGTGTCACCGGAATGTGCACGCAAAGTAACACCGCGAGGGCCACATCGTGCACAGTCAACGGCACCACGGGGAGGTGTAATGGTGCCGGGGAGTGTGCCGACTGCCTGGCGGACGCAGACTGCGCATCGCGCTACACGGGCATCAATACCTGCGTGTCCGTTGGCTGCGTGCAGGAATCTTGCCGCGTTGCGCTCACCACGCGGGGCACGGCCTGCGCCGAGAACGGGACGTCCGGGACGTGCGACGGCAGCGGACACTGCCTCATCTTCGATTGTGCCGTGGACGCTGACTGTGCAACGCGGGTACAGCCTGGAGTTAACACTACCTGCATCGTGCCCACGTGCATACTCGGTATCTGCCAGGTACAGCCCGCGCCGGTGGGTACGGTGTGCACGACAGGAAATAAGCCGGGATACTGCCTCGCCGGCGGTGTGTGTGGCGACTGTACGGTCGATGGCGACTGCGAGCAATGGTACGGCGGATCGGCTACGTGCGTGTATCCCCGGTGCGACGGCGGCCAGTGCGTAACGGGACTCACTCCGAGGACCAC
>JALNYR010000005.1 GCA_023229725.1 Dehalococcoidia bacterium | reverse complement strand
TGAAGACCATCTCGATGCCGAGCTCGCGGCAGACGCCCGCCTCCGGTATCCCGGCTGCATCCTTCCGGTCGCCGCCATTGGCGAACACGTGAGGCTTCACGAGACGGAGGGTCTCGCACACGGTCTGGTCGGTGTCGACGGCGGCAACGACTTCGTCGACGCCCCGTATCGCCCGGACCATCTCCATGCGCTCCGCCAGGGGCATGAACACGAACCCTTTCTTCCTCTTGAGGAACTCGTCGCCGTTCACGATAACGACCAGCTTCGTGCCGAGCGCCGCGGCTGCCTGCATCATGCGCACGTGTCCCACGTGGAGCGGGTCGAACCCGCCGGAGACTGCGACGATTCGTTCCTTCACCTGACCTCCTGTCGCCTGCACGTCGTGCGACTGTGCAGTAGAGCCCCGAAATGGGCCGTCTCGCCGGGCGTCACTTCTCGCGCGTGAGAGCGGCGTCGGCACGTCCGTAGTCATCCTCCAGCCGAACGACGTCGTCCAGTTCGGTGCCGGAGACCTCGACGATTTCGCTGTCCTCGATGGCTACCACGCGGTGGATTGTTCCGGGAGGCACCTCGACGGGCTGCTCCATGGTGTGCCTGGCGATGTTTCCGTTGTGATGGGTCTCGAGGATGGCCTGCCCGCTGCCGAGCAGGAGCGTCTCGCGCTTGACGCGGTGGTACTGGAGGCTCAGCCGGCAGCCCGCGCGCAGGCGGAGCACCTTCACGGCGTAGCCCTCCGTCAGGCGGAGCAGCACCTCAGAACCCCACGGCTTCTCGGTCACACGAGGTAGTCCGTCGACGCCGCAGGGCTGCGCCTCATCCGGTCGCTGGCCGGAATCCGATGTCCTCACAGCCGCATAGCAAACAGCATGGCGCGTGGCGTGTCAACGGCACGACGGCGGATTGTACGTGGATGCCGTGTCTCTTTCGGGTGCAGACGCGACCCCGCGGAGCCCTCCGCGCTTGTAGGACGACTGAGTATCCTATCACGGGACCGGTCCCTACATGTGGGGGACGCGGGGCGGGTGCACGGGCGTGCATACGCAGGAGACCCTGACGTATAATGCCACGGTCGGCATCCTCTCAGGAAGGTGCATATGCAGAATCGCAGCGTGGCCGGGCCGGTTGCTGTCATCGGATTGGGATACGTCGGATTGCCGCTGGCGCAGGCGTTTGCGCGACATATGCCGGTCTACGGGATTGATGTGAACCCGGCTCGGGTTGAATCTATCCGCCGGTCGGCGCCGGTCGCAGGGCTGACCGTGACGACGGACCCATCGGTCGTGGCGTCTTCGCGCTTCGCGATAATCGCGGTCCCGACGCCGGTGACGCGCTCGAAACAGCCCGACCTGGCGCCCGTTCGTGGCGCTGCGAGTTCCGTGGGGAAGCATCTGAGAGCGGGCACGACGGTGGTTCTCGAGTCGACCGTGTACCCCGGTGTCACGGAAGAGGTGATGGTCCCGATACTTGAGGCGGAGTCGGGTCTGCGCTGCGGTGTGGATTTCAAGGTGGCCTACTGCCCGGAGCGCATCAACCCCGGTGACCCCGAGCACACCATCGACAGGAGCACGAAGGTCGTGTCGGGGATGGACGAGGAGACGGCGGACCAGGTGGCCGCCCTCTACGGGCTCATCGCGGGCAGTGTCTTCCGGGCGCGCGATATCAAGACCGCTGAGGCATCCAAGGTCATTGAGAACGTGCAACGGGACCTCAACATCGCCCTTGTGAACGAGCTGTCGCTCATCTTCTCCCGCATGGGTATCGACACGGAGGCGGTGCTCGACGCCGCCGCCACGAAGTGGAACTTCCATCGCTACGCCCCGGGCATGGTCGGCGGCCACTGCATCCCGGTTGACCCGTACTACCTCGTGTTTCGTGCTCAAGAGCTGGGGTACCATTCGCAGGTCATCACCGCGGGGCGGGCCATCAACGACTCGATGCCCAAGCACGTGGCCGAGATGACCGTCAAGGGCCTGATACGGGTAGGCAAGGTCGTGCGCGGCGCCCGTGTGCTCATCATGGGGCTGACGTACAAGGAAGACGTGCCGGACACGCGCGAATCACCTTCGTTCCACCTCGCGGAGGAGCTTGCCGAGTATGGAGTCAGCGTGCTCGCCTGCGATCCCTACGTGCGGGGAGAGAGCGTTCCGAAATGTGTCACCATACTCGACTCGCTCGACCAGGCACGCGGCATCGATGGTTTCGTGCTGGCCGTCGCGCATCGCGAGTTCCGTGAGATGTCGCTGGCGGACCTTCGAGCCAGGGCTACCTCCGAACCCGTGCTCATCGATGTGCGCCGTGCGTATGACCCGGTTGAGGCTGAACGGCAGGGCTTCACCTATCGCACGCTCTAGGAGTGCTGATGCAGTCGCGCAATGTGGCGGTGATTGGTGGCGGGTACTGGGGCAAGAACCTCGTCCGGAACTTCGCCGAGCTTGAGGCTCTTCACACGGTGTGTGACAGCGACCCGCGCGTTCTTGAGCGGTATCGCTCGCTGCCCGGGGTTGCGGTGGAGCCGGACTACGAGAGCGTCCTCCGCAACAGCGATGTGGCGGCGGTCGTGCTGGCGTCTCCGGCACGTGCGCACTACGCCATGGCCCGCGCGGCGCTGCTGGCCGGCAAGGACGTGTTCGTGGAGAAGCCGCTCGCACTCCGCGTCCACGAAGGTCAGGAACTGGTGAGCCTCGCCGAGGCATCGGGCCGTATACTCATGGTCGGCCACCTGCTGGAGTACCATCCGGCGCTCATCGCCCTGCGCGAGATGGTGGAGCGCGGCGACCTCGGCAAGCTGCAGTACATCTACTCGAACCGTCTCAACCTGGGCAAGTTCCGCACTGAGGAGAACATACTCTGGAGCTTCGCCCCCCACGATATCGCCGCGATACTCGGCCTCGTTGGGGGGAGCCTTCCGACGGCGGTGTCGGCCCACGGCGGCACGTACCTCACCGATGGCGTGGCGGACGTGACGCTGAGCACGCTGGAGTTCGCCGCGGGCGTGCGGGCCCACATCTTCGTGAGCTGGCTGCATCCGTTCAAGGAACAGCGACTCGTGGTGGTGGGCGACAGGCGCATGGCGGAGTTTGCCGACACGGATGCCACCGACAAGCTGAAGGTCTACGACCATCAGGTTGCCTGGGTGAACCACGCGCCGACCCCCGTGAAAGGGGAGGCGCGGGCAGTGGCCTACGCCGCGGATGAGCCGCTGCGGCTTGAGTGCCTCGATTTCCTGCGGTGCATTCGAGAACGCTGCCGGCCCCGGTCCGACGGCAGGCGCGCGCTCGACGTCTTGCGAGTGCTGGCCGCCTGCCAGGAGTCGCTGGAGCAGGGCGGAGCGGTGGTGCACCCTTCCGTTGCCGCGGTGGACTACTACGCGCACCCGACGAGCGTCGTGGAGCAGCCCGTCACCATCGGTGCGGGGACGCGCATATGGCATTTCTGCCACGTCATGCCCGGAGCGACGATAGGCCGCGACTGCGTTCTCGGGCAGAACGTATTCGTCGCCAGGAACGTACAGATCGGCAACAACGTGAAGGTCGAGAACAACGTGTCGTTGTTCGAAGGTGTGACGCTGGATGACGACGTGTTCTGTGGTCCATCCTCTGTCTTCACGAATGTCATCAACCCGCGCAGCCACGTCTCGAGGAAGCACGAGTACCGACCGACGCCCGTGGGCCGGGGCGCGAGCATCGGTGCGAATGCCGTGGTGGTGTGCGGTCACTCGGTCGGGCGCTACGCCTTCGTGGGGGCCGGTGCTGTCGTGACGCACGACGTCCCGGACTACGCACTCGTGTACGGTAATCCGGCGACCGTCCAGGGCTGGATGTGCGCCTGCGGTGTGCGGCTGCCTCATGAAGGGAACACGCTCGTCTGCCCGGCCTGCGGCGCAGGCTATCGCCTGTCGGATTCCGGCTCAGTGACGCCTCTGGAGGAGCACGATGACCGCACACATGCACGTGCCTCTGACTGACCTCGCGGGACTGTATGCCTCCATCAGGGATGAGGTCGACCCGGCCGTTCAGCGCGTACTGTCCTCTGGCTACTACATCCTCGGTCCCGAAGTGGAATCGTTCGAGAAAGCCGTGGCCGCGTACTGCGGCGTGCCGCACGCCGTCGGCGTAGCCTCCGGCACTGATGCCCTGGAACTGGCGCTGATGGCCTGCGGCATCGGCGCCGGGGATGAGGTCATCACCACGCCGTTCACGTTCATCGCCACAGTCGAATCCATCGTGAAATGCGGCGCCACTCCCGTGTTCGTCGACATCGAGCCGCACACGTGGAACATGGACGTTTCACTTGTTGAAGGGCGAATCGGACCACGCACGAAGGCGATTCTCCCGGTGCACCTGTACGGCCAGGCGTGCGACATGACGCGACTGATGGAGCTTGCGCGCGCGCACGACCTGAGAGTCATCGAGGACTGCGCCCAGGCGCTGGGGGCTCGATGGAACGGACAGGTGGTCGGTTCGTTCGGCGATGCCGGCTGCCTCAGCTTCTTCCCGAGCAAGGTGCTCGGCGCCCTGGGCGATGGCGGCATGGTGGTCACCGGCTCGGGCGAAGTGGCTGAACGCGTGCGCATCCTCCGCAACCATGGCGCACGCACGAAGTACTACCACCTGGTCAATGGCTTCAACAGCAGGCTGGACTCGTTACAGGCGGCTGTGCTCAGGGTGAAGCTGGGCCATCTCGATGACTGGCTGCGCGCACGGAAGTCGCTCGCGGCACTGTATGGCGATGGTCTCCTGTCGGCCCCGGGTATCGCGGCTCCGGAGGTTGTGACGGGCGCCGACCACATCTTCAACTACTACACCGTACGCGTCCAGGGAGGGAAAGCCCGCCGGGAAGCGCTGGCGCAGGACTTAAAGGAGAGGGGCGTCGCCACCGCCGTGTACTACCCGGTCTCCCTCCACCTGCAGCAGGTGTACCGCAACCTCGGATACAAGCCGGGCAGCTTCGTCGAGTCCGAGCGGGCCCAGGACGAGGTGCTTTCTCTGCCCATGTGTCCGCTCGTCAGTGAGGCGCAGGCCCGCTACGTCGTCGACTCCGTGTGTGAGGCGGCCGCGACAGTGCGCTGCGCCGGCTGACGGAGGGCCCGCGGCGTGCACCTCCGGCAGCGGTGTCGCGACGAGATGCCGATGCCCGCCGGTTCGCCTGCTCCCGCGGCCATTGTTCGTGCCGAGTGCCGCAGTTACGACCGATAGCTTGTTGACATGCTTCGTGTGCTCTCGGTACAATACGCTGCTTATGGCTAATGTAAGACTGGGTTCCGGTGAGAGTTTCGAGAGCATGCTGCGCCGCTTCGGCAAGCAGGTGGAGCAGGACAGGATCCTTGCCGAGGTTCGGAGGCGCAGGTTCTTTGAAAAGCCGAGCGCGCTCAGGAAGAAGAAGGAAGCCGTCAAGAGGCGCAAGAGCTCGCGCTAGCCTGTACCATGGGCTTGCAGGAAAAACTCCGGGATGACCTCAAGGTCGCGCTCCGGGGGCACGACGCTCCCAGGTTGTCGATCATTCGCGTTCTTCTCGCAGAGTGCAAGAACGGCGAGAAGGCGTGCATGCACCTTCTCGACGAGAGCGAGACCGTAGAGGTTCTCAGACGCGAGGCCAAGCGCCGGAAGGAGAGCATCGATGCTTTCCAGGCCGGCAAGCGCCCCGACCTTGTGGCTGAAGAAGAGGCGGCCCTCGCGGTCATAAACGAGTACCTCCCGGAGCTGATGAGCAGGGAAGCGATTCTGGTTGCCGCGCGTGAGGCTATCGCCGCCACCGGGGCCAGTGGCCCCAAAGACAAGGGACGCGTCATGTCGAAGCTCATGCCGCTGGTAAAGGGCAAAGCCGACGGCAAGGACGTGAGCGACGTCGTGTCCGAGCTTCTCGGCGCAGCCTAGCGCCGCGGCGGACCGCGGCAGGCGCTTTCTGTTTCCCCCCGCATCCGTTCCACGACTTCTAGCTACGCAAACCGAGATGTCAGAGCCGGGCAAGCCAACTGAAGTCCAGCCGTTCCGCGGCATCAGGTACGATGCCGATCGGGCCGGTGGTCTGTCGTCGCTCCTCTGCCCTCCGTACGACATCATCTCCGACCGCCAGCGACTTGAGCTCTACGCCCGCAGCCCGCACAACATGATCCGGCTCGAGTATCCCCTGCCTCCGGCCGGAGAGTCCACCGACGACACTGAAAGATATGTGCTGGCTGCCCGGCTGTTCCGTGAGTGGATGGCGCAGGGTGTGCTCAAGCAGGATGCTTCGCCGGCTCTCTACGTGCACGACCACTCGTTCGTGTTCCGCGGCAGGCGCCACGTGCGCCGCGGTCTCTTCGCTCGCGTTGGACTCCGTCCGTGGTACGGAGGCGTGTATCCCCACGAGTTGACGGGAACGAAGGCGAAGCAGGACCGGCTGGAACTCATGAGGGCCTGCCATGTCAGCTTCAGCGGGCCCATCGGACTCTACGAGGACAGGGAAGGCGGCATCAGCAAGCTGCTGGAAGAAGCGGTTGACGGGATCTCGTACGTGGATGTGGAGGAGATGGTGGACCGGCATCGCTTCAGGGCGGTGCGGGACCCCGCCATCATCGCGCGGATCGGCGCTGCCTTTGCCGGAGAGTCAATCTACATCGCGGACGGCCATCATCGCTACGAGACGGCGCTCGTGTATCAGCAGGAGCGCCGCAGCGCGGAATCCGGTGTTGTCCCGCACGGGCAAGCGTGGGACTACATCGCGATGACACTGACTGCGTTCTCCGACCCCGGGTTGTTCATCTCGCCCGTGTACCGCGTGCTCACCGGCCTCGAGATGCCGGGTGTTGCTGAGATTGAAGCCGGGTTGAGCCGCTACTTCTCCATCGACTACGTTCCCGTGGGCACCGCCCTGGCGCGGAGCGCACCGGTCGGCGAGATGGCGCTCATGGCCGTGGCGGGCCTGCGGCAAGGCATGCTGGCGGAACTGCGAAAGCGGCCGGGCGTCGACCTCGGCGCCGAAGTCCCGGGCGAACACTCGAGCGAGTATCGCACGTTCAACGTGAGCATCCTCAACCACGTGGTCATGGCGAAGGTGCTGCGTGTGAATCCCGACGGCGAGGGCGTGACATACAGCCCCGATGTGGAGGCGGTGGTCGACCTCGTTCAGAGTGGTCGGGCCCAGATGGCGTTCCTGCTGACTCCAGCGCATCCGATGCTGGTGAAGAAGATTGCCGACCAGCAGGAGCGGATGCCGCGGAAGTCGACGTACTTCTACCCCAAGCCCCCGACGGGTCTCGTCGCGTATCCCCTCGACTAGAAGGCCGGCTCGTACGGGCTGACCGTCTTCGCCGTGTGGACGTTCGGAATCGCAAGTATCGACCGTCGCTGCGCCTCGCCGAGAGGTGTGTCAAGCGCCATGATGAGCAGTGCCTTGCCCCTGGGCGCGAGTCTGCTCAGGTGCATCGAGCTGATGTTGATGTCCGCCTTTCCCAGCACGGTGCCTATCGCTCCCACCAGCCCCGGCCCATCGACGTGGTCGCACAGCAGGAAGTGCCCTTCCGCGAGGTTAAGGTCCATCCAGAAGTCGTTCACCTGAACGATGCGCGTCTGCCCATCCCTCACCGTTCCCGACACGGATGTCCGCCCGGCGTCGGTCTCGAGCGTGAGAGTGAGCAGGTGCGAGTAGTGGTCGCAGCGGGAGTCCGTCTCTTCGACGACGCGCAAGCCGCGTTGCTGGGCGACGAGTTCCGCGTTGACGAGGTTCACGCGCTCCTCGGTGAACCTGCTGAGCAGCCCGCTGACGACCGCCGCCTTGACCGGCGCGCAGTCGGCGTTCGCAAGCTCGCCGCAGTAGCGAACCGCGACCTTCTGCAGCTGGCCGTCAAGCAGTTGCGCGGCGAAGCTGCCCACGGCGTTGCCCATCCGCAGGAAGGGGAGCGTTTCCGGAGACGCGTGGGGGGCGTTCACGGCGTACTTGCTCATGCGCCCCTGCAGGACTGTGAGTACCTGGTCGGCGATGTCGATGGATACGTTCGTCTGTGCCTCGAAGGTTGATGCGCCAAGATGGGGCGTGAGGACCGACCGGGGGGCGGTCAGCAGGGGATTGCCGGTTGGCGGCTCCTCCGTAAAGACATCGAACGCTGCTCCCGCCAGAGTCCCCTGAGTGAGGGCGGCGGCGACCGCGGCCTCGTCGGCGAGGCCGCCGCGCGCACAGTTGATGAGGCGAGCTGTCGGCTTCATCCGCGCCAGCTGTACCGGACCGATGAGATTCTTCGTGGCGGGCGAGAGAGGGATGTGCAGGGTGACGAAGTCGGCCTCGCTCAAGAGCTCCTCAAGGGAGACCACGGTGACCTTGAAGGTACGGGCGTACTCGGGTGACACGAAGGGGTCATACGCGATGGTGCGCATCTCGAACGCCTGGGCTCTCACTGCCACCTGTGTGCCGATGTTCCCGAGGCCCACGATGCCGAGCGTCTTGTTGCGCAGTTCGCTGCCCATGAGCTTGCCGCGGGACCAGCCGCCCTTCCGCATGTCGGCGTCCGCCAGTGTCACGTTGCGAGCAAGAGCCAGCATGAGAGCCATCGTGTGCTCGGCGGCAGATACGGTGTTGCCCGATGGCGCGTTGACGACGACGATGCCGCAGCGCGTGGCCGCCTCGACGTCGATGTTGTCCACGCCAACGCCCGCGCGACCGATGACCCGCAGGTTCCGGCCATGCTCGATGACATCGGCGGTGACTTTCGTCTGGCTTCTGACGACGAGGGCGTCGTAGTGCTGCACCTCAGTGCAGAGTTCCGCGACGGAGAGCTTGGTCTTGACGTCGACCTCGGCAGCCTGTCGGAGCCTGGCGACTCCTTCGTCAGCGATGGGGTCAGCTACCAGCACCTTCACTTCTATCCTCCCCTGCAACTCGCGGCAGGTCCGCCGCGAGGGCCCTCACGGCCTATGCAGTCACATACGCGTGTACGGCGTGCGGTACTGCCCGCACGCTCACGCGATGCGTACTCGGACGAAGGTGTGTCTGCCGACCTTGACAACGGTGCCGTCGCGGACGAGAGCGCTGAGTTCGTCTATCTTTGCCCCGTCCACCTCGACGGCATGCTGGGCGACGAGCCGCTTCAGCTCCGCGGCGCTCTTCACGAATCCACCGGCGACGAGGGGCCGGCTCAGGTCCACCCGGAACAGCCCGTCGCCCTCGGCTGTGCCCTGCACGGACAACTCGGGAACGTCCTGAGGCAACTCGCGCTGCTGGTGCACCCTGGTGAAGTGGTCCTCAGCCTGCGCGCCGGCATCCGGCCCGTGGAACTGCGTGGTGATGTCCCGCGCGAGGCGCTTCTTCAGCAACATCGGGTTTGCCGTGCCGGACGCGAATGCGTGCTTCATCTCCGCCAGCTCCGCGTCGGAGGTGTCGGTGACGAGTTCGAAGTAGTCGACTATGAGGTCGTCGGCGAGCGACATGACCTTCCCGTACATCTGCTCCGGCGGTTCGGCAACGCCGATGTAGTTCCCGAGGCTCTTGCTCATCTTGGTCTTGCCGTCCGTCCCGATGAGTATCGGCGTGAAGAATACCTGCTGGGGCCGCTGCCCCATCATCTGCTGCAGCTCCCGTCCGAGCAGGCAGTTGAACTTCTGGTCGGTGCCCCCGAACTCCACGTCGGCTTCGATGGCGACCGAGTCATACGCCTGGAGGAGGGGATACATGGTTTCGCAGAGCGAGACGGGGGTGTTGGTGCTCATACGCTTGGCGAAGTCCTCCCGCGCCAGAATCTGGGCGACGGTGAACTTCGCCGTCAGCCTGATGACGGTGTCCAGCGTGAACTTGGAGAACCACTCGGTCTGCCAGCGGACCTCGGTGCGGCTCTTGTCGACGACCTTGAAGAACTGGTCCATGTAGGTCTTCGCGTTGTGCTCGATCTGGGCCTCGGTCAGCATCGGCCGTGTGGCCGACTGACCGCTGGGGTCGCCGATGCGAGCGGTCCAGTTGCCCACGATGAGAACGACCTGGTGCCCCAGCTCCTGCAACTGGCGCAGCTTGCGCAGACCGACCACGTGGCCAAGGTGGATGTCGGGGGAACTGGGGTCGAAGCCCTCCTTGAGTCTGGCGGGAGTCCCGCGGTTGAGAAGGGCGATGAACTCGGACTCGGGGATTATCTCGGCAACGGCGCGCCGGAGGAGGAAGTCGCGTTTCGCCGGCGGCACGTCCCGCAGGAGGGTCACTTTGATGTCACTCATTCGTTCGCTCCAAGGATGCGCCTGGCGGCGGCCACATCCTGCTCTATCTGCGCTACCAGGTGTTCACGGTCGGGGAAGGGCGTTTCGTCTCGAAGCCTGGCCGCGAACTCAACCGTGAGGCTATCTCCGTAGAGACACCCGTGGAAATCGAGGATGTGGGTCTCCACCACGCGCTCTGTCTCGCGGAACGTGGGGCGGTGGCCGATGTTCGTGACAGAGGCATGCCGCTCCCCGTGAACGTGGGCGATGGTAACATAAACCCCATCGCCCGGCAACGCCCGTCCCGGGTCCACTGCGAGGTTGGCGGTCGGGAAGCCGAGCGACGCCCCCCGCCGGCTGGTGGATGTCACGGCGCCCGTCACGCTGAAGCGGCGACCCAGGAACCGGGTGGCTCTGTCGAGGTCACCCTGCGCCAGCGCCGTGCGTATGGCGGTGCTGCTCACGACCTCGCCCCCGAGGAGGAACGGTGCGACCGCTTCCACGCTGAAGCTCATGCGCTTCCCAAGCGCCTTGAGGGTCTGCAACGTGCCGGCGCGGTCCTTCCCCAGCGCGAAATCCGGCCCGAGGAGCAGCCCCGACATCCTCAGAAAACCGGTGAGCAGCCGGACGAACTGCTCCGGCCCGGACTGGCTCATCTCCCGTGTGAAGGTGAGAGGCACGATGAGCGAAACGCCCGCCTCGCGGATGAGCCTCACGCGCTCCTCGATGCCGGCGAGGAGCGGCAGCTTCTCGCCCGGGTGAAGCACTTCGTAGGGGTGCGGTGTGAAGGTGACGACGCCGGCCTGGAGGTTCAGCGCGCGGGCGCGCTCGTTGAGCGTTCGTATCAGCGAGAGGTGCCCCAGATGGACTCCATCGAACACGCCAAGGGTCAGCAGCGTGGGCGCGACCGGTCGATACGGGACGAGTTCCTGCTCGGTATTCATGGTTGAGACTGCACGGAGGAATGGCCACCGCCGCCCGGCCGGCGGGGGTGGTTTTCGTCGCCCGCCGCACTCGATGGCAGTGCGCTGCATAGCCTATGCGATTCCTTCGTGCCGGTCAAGGAACTCGGTCAGCCCGCCGCGGCCCGGCGATTCTGTGGGTGGAGCGGCCGCCGGGCAACGCGGCCACCGCTCGGGCTCCGGCGGGTTCCGCCTGTCAGGGCTTGACAAGGCAGTGAACGTGCCTCTACAATCCCGCCACAGGTTGATTCCTGACTGAGTGATATGAACGTCTTCCGGGTTTCGTTCGGCTATTACTGGTACTTTTATCGGACCCGTACGCCCGGGAGCGGTCTTGTCATGTAGCACAACGTAGCAGTCACGAGAACAAGAGAAGGACCCTCCCGGCGGAGGGTCCTTTCTTTTTGTGTGAGAGTCTGAGCGGGCACGAATGAAGGAGAGAGTCGATGATTATCATGAAGACCGATGCCACGGATGAAGACATCCGAAGGGTAGTCGCCGAGATAGAGCGAAGCGGACTGCGGGCCGACGTTTCGCGCGGCGACTACATGACCGTCATAGGGCCGGTCGGGGATGAGCGCAAGCTCCCGTTTGACCGACTTGCCACGTTTCCCGGCGTCAAAGAAGCCACGATGGTTGAGACGCCGTACAAACTCATCAGCCGGGAGTATGCGCGGTTCTTCGGTGAGCCCGGAGCCCACAAGACGGTGAACATCGGCCACGTGCACATGGGAAACGGCGAGCCCGTCATCATCGCCGGCCCGTGCGCGGTGGAAAGTCGCCCGCAGCTCATGCGCATCGCTGAAGAGGTCAAGAAGGCCGGAGCGCACGTCCTCCGTGGAGGCGTCTTCAAACCGAGGAGTTCCGTGCACGCATTTCAGGGGTTGGGCGCTGCCAGCGTGGAAGGCGCCGAGGAAGCGCTCAACTGGCTCAAGGAGGCCGGGAACGCATTCGACATGCCGGTGGTCACCGAGGTGCGGGGGGAATCGATGGTTGAGCTGGTGGCGAAGTATGTCGACATAATGCACATCGGCGCGCGGAACATGTACGACCAGGACCTGCTGGTGGCGGTGGCCCGGCAGCACAAACCGGTGCTGTTGAAGCGCCACTTCGGCGCAAGCATCGAGGAGCTGCTCTCGTTCAGCGAGTACATCGCCGCGGAGGGCAACAAGGACATCATCCTCTGCGAGCGGGGCATCGTGCCGATGGGCAAGGGCAAGAGCTACACCCGGTACACGCTGGACCTCGCGGCGGTGCCCGTGATTCACAACGAGACGTACCTTCCCGTCATCGTAGACCCGAGCCACGGCACGGGACGCAGGGACCTCATCTTCGACATGAGCTGTGCGGCAATCGCCGCCGGGGCCGACGGCCTGATGATTGAGTCGCACTACAATCCTTCGGAGGCGCTCGTGGACGGACCGCAGATGGTGACGCCCGACGAGTTGAAGGACATCATCGATGCCTGTCGCAGGGTCCACAAGATGGTGAGGAAGCCGAGAGCATGAGAACGACCCACGTCTGGTGTTCCGGGAACCTGTACCGGCTGAGCGTTGGAGCAGGCGCTCTCAGGCTGCTCGGCGATGAACTCGACCGGCTTGGCTTCTCGGGAACCGTCGTGGTCGTGACCGATGAGACCGTCAACGGCCTCTACGGCCGCCAGGTGGATGTGATGCTGCGCGAGGCCGGGTTTCAGCCGGCCTGCATCGTCATTCCTCCCGGCGAGAGCATGAAATCGCTCGAAACGGCGGGCATGCTGTACGGACGTCTGAACGAGCTTGGCGCCGAGCGCGGGACGCCGC
The DNA here is from genome assembly GCA_023229725.1 of Dehalococcoidia bacterium. Classification (GTDB taxonomy): domain Bacteria; phylum Chloroflexota; class Dehalococcoidia; order GIF9; family AB-539-J10; genus SKVJ01. Next base: position 24,213 of record JALNYR010000005.1, on the reverse strand, counting down.
TCGTCGCCCTGGGCGGAGGAGTCGTCGGCGACCTGACCGGCTTCGTGGCAGCCACCTACTTCCGCGGTCTGCCGCTGGTGCACGTGCCCACGACGCTCTTGGCCCAGGTGGACAGCAGCATCGGGGGCAAGGTCGCGGTGAACCACGGCATGCTCAAGAACAACGTCGGAGCGTTCCACCAGCCGTCAGCCATTGTCGCCGACACGTCGGCGCTCGCCAGCCTGCCGGAGCGCGAGTTCCGCAACGGCCTTGCCGAGGTCATCAAGAGCGCGGCCATCAGGGACGAGGGGTTCTTCCAGTACCTCGAGACGGAGATGGACCGGGTCAAGGAGCGCGACGACGCGGTCCTGGAGAAGGTCGTTGCCGTCACCGCCGGCATCAAGTCGGCCGTGGTACAGGAGGATGAACGGGACCAGGGCATACGGAACATACTCAACTACGGCCACACGGTGGGCCACGGCGTCGAGTCAGCGTCTGCGTTCGCGCTTTGCCACGGTGAGGCGGTCGCCGTGGGCATGGTCGCCGCGGCGCGCATGGCCGCCGCCATGGGGCTATGTGAGTCAATCCACGTGGAACGACTGCGGGACCTGCTGCTGCGGGCGGGACTGCCGGTCGCCATCCCCGAGGGGATGGACCTCAGGGCAGTGGCGACCGCCATGGGGCGCGACAAGAAGCTGCTGAAGGGGCGCCTGCGATTTGTGCTGCCGACCCGTATCGGCGAGGTCGTCGTGAGGGACGATGTCCCGGCTCAGCTCGTAGAGGAGGTACTGCAAACGTCCCATGCCGTCGCCTGACATCTGTGCCTGCATCACCTCCGCCGGAGACGTAGCCGCCGCTCACGCGGCGCGCGACCTGGTGGCGCTGTATGAAGTCCGCATCGACCTCATCGGCCGGGAATGGCCCCGCGTTGTCGCCGGACTGCCTCGCCCCTGGATAGCCTGCAACCGCATGGCGGCTGAAGGTGGGGCGTGCGACCAGTCGGAAGGTGAGCGGTTCGAGGTGTTGAGGAGGGCGGTCGGATTGGGGGCGGCGATAGTCGATGTCGAGCTGGCTGCCCCCGGCGCGGCGACGCTCGTTGCCGACGTGAAGGGCATGGCTCACGTGCTCGTATCGCACCACGACTTCTCTCGTACGTGCGGCGAAGAGGACCTCGCGCTGCTCGTGGACCGGGAGCGCCGGATGGGAGCGGACATCTGCAAGGTGGTGACAACGGCTGCACGCGCAGCCGATAATGTGGTTGTGCTCAATCTCGCGAGGCGGTTCGCGGACCAGTCTCTGGTCACGTTTGCCATGGGGCCTCTGGGGATAACGAGCCGCGTGCTCGGGCCGCTGGCTGGCTCGGCATTCACGTATGCGTCGCTCGCCGCGGGCCACGAAGCCGCGCCCGGCCAACTCACCGTGACCGAGCTGCACGAAATCTACGAGGCACTGGGGGCGTGCGCGAGTGCGCATCTCCGGTAGCACCCTTGTCTGCGGCATCGTCGGCGATCCCGTCGAGCACTCGATGTCGCCCGCGATGCAGAACTCGGCCTTCAGTGTCACGCGCCTCGACTATGTGTACGTCCCATTCCGACTGTCTCGCGGCTCGGCGCGTGCCTGCACTGATGCCATGAGGGAGATGGGCATCCGCGGCCTCAACGTGACTGTGCCGCACAAGGTGGACATCATCCCGTTTCTCGACTGGGTGGACCCGCGCGCTTTGCGCATCGGGGCGGTGAACACCATCGTCAACGACGCCGGCGTGCTGCGGGGCCACAACACCGACGCCGCAGGCTTCATGCGCGGACTGGAGGGGGGTGGCGTCGATGTTCGCGGCATGCGCGTGGTTGTGGTGGGCGCCGGCGGTGCGTCACGAGCGGTCACGATGGCGCTCGTCGATGGCGGCGCCGCGGTCACGGTGCTGAACCGTGACGCCGGCCGGGCGGCGGCGCTGGCTGCCGACGTGTCGCGAAATGCCGACCGTGCTGTGGACCATGGCAGCCTCGACGAAGAGAGCCTGGCTGTCGCGTTGCGCGGGGCGTCGCTCCTCGTCAACACCACGACGGTCGGGATGCACCCGCACACTGACGCGTCACCCGTAGGAGCGGAGCACCTGCGGCGTGACCTCACCGTGTGCGATATCGTCTACAACCCGCCCGAGACGATGCTGCTGCGGCAGGCGCGGGAGTGCGGCGCCCGGGCCATCAGCGGTGTTGAGATGCTGGTCGGGCAGGGAGCCCTGGCATTTGAGCTGTGGACGGGCGTTCCGGCGCCTGTCGAAGTCATGAGGTCGGCCGTGCGTGAGGAGCTTGCGCGTGCCGCGCACTAGCATCGCCCTCGTGGGCTTCATGTGCGCCGGGAAGTCGACCGTGGGTCGACTGCTGGCGGAGCGGCTGTGCAAGACGTTCGTCGAGACTGATGCGCTCGTGGAGGAGAGGACGGGGCTATCGGTCGCGCAGGTGTTCAGTAGCTGGGGCGAAGAACGGTTCAGGGAGCTTGAGGCGGAGGTGGTATCTGAGGTCTCGACCAGGGGCGACGCCGTCATCGCCTGCGGCGGCGGCGTGGTGTTGAGGCCCTCGAACGTGAAACTGCTGCGGGGGGGTGCGGTGGTGGTCTACCTGGACGTGTCGCCCGAGAAGGTCCTGCAGCGACTTGGACCTCCTTCGGACGTGCGGCCGCTGCTCAGCGGCGAAGACCGAGAAACCCGCGTGCTGAAGCTCATGGAGCAGCGGATGCCTGCCTATCGTGCCGCTGCGGAGCTGGTCGTCGACACGTCGGTGCTGTCACCCCAGGCGGTGGCGGCGGATATCGAGCGACTGCTGAGACAATATGAACGTACACATCGAGAGGAGTGAGCCGTCCGGCAAGGTGGCTGTTCCCGGCTCTAAGAGCTACAGCATCCGGGCTGCCGTCTGTGCGTCCATCGCTCGCGGCGAAAGCGCCATTGAGGATGTGCTCGTCGCGGACGACACCGGGGCGGCGTTCGAGTGCCTCGAAGCGCTGGGGGCTTCCGCTTCCCGGCAACCGGGAACTGTAATCGTGCGGGGCGGCAACCTGCATCCCGCTGACGCGCTGCAATGCCGCGAATCCGGGGCAACGTTCAGGTTCATGCTGGCGCTGGCGGCTACTATCCCGGGAAGCACGACGCTGCTGTGTGCGCCTTCGCTGGCGCGCCGGCCGGTTGCGCCGCTGCTCGACTCGCTGCGGCAACTGGGAGTCGAGTGCGAGTTCGATGCGGCGGCCGGCAGAGCAGTTGTCTCGGGCCGGCGGCTGACGTCCGGGAGGGTCACGCTGCGTGGCGACACCAGCTCTCAGTTCCTCTCGGCGCTGCTGCTGTCCGGCCCCCGCCTCCGCGAGGGGCTGTCCATCGAGGTGTCCACTCCGCTCGTGTCGCGGCGCTATGTGTCGATGACGATTGCATGCATGTGCGAGTTCGGTGTCGAGGTGCGTGTCTCGGCGGACGGGCGCTCGTATGCAACGCCCGGCGGCGGCTATCGCGCAACTCGATACCGAGTCGAAGGCGACTGGTCGGCTGCTTCGGCGCTGCTCGCCCTTGGCGCGCTCGCGGGCGAGGTGATGGTATCCAACCTGGCGCCGGCGAGCCTGCAGGCTGACGCGGCCATGCTGATGCTGCTGCAACGCATGGGGGCCGCCGTCTCCGTGGAAGGCGCATCGGTGACCGTGCGGAGGTCCGCGTTGCGGGCTGTGACCTTTGACCTCTCGGAGTGCATCGACCTGCTGCCAGCCGCTGCGGCACTGGCGGCCCGGGCGGAAGGGACGACGACCCTGACCGGCATCGGAAGGGCGCGGGAGAAAGAGTCCGACCGAGTGGCCGCGATGCTTGAGGGGCTGCGGCGGCTTGGCATCCAGTCCGAGGCCGGCGAGGACGAGATGCGTGTGAAGGGTGGCGCCGGCCATGGCGCTGTAGTATCGTCTGCTGGAGACCATCGCATCGCCATGGCGTTCTGCGCGCTGGGAGCGGCCATCGGTGACGTGACAGTGGAGAACGCCGGATGCGTGGCGAAGACGTACCCACAGTTCTGGCACGATGTGGCACTGCTGGGCGTGAGGGTGGAATCCGATGAGCAATAGCCTTGGCGTGCTGTTCCGGGTGACGAGCTTCGGCGAGAGCCACGGGCCGTGCATCGGCGTGGTCGTGGACGGCTGTCCCGCCGGCCTCGCGCTGGATGCGGGCGTGGTGCAGTCCGACCTGGACAGGCGGAGTTCGTCGGGCCAGCCCGGCGCCACGCCGAGGCGTGAGCCCGACCGCGTTCGCGTGCTCTCCGGCCTGTACCGCGGGCGCACGACAGGTGCTCCGATATGCATGGTGGTTGATAACACGAGTCAGGACTCCAGCGCCTACGAGCGCCTCGCGGTGACGCCGCGCCCGGGCCATGCGGACTATCCGGCCGGCGTCAGGTACGGCGGCTGGAACGACCCCGCCGGCGGCGGACGGTTCTCGGGCCGCATCACCGCGGGATTCGTCATGGCGGGCGCCATCGCGAGGACGGTCCTGCGCACGGTGAACGTCGAAGTCTGCGCCCACACGGTCGCTATTGGAGCCGTGGAGGCGCCCCCTTGCGCTCCCGAGGATGTGCCGGACAGACACCGGGCCAATGCCCTGTCGTGCTGCGACGGCGCTGCGGCTGATGCCATGGTTGAGGCTATCAAGGCGGCGCAGGCAGCGGGCGACAGCGTGGGAGGAGTGGTGGAGTGCGTGGCCCTGGGCCTGCCCCCGGGCATGGGTGAGCCGGTGTTCGCGGGAGTCGAGAGCGAGGTTGCGCGGGCGCTCTACTCCATCCCCGCCGTCAAGGCCGTGGAGTTCGGCGCGGGCTTCGCCTTGAGCAGGATGCGGGGCTCCGCTGCAAATGACCCGTTTGCGATGCTGCATGAGCGCGTTGTCACGACGAAGAACGATGCGGGTGGTGTGCTTGGAGGCCTCACGACGGGGATGCCTCTCGTAGTGCGGGCCGGCTTCAAGCCGACCCCGTCGATATCGCGTGCGCAGAAGACGGTGAACCTCGAATCCGGAACGGACACGGAGCTCACCATCGCAGGCAGGCACGACGCGTGCATCGTGCCGCGGGCGGTCGTAGTTGTGGAGGCGATGGTGGCGATAGCGCTGTGCGACCTCGGTCTGCGGTGCGGAGCGATTCAGCAGGTAGTGAGATGAGTGTAGACGAGATGAGTACTGATGAACTGAGACGGAAGATAGATGCCCTGGATGAAGACCTGGTACGGCTGCTGGCGGAGCGTGTGCAGGTCTCGCAGATGATTGGCGAGGAGAAGGAAAGGGCCGGGCTGCCGGTGCTGGACGCGGCGCGCGAGCACAAGGTGCTCGAGCGCGTGCGGGCGCGCGCCACGGCCCTCGGAGTCGATGCGCACGACATGGAGCGCATCTACGAGCGCATCATGGATGCGACCAAGGCCGTGCAGCGCACGACGGTCGCATTTCAGGGAGAGCCCGGAGCCTTCAGCGAGGAGGCCGCACTCGTGTACTTCGGGAGGGCGGCGGCTGCGCTCCCGTGCGAGAGCTTCGATGCGGTGTTCACGTCGGTTGCGGAGGACCGTACGCGGTTCGGCATCGTGCCGGTGGAGAACTCGTCGGAAGGCAGTATCAGCCGCGTCTATGACCTCTTCCTCGAACACGATGTCCGCGTTTGCGGCGAGACAGCGCTGCGCATCGTCCACTGCCTCATCGCCGCGCCGGGTGTGGCGATGGGACAGGTGCACCGCGTCTTCTCGCACCCCCAGGCGCTGGGTCAGTGTCGCGCCTTCCTATCCCACCTCGGGTGCGAGCTCGTTCCCACGTATGACACGGCCGGCAGCGTGAAGATGCTGCGCGACCAGGGCCTGATGGATGCAGCAGCCGTCGCGAGTTCGCGCGCCGCCGAACTGTACGGCATGCACATCATCGCATCAGGCATTGAGGACAGCCAGAACAACTACACGAGGTTCTTCATCCTCTCGAAACGCAACATGCCGCCGTCGGGAGAGGACAAGACGTCCATCGTGTTCTCCGTGAAGCACGAGCCGGGGGCACTGTACGAGGCGCTGCGCGTGCTCGCCGAACGACGGCTCAACCTCACCAAGATCGAGTCCCGGCCCACGCGCCAGAAGCCGTGGGAGTACAACTTCTACCTTGATTTCGAGGGGCATCACAAGGACCCGCACTTCGCCCAGGCGCTGGAGGAGATGGCTCCGCACTGCCTCTTCCTCCGCGTCCTCGGCTCGTACCAGAAGGCGAAGCCGGTGTGGAAGACGCTGTGAGGATCGCAATCGTCGGCGCGGCAGGCAAGATGGGAAGCTGGTTTGCTGCCTTGCTGCAGCGGCACGGGCACGACCTTGTGCTGGTCGGCAGGCGGCGCGAGCCGGTGGAACGGCTGGCGCTCAGCCTGGAGCGCTGCACGGTGAGCGGATACGACGGCGTGCGCGACGCGGACGCGGTCATCGTCTCCGTGCCGCTGAACGTCGTCGACGACGTGCTGCGCGAGCTGGCTCCGTATGTGAGGACGTCACAGCCGGTCATCGACCTGAGCTCGCTGAAGGTGGCGCCTCAAGCCTCTGCTGACGCGCACATACCGGGAGCGTGCTTCCTGGGCGTGCACCCGATGTTCGGGCCGGGCGCGGAGGGGTTTGCCGGCCACAACGTGATACTCGTGCCCGCGGGACCGGCGGCCGCCGCGCTGGCGGAGAGAGTGCGGGCGTACATCGCGCCGCTTGGTGCGCACGTGACATGGATGGAGCCCGTGGAGCACGACGCCCTGATGTCGGTCGTCCTGGGACTCCCCGCGCTTGCGGTTGCGATTGTCGCGAGGACCATCCTGTCCTCCGGGCGGCTCGTCCAGGCCCGGGACGCGAGCGGGACGTCGCTCGAGGTCCTGATGGCGCTCACGGAGAGCATGGTGTGCGGCGGCAGCGAGCTCTACGGCACGCTGCTCGCGGGCATGCCGGCGGCTCCTTCGGTGGCCGCGGCGCTTCAGGAGAGCGCGGCGCACTTCGCCCGGCTGGTGGCTGACGGAGACCGCGCCGCTCTTGTCTCCGAGCTGAAAGAGTTGGGCAGCGGACTGACGGAATGCAGCCGCACCGCCGGCGATGCCTACGCCCGCATGTACGCGATGCTCGAGGCTCTGAAGCGATACCCGGCTACGCCTTCGAACCCTTGATGGGCGGAAGCCCCGCCACCTCTCGCATTGTGTTGATGAAGTAGACGAAGTTCTCGAATGGGACGTCGGGCGGCACGAAGTGGTCGACCGACGGGAAGTAGCCGCTCGTCTCCAGAAGGTACGGTATCTTCGTCATCACCTCTTCGCGGATGGCGTCCCTGTCTTTCAGCAGGATGCGCTTGTCGATGTTCCCGCCGAGGATGGCATCGTGCCCGTACTTCTTACGCAGGGCAACGGCGTCGTTGCCCGCTGCACACTCGAGCGGCCAGAAGAAGTTGATGCCGCTCTCTATCCAGAGCGGGATGAGCTGGTTCAGGTTGCCGTCGCTGTCGACGAAGATAATGTCGACGCCTTTCGAGCGCAGCAGGTCGGTTATCCTCTTGTAGCGCGGCATCATGAACTGGCGGAACATCTTAGGTGAAATAAGGGGCCCGGTCTTGAACGCCATGTCCTCCCAGAACATGGCGCCGTCGACGCGCACCTTCCCGAGCGCCTTCGTGATGCACACCATCTCCATCGCGCAGAGGGTGTCCATCATGTCCTCAATCATGGCGGGTTCATCGTGCAGGGCGAACAGCAGCGGTTCCAGTCCCATCCACTCTCGCAGGAAACCGAAGAAGCTGCCGACGTTGAGGAGCAGCGGCTCCTCCTTGGCGTTCATCCGTGCCGCGTACGCCTCCCAATCGGCCGGGAAGCGCTCGGGTGAGAGGGGATTGAGCCGCGTCTTGTACTCCTGCCAGGTGGCCCGGTCCTTCACGGGGTGACCGAGGTACATGGGCATCTTCTGCGGGTCACGCTTGTCGATGCGCACCGTCTGTCCGCCCTCGTTGATGAGCGACAGGGTGTGTTCGTCTTCGCCCAGCATCCGCACCTCGTAGGTCGGGATGATGGGTGGAATCGAGTACACGTAGTTCCGGCCGAGCACGTCGAGACGCTTGTCCATGTAGAGGCCGGTCTGGACTTCGCGCAGCACGCGGATACGCTCGAACTGGAAGTAGTCGCGCAGCGTGTGGGGGTCGGCCAGCTCGGCCGGCGCTCCTTTGCTGACCCAGACGTCCGGCGTCTCCATCCAGAAGTCGTTGAGCCACGGTGCGAGCAGGCAGAGGTCGCCGCTTCGCTTGAAGCGGCAGATGTCGAGGAAGCGCTGCCTCAGGGAGTCTGCCATCCTGTGCCTCCTGTAGAGATGAATCAGGCTTTGACGAGCCGCTCGGCCTCGATGACCGCGGATGCGCAGTCAGGGGCGAATCCCTCGGCCCCGATCTGGTCCGCGTACTCGCGCGTGATGGGCGCACCGCCTATCATCACCCTGACGCGGTCTCTGAGCCCGGCCTTCTCGAGCGCGCTGAGCACCTCCGGCATGTTGGTCATGGTGATGGTGAGCAGGGCGGACATCGCCAGAATGTCCGGAGAGTTGGTTCTGACCGCGTTGACGAAGGACGCCACCGGCACGTCCACGCCGAGGTCGATGACCTCAAATCCTCCGCACTCAAGCATCAGCCGTACGATGTTCTTGCCGATGTCGTGCAGGTCGCCCTCGACGGTGCCGATGAGGATGCGTCCCTTCTTGTGCATGTCGCCGGCCGCGAGGAACGGCTTGAGTTCGTCCACGCCACGGTCCATCGCCCTGCACGAGATGAGCACTTCGGGGAGGAAGACCTCTCCGTCCTGGAACAGCGCGCCCAGTCGCTGGATGCCGGGAACAAGGCCGCTGTCGAGGATGCCCGTGGCGGGCACACCCTGCGCGAGGGCCGCTTTGACGAGCTGTACGACGAGCTGGTCGTCTCCATTCTGAACCGCATCAGATACGGCGGAAGCGTTCCACGTCATGGGATGGGGACCTCCTTCTGGGCCGTTCGCCCGTGTGGCTGCCGACAGTCTGCAGCGCCGGTCGATGCAACGGCGGCGTGCGCGGCCATTGTATGACACCTGCGCTCCTCGCGCAACGTGAGCGGCGCCACGCCGGTTCACCCGCAGAGTTGATTGATGCCTCCCGTTTTAGGCACAATGTCGGGTTGGCCGGCATTGCCTGAAAGGAGAGACATGCGAGAAGCCGTGATTGTCAGTGGTTGCCGCACCGCTATTGGAGCGTTCGGTGGCAGCCTCAAGGATGTTCCCGCGATTGAACTTGGTTCCCTTGTGATGCGCGAAGCGCTGAAGCGCGCCGGGCTGCGCCCGCAGGCGGGTGCGAGGCTGCTTGCCGTGGGTCCTGACCGCGTCAAGGAGGACGGCGTCATCGAGCTGGAACGGCGCAACTACCAGTATGACAGCAGCCTGCGCGAGGTGGAGGTCGGCGAGGTGGTCATGGGGAACGTCCTCCAGGCGGGGCTCGGGCAGAACTCCGCGCGGCAGGCGTCCATCCGGGCGGGCATCTCGAAAGAGACACCCGCGTACACCGTCAACAAGGTGTGCGGCTCCGGTCTCAAGGCGATAACGCTGGGCGCGCAGCCTATCATGCTGGGCGAAGTGGATGTGGTCGTTGCTGGAGGCATGGAGAGCATGAGCTCGGCGCCCTACGGCCTGCCGAAAGCGCGCTGGGGCTACCGAATGGACGTCGACGGACTGGGAGAACTGCGCGACCTGATGGTCTACGATGGCCTGTGGGAGATCTTCTACGGCTTCCACATGGGGAACACCGCGGAGGAAGTTGCCGCCCGGTATGGCATCACGCGACAGGAGCAGGACGAAGTCGGCGTGTTGAGCCACCAGCGTGCGCGGGCGGCCATCGCCGAGGGGCTCTTCGCGAAGGAGATCGTGCCGGTGGAGATTCCCCAGAAGAAGGGAGTTCCTCCTGTCGTCTTCAATACGGACGAGCGCCCGATGGATACGTCGCTTGAGAAGATGGCGAAACTGAAGCCCGCATTCCGGCCGAACGGCACCGTAACAGCCGGGAACGCGTCGGGCGTCAACGACGCCGCCGCGGCCGTCGTCATGATGTCGCGCGAGAAGGCAGACGAGATGGGCCTCAAGCCGCTGCTGACGATTCGCTCTTTCGCTTCAGGCGGTGTGGACCCCAAGTACATGGGCATCGGGCCGATTCCGGCAGTGCGCAAGGCGCTGGCTCGGGCCGGCATCTCGGTGAACGACCTTGACGTCGTCGAACTCAATGAGGCGTTCGCCGCGCAGGCCGTCGCCTGCGTGAGGGAGCTCGGGTTTGACTGGAAGAAGACGAACCCGCACGGCAGCGGCATTTCGCTCGGCCACCCCATCGGCTGCACGGGAGCGCGACAGGTGGTCACGCTGATGCACGACATGACGCGCAGGGGACTGCGCTACGGCCTGGTGAGCATGTGCATCGGAGGCGGCCAGGGGATGGCAGCGATATTCGAGCGGACGGCGTAGTCAGCCGCCCTTCTTGTGATAGTCAGGGCACCACGCAGCGCTCTGCCGCTCAGGGCGGTGGCAGGCGCTGCGCCAGTTCCACTTGCAGTTGTCGCAGAGGATAGTGTCGAGTCCGAGCGCCCTCTTCATGCGCATGCGCTGTCGGTCGAGCCAGCCGGGGCCTGTGCGTGTCATCAACCGCGATTCCCTTGTCGCCCTGAGGCTGTTGCTAGATATCCTTGGTGAGATTGGTCAGGAACTCGGCGTTGTTCTTCGACTTGGCCATCCGGGCGAGGACGCGCTCAGTGGCATCGCCGGCGTTCTGCGCGTCGTCGTTCAGCATGCTCACCATGCGGCGCAGCAGCCACACCTGGCGCAGGGTCTCGGCATCAAGCAACAGTTCCTCGCGCCTGGTGCCGCTCGGGACGATGTTTATCGCCGGGAAGACGCGCTTCTCGGCCAGCCGGCGGTCGAGGTGCAACTCCATGTTGCCGGTGCCCTTGAACTCCTCGTAGATGAGGTCGTCCATCCTGCTGCCGGTGTCGACGAGACACGTGGCGATGATGGTGAGGCTGCCGCCCTGGTCGGTGTTGCGCGCGGCGCCGAAGAACCTCTTGGGCGGGTGAAGTGCGGCGGAATCGATACCGCCGGACAGCGTGCGGCCGCTCGCGGGCATGGCGAGGTTGTAGGCTCTGGTGAGCCGGGTGATGCCATCCAGCAGCATCACGACATCCTTGCCCATCTCGACGAGTCGCTTGGAGCGCTCGAGGGCGAGCTCGGCGACGCGGGTCTGGGTCTCCACGGGTTCGTCGAACGTGGCGGCGATGACCTCGACTCCGACCGACCTCTTCATGTCAGTCACTTCCTCGGGGCGTTCGCCGATGAGGCAGATGATGAGGTGAAGGTCCGGGAAGTTGGTCGTCATCGCGTTGGCGATCTTCTTCAGCAGGACGGTCTTGCCCGCCTTGGGAGGAGACACGATGAGGCCGCGCTGGCCGCGTCCGATGGGCGCCACGAGGTCGATGAGGCGCGTCGACAGCTCGTCGGCCGTGGTCTCAAGTGTGATGCGCTTTTCGGGGAAGAGAGGCGTGAGGGAGGCGAAATTGGGCCTCTTCTTGGCCGCTTCAGGGTCGAGGCCATTGATGCTCTCGACGCGGAGCAACCCGTAGTACTTCTCGCCCTCCTTCGGAGGCCGCGCCTGCCCGCAGACGTGGTCACCGTCCCGGAGGTTGAACCGCCGTATCTGTGAGTTCGATACGTAGACATCGCTCGAGCCGCGCAGGAAGTTCTCCTGGCGCAGGAAGCCGTACCCCTCGGTCATTATCTCGAGAATGCCGTCGAGGAACAGGTTTCCCTGCTGTTCGGCCTGCAGCTTCAGGATCTGCGTGATGAGCTCGGCCTTCTTCAGCGCCGAGTAGCCGGACATGCCCTGTTCCTTGGCGATGAGTTCGACCTCGTCACGGTTCTTGGCTTCAAGTTGCGCCATCGTAAGCATGATTAATCTCCCGGGCGAGCGAAATAGAGAGTCACTTAGGCGGCACAATGCCGGCGGTGCCCATCACCTTGTTCCAGTCATCAGCGAAACGACGCACGCCGATATCTGTCAGCGGGTGCTCAACCATCTGGAGCAAGACCTTGTAGGGTACCGTGGCGATGTGAGCACCAGCATTGGCGGCGGACAGACAGTGGGCAGGGTGCCTGATGCTGGCGGCAATGACCTGAGTAGGAAGCTTATAGTAGCTGAGGTATCGCGTGATGTCAACCACGAGTTGCATCCCGTCCTCTCCGATGTCGTCCAGCCGACCGACAAACGGGCTGACGAAGGTCGCCCCTGCCTCCGCGGCGAGGATGGCCTGGTTCAGCGAGAAACAGAGCGTCATGTTGACCTTGACGTGCTCCCGGACGAGGACGGCAGTCGCCTTCAGCCCCTCGAGCGTGCAGGGGACCTTGACGGCGATGTTCTCAGCCCAGGTGACGATCTCACGTGCCTCGGCGACCATCCCGGCGGCCTCCTGGCTCAACACCTCAGTTGAGACAGGGCCGGGCACGATGCAGCAGATGTCCTTCACGAGGGTCTTGTAGTCGACCTTGCCTTCCTTTGAGACGAGGCTCGGGTTGGTCGTGACGCCGCTCACGACGCCGAGCTCGACTCCGTGACGGATGTGTTCAATGTTCGCCGTGTCAAGAAACAGGCGCATGGCAACCTCCTACGCGATGGGCAGCGATGGCTGTGTTCCCGCGAGGACTACGTCCCTGGCGGCGCCGACGAAGGCCACGAACAAGGGGTGCGGCGCATCGGGACGGGACTTGAACTCCGCGTGGAACTGACAGCCTAGCATCCAGACGTGGTCTCTAACCTCTACGATGTCGACGTACTGGTCGTCGGCCGAGACGCCGGAGGATACCAGTCCCGCATCCCGCAGAGGCGGACCGTAGTGGCTGTTCAACTCGTGAGAGTGACGATGACGTTCGTAGCTCAACAGCGAACCGTATGCCGCGGCTGCCTTCGTCCCTTCAACGAGCTTGCAGGGGAACGTGCCGCGCCGCATCCCCGAGGCGTCCGCCTCGAGCGTGCGGTCGATGACCGGACTTGCCGTGTCCGGGCTGAACTCGGTTGAGTGCGCATCGGCGATGCCGGCGACGTCTCGTGCGTACTCGACCACCATGGCGTGCATGCCGGTGTCGAGACCGAAGAACGGTATTCCGTTGATGCGGGCGAACCTTGCCGCGGCGATGAGACCGTCGATGTTGTCGTAGTGTGAACTCCCCGGCACGACGATGCCCTGTGCGACGCGCAGGCTCGCGCAATCGTCGCCTGCCAGCGGTCGCGAGTCGATCCAGTGCAGCTCCACCTCCCGTTGATGTACAAGGCCGGCGTGCACCAGCGCTTCCCGCACGGAGTAGTACGCGTCCTGCAGCTGCACGTGGTCTCCCACGATGGCGATGTGAACGGGGTCGCGCGGCTGTTTCAGTTGCTCCACGAGTGCGCGCCAACCGGCAAGGTCAGCGGGCGGGCAACTGAGACCAAGCCTGCCGCACAGGTACTCGCCAAGATGGGCTTCCTCAAGCAGCAGCGGTACTTCGTAGATGGTCTCGCTTGTCTCGAGCGCGACGACTGCCTCTCTGTCGACATCGCAGAAGAGGGATATCTTATCCTTGATGGATTCGGAAACCGGGTAGTCGCTCCGGCAGAGGATGACGTCCGGCTGGATGCCGATGCGCCGGAGTTCGTTGACGCTGTGCTGCGTGGGCTTGGTCTTCAGCTCGTGCGTCGCCGCGATGTAGGGCAGGAACGTGACGTGGACGTAGACGACGTGGTCGCGTCCTTCCTCGTTTCGCATCTGGCGGATGGCTTCGAGGAACGGCTGGCCCTCGATGTCGCCCACGGTGCCGCCGACCTCCACGATGGCGATGTCCGCCTCATTGGCGTCGGCGCCCCGCCTGATGAGCCGCTTGATCTCATCGGTGAGCTGCGGCACGACCTGGATGGTTCCGCCGAGGTAGTCGCCTCTCCGCTCGTTCTCGAGAAGGATGCGGTACACCTGTCCAGCGGTGACGCTGGAGAAGCGGCTCAACTCCGCGCCGATGAATCGCTCGTAGTGCCCGAGGTCGAGGTCGGTCGCGGCGCCGTCCTTCGTCACGAACAACTCGCCGTGCTGCGCGGGAGACATGATGCCCGGTTCGGCGTTCAGGTAGGGGTCAAGCTTCTGCGCTCCTACCTTGTAGGACCGGCTCTTGAGAATCCGGCCGAGGGACGCCACGGAGACGCCCTTGCCGACCGAGCTAAGAACGCCGCCTGTGACGAATACGTATTTCGCCATGACAGAATGAAGGTCTTACACGAGACTACGATGCAGGAAATGCCGGTCCGGGTGGGGAAGGGTCAACAAAGCAATTCTAGCCGCGGTTCCGTTCATGTGTCAAGCACGGCGTTGCCCGGATGGGCCACGTGCGCCGGCGCGGGGGGGGGAGAGGTCTACAGGGCGTGACTCTGCCGCTCCGCGGCGAGGACCGTGTGGGCGAGCAACATCGTGACCGTCATCGGTCCTGCGCCGCCCGGGACCGGCGTGATGGCGCTTGCCTTCGCGCGGACCGCCTCGAAGTCGATGTCGCCCACGAGCCGGCGTCCCTGCGGTGCCGCGGGGTCGTCGATGTAGTTCGACCCGAAGTCCACTGCGATGACGCCTTCCTTGACCATGTCCGCTGTGATGAACCGGGGACGGTTGACCGCCACCACGAGGATATCCGCCTGCCGTGTGAAGCGGGCGATGTCGGGCGTTTCAGCGTGACAGAGCGTCACGTTGGCCCCGATGCCGGGTCGTGTGAGGAGTGCGGCCAGCGGCTTCCCCACGAGGTTGTCCGTGTTGACTATGACGACGTGGCGATGCCGGAGGTCGCCGTGGCCGCTGCGTCGCAGCATCTCGAGGATGCCCGCGGGGGTCGCCGGCACGAAAGCGTCCTGTCCGAGCCACGACCTGCCCACGCTCATGGGGTGGAAGCCGTCGACATCCTTCTCCGGAGCGACAGAGGCGAGGACCAGGTCCTCGTTCAGATGCGATGGAAGGGGCAGCTGGACGAACACGCCGTGGACATCGGTCCGGCGATTCAAGTCGTCGACCCGTGCGAGAAGCTCCGGCTGCGTGCAGTCTGCCGGCAGGCGCAGCATCTCTGCTCTGAGGCCGACCTCGACGGCGGCCTTCTCCTTCAGGCGAACGTAGTTTGCCGAACCCGCGTCGTCACCAGCCAGGATACCCGCCAGCGTGGGTGTGATGCCTTGCCCGACGAGCGCGGCAACCCGTCGCCCGAGCTCCTGCCGGATGTCCGCGGATATGCGGCGGCCGTCAAGTATCTCTCCCAGCATGCATCAACCTCCCTGGCGACCGCGGAGCCGGGTCGCGTTCCAGCGCTCGGCAGCCAGCACCGTGTTGCTCAAGAGCATTGCGGCGGTGACCGGCCCGGTGCCGCCCGGCACGGGCGTGATGGCGCTTGCCTTCCGCGCCACTGCGTCGAAGTCGACGTCGCCGACCAGTCGGGGCTTTCCCGTCAGCGGGTCCTCCACCTGGTTGACGCCCACGTCGATGACGACGGCTCCCTCGCGCACCATGTCCGCTGTTATCGCCCGGGCGCGGCCGATGGCGGCCACCAGGATATCGGCCGTGGTGGTTATCTCCGCGAGGTTCCGCGTGCCGGTGTGACACACGGTCACAGTGGCGTTGGCGCCGGGCTGCTTCTGCATGAGCATGCCCGCGAGTGGCTTGCCCACGATGTTGCTGCGGCCGCAGATGACGACGTGCAGGCCCTCGGGGCTGTGGCCGCTGCGTACGAGCAGTTCCTTCACGCCGAACGCGGTGGAAGGGAAGAACGTGTCCTCTCCCAGCAGGAGCTTGCCGGCGCTCACCGGATTAGTGCCGTCGACGTCCTTGTCCGGCGAGATGGCGCTTTCGGCCCGCAGCGTATCGAGGCGTCGCGGCAGAGGCAACTGCAGGATGATGCCGTGGAAGCGGTCGTCGGCATTGAGCACGGCGATAGCGCTCTCCAGCGCCTGCTGCGTGACATCCTCCGGCAGCCGCACCTCGTGATGGAGTATGCCGGCGGCCTCGCAGCCGCGGGCGATGCCCTTCAGGTAAGATGCCGCGGCGGGGTCGTCGCCGACGACGACTGCGGCAAGGCCGGGAACGGTCCTTCCGAGCCGTGCGATGCGTTCCTTGAGCTCATCTCTAATGGCGGCGGCGACTGCGCGGCCGTCGATAATCTGCGCGGACATGGCTACCTCCAGTGGTCGAACGTGGCGTCGGGCATTCTACCATAGCGGTCCACAGTCTTCGCGACGCTCGAACAGCTCGCGATTGCATAATGAAGAACCCCGTGATACCTTCGCCTCCGGTCTGGTTGACATAGCAGGGTTCAGTTATCCCCGTCTCATGGATCCGGCCACAAATACAAACTACGGAGGGCTCACGTATGGCAGTGGACAAGGGAATGCTGTCGATGATGGACGAGAAGAGGGTGTTCGCACCCTCGAAGGAATTCAGCGAGAAGGCGCAGATCAAGAGCATGGCGGAGTACCAGAAGCTCTACGACCGCTCCATCGCTGACCCCGAGGGCTTCTGGGCCGAACGGGCCGCTCAGGTCGACTGGTACAAGAAGTGGGACAAAGTCCTCGTTCAGGACTTCGCCAACGCGAAGCACGAATGGTTCGTTGGCGGCAAGTTGAACGTGACGTACAACTGCATCGATCGCCACCTGAAGACGTGGCGCAAGAACAAGGCAGCCATCATCTGGCAGGGCGAGCCTGAAGGCGACCGCAGGACGTACACCTATCAGGACCTCTACTATGAGGTGTGCCGCTTCGCGAATGTGCTGAAGAAGCACGGCGTGAAAAAGGGCGACCGCGTCTCCATCTACCTCCCCATGATTCCTGAGCTTGCGATTTCTCTGCTGGCGTGCGCGCGCATCGGCGCAATCCACAGCGTGATATTCGGTGGGTTCAGCGCTGACGCGCTGCGTGACCGCATTCAGGGCTGTGACTCTGACACGCTCATCTGCTGCGACGGGTACTACCGGAGCGGCAAGGTCATTCAGAGCAAGTCGAATGCCGACGCGGCCATGGACGCGTCGCCGAGCGTGAAGCGAGCCTTCGTCGTGAAGCGCGCCGGCGTCGAAGTCCCGATGAAGCAGGGTCGCGACCACTGGTGGCATGAAGAAGTGTCCGCTCCCGACATCAGCTCCGACTGTGAGCCCGAAGTCATGGATGCCGAGGACCCCCTCTTCATCCTCTACACAAGCGGCAGCACCGGCAAGCCGAAGGGCGTGCTCCACACGACCGCCGGCTATCTGGTGTACGTGATGCAGACGTTCAAGTGGATTTTCGACTACCGCGACGAGGACACTTTCTGGTGCACGGCAGACATCGGCTGGGTCACCGGACACAGCTACATCGTGTATGGTCCCCTGGCTTCCGGCGCGACCAGCCTCATGTTCGAGGGTGTTCCGACGTTCCCGGCGCCCGACCGCTTCTGGCAGATAGTGGAGAAGTACCGCGTCAACATCTTCTACACGGCGCCGACGGCGCTGCGTTCACTGATGCGCGAGGGTGAACAGTGGGTCAACAAGCGTGACCTGTCGTCGCTGCGGCTGCTGGGCTCGGTCGGCGAGCCAATCAACCCCGAAGCGTGGATGTGGTACTACACCGTCGTCGGAAAGTCCCGCTGCCCGATTGTGGACACGTGGTGGCAGACGGAGACCGGCGGCATCCTCATCACGCCGCTTCCCGGCGCGATGTCCCTCAAGCCGGGCTCGGCGGTGCGTCCGTTCCCGGGCGTGGACGTGGCGATTGTCCGGGAAGACGGAACCCCTGTCGATACGAACGAGGGTGGCTATCTCGTCATCAAGAAGCCGTGGCCCGGCCTGATGAGGAGAGTGTACGGCGACCCCAGCCGGTTCAAGGACACGTACTTCGTTCGCTTCCCCGGCGTCTACACGACCGGTGATGGTGCTCGCCGGGATGAGGACGGCTTCTACTGGCTGATGGGCCGCATTGACGACGTCATCAAGGTGTCCGGCCACCGCATCGGCACAGCGGAAGTGGAGAGCGCTCTCGTGTCCCATCCCAAGGTGGCGGAGGCGGCGGTCGTCGGCATGCCTCACCCCATCAAGGGAGAAGGCATCTACGCCTACGTGACTCTGAACGCCGGCGAAGAGAAGTCCGAGGCGCTCAAGAAGGAACTCGTGGCGCATGTGCGCAAGGAGATCGGCCCCATCGCCACGCCTGACATCATCCAGTTCGCCGACGGCCTTCCCAAGACGCGCAGCGGCAAGATTATGCGGCGCGTTCTCGTCAAGATTGCGGCCGGCGACACTGGCAACCTGGGCGACACGAGCACGCTCGCGGACCCGACGGTTGTCGACGACCTGGTGAAGGGCCGCAAGTAGACCGCTCACGTACGCAGCATTCGAGGGGCGCCGGGTGCCCGACAGGGCATCCGGCGCCTTTCCGGTATTCTGAGAGAGGAGAACTCACATGGGCGATTCCAGACTGGGCAATCCGGCGGTCGTCGGACTGGCCGGATTCGGGGGAACCACACTGCTGCTCCAGTTCCACAACCTTGGCCTCTGCGGCACCGGCGTGGTGCTGTGGACCGCGCTGTTCTTCGGCGGCATGGCGCAGCTCATAGCGGGATTGAAGGAGTTCGAGACGGCGAACAACTTCGGCTTCGCCGCGTTCGTTACGTACGGCGCGTTCTGGATGGCGCTTGCCGGTATCTGGCTTGGCACCAACTACGGCATCTTCGACCCCTCCGGCACGGATGTCGGCTGGTTCCTCGTCACGTTCACGGTCCCCACCGCAATCTACACGCTGTTTGCCTGCCGGGCGAGCGGTGCGCACTCGCTCCTGTTCGTGACGCTGTTCCTCGGCTTCATCTTCCTGGACCTGGGTCATCTCGGTGGCGGTGCGTTCTGGAACACCGTCGGCGCCATTGACCTCGTTGTCTGTGCCCTGACTGCCTTCTACATCGTGGCAGCCATCATCGCCCCGGACTTTGGCTGGAAGCTGCCACTGGGCAAGGGCTGGCTGGCGAAGAAGTAGACCGCGTGCGGCGCGGCTACGGTCGTGTTCGAGAGGGGGGTGCTGCGGCATCCCCCTCTTGCTTTCGCAGCAGCAGGTCGAGCAGGGCTCGCCATTTGCCGCCGGTGCGGCCCGTGCTGATGCGTATCTGCGTGGGCCCCACGCGCACGGCAGGCCCGAGCGAGAGGCTCGTGTTGAGAGCAGACATCCGTCCCGGCACGAGGACGATGTCGGTTCCCTGTCGGGTGATGGATTTCACGCCCGCCGCCGCCGCGAGAGCTCGTATCCGCGCCACGTAGAGCAGCTCCTTGACGGGAGCCGGAAGAGGACCGAAGCGGTCCCGCATTTCGTCGGAAACGGTCGCAATCTCCTCCACCGTGCCGGCCACCGCCAGCCTTCGGTAGTAGGTGATTCGCGTGCCGGGCGGTGCGATGTAGTCCTCGGGGATGAATGCCGCCGAGACCGGAAGGTCGAGCGATGGCGACTCCGCCGGCGCGGATGCGGTGCCGTTGTCCGTCTGCCCGGTCTCGGCTGAGCGCAGCTTCTCCACTTCCTCCGCCAGCATCTGGCAGTAGAGCTCGAATCCGACGGCGGCGATGTGTCCGCTCTGCCTCGTGCCGAGCAGGCTGCCGGCGCCGCGAATCTCGAGGTCTCTGAGCGCGATCTCGAGACCTGCGCCCAGCTCGTTTGCCTCGAAGATGGTGCGCAGTCTCCGGCGCGCCTGCGGCGAAAGCTCCTTGTCCCGGTCATAGAAGAAGTAGGCGTATGCCTGATTCCGGCCGCGTCCCACGCGGCCGCGAAGCTGGTAGAGCTGCGTCAGCCCGAGTCGCTCCGACTGGTTGACGATGAGCGTGTTGGCGTTCGGCATGTCCAGTCCAAGCTGGATGATGGTGGTGGCCACGAGTACGTCCGTCTCGCCTGCGGCGAACGCGTTCATGGTCTGCTCCAGGTCGTCCTCCGGCATCCTGCCGTGGGCTACCGCGAAGCGGGCCTCGGGCACAATCGCATGCAGCGCCCGTGCGGCCGCGGCGATGTTGTCGATGCGGTTGTGCACGTAGAATGCCTGCCCGCCGCGCTCCAGCTCCCGCAGGATGGCCTGGCGCACGAGCGTCGGGTCGTACACCCCCACGTGCGTTCGCACAGCCAGCCTCTCTTCCGGGGGAGTCTCCATCGTGCTCATGTCTCGAATGCCGGTGAGGGCCATGTGGAGCGTTCTCGGTATCGGAGTCGCGCTCAGCGTGAGTGTGTCCAGCCCGGTGCGGAGGGAGCGAAGCGATTCCTTCTGCATCACTCCAAAGCGTTGCTCTTCGTCGATGATGAGCAGTCCCACATCCTTGAATTGCACGTCCCGTTGCAGCAGTCGGTGCGTGCCGATGCAGATGTCGACCGCGCCCGCGGCCAACTCCTTCAGCGTCTCGGCTTCCTTCTCCGCAGGCGTGAAGCGACTGAGCACCTCGGTCCTCACCGGGAAGGCTCCCAGCCTCTCGGTGAATGTGGCGTAGTGCTGCTGGGCGAGGACCGTCGTCGGCGTCAGGACGGCCACCTGCTTCCCGTCCATCACCGCCTTGAAGGCCGCCCGCAGCGCTATCTCGGTCTTGCCGTACCCGACGTCGCCGCATATCAGCCGGTCCATGGGCCGCTCGCTTTCCATGTCCCGCTTCACGGCATCGATGGCCTCCAGTTGGTCCGGCGTCTCGACGTATGGGAATGAGGCTTCCAACTCCTGTTGCCACAGGGCATCGCGTGAGAAGGCGTACCCGTTGGTCAACTGCCTGCGCGCGTAGAGTTCGATGAGTTCGTGCGCCATCGTCCGCGCCGACTGGCGCACGTGTTGCTTCGTGGATTCCCACTCGGTCGACCCGAGCCTGCTCAGCGCCGGGGCGTGCTCCCCTCCGCCGATGTAGCGGGTAACGCGCTGCACCTGGTCCGTCGGCACGTAGAGCGTGTCGCCGTCGAGGTAGGTGACGGCGAGGTACTCGTGCTCGGCGCCGCCCGTCTGCAGCGTGGTCAGCCCGGTGAACTTGCCGATGCCGTGGTCGACGTGGACGACGAGGTCGCCCTGCCCGAAGGAGAGCGAGACTGCCGGGCTCCGTGGTCGAGCCTTCGCGGTGCGTCTCGCCTGCTTTGCGAATCCGAACACCTCGGTGTCGGTCAGGACGGTGAGCCGGCCCGCGAGCGTCCAGCCCCGGCTGAGCGGTCCTTCCACCAGGGACAGCGAACCCGGCGGCGGTGGTGTGTCGATATCTCCGGTGGCTGGCGCCGGCATGCCGGATTCCTCGAACAGCTCGCTGAGGCGGCGCGCCTGCATCGACACGAGAGCGACGCTCTGCCCGCGAGCGAGCGTACGGGGCAACTCCTCGATGAGTGATGGCAGGTTGTGAACGTACGATGACGCGGGCAGGAACAGAGCATTCCCCGCGGGACCAGTGTCCTCCCAGGGGAGAAGGATGAGGCGACGGAACGCCGCCAGGCGGGGCTCGAGGTCCAGCCAATCCAGGAACGCGGGCTGCGCCGGTCCGGCCACGACAGCAGTCTCCGCTTCAAGGTACTCACTCAGTTCAGTCTGCAACCGGAGGGCTCGCATCTGGAGCGACTGGGGGTCGTCGAGCGCGACGATGGAGTTCTCGGGCAGGTAGTCGAGGATGGAGGCGGGGCCTCCCACGGAGTTGATTGGGCTGATGACTGCACGTTCGATACCGCCCGTGCTGCGCTGTGTGACGGGGTCGAATGGCCTGAGGCTCTCCACGCGGTTGCCGTCGAACTCCAGGCGGACCGGAGACTCGTGGGCTGGCGGGAACACGTCGATGATGCCGCCGCGCGCGCTCATCTCGCCGTGTTGGGACACGTATTCGACTCGTTCGTATCCGCTGCGCTCAAGGGAGAGCAGGAGGTCAAGCGGCTTCGCCTCGGAGCCGCGCCGGAGGTCGATGGTCCTGGCAGCCACGGTGGTGGGCGATGCCATCGCTCCGATGAGCGCGAGCACCGACGTTACGACGATGATGTGGGGATACGGGGGGTGTCGGAGAGACAGGACGCCGGCCAGTTCCGAGCGCGCCACCGCGGCGGCTCCCGTGGCGTCGCCGGCGCAGGGAAAGTCGGGTTCGGCAAGCCTGCGGACCTCGACGCCGGGAGCAAGCCACCGTTCCAGTTCCTCGGCCATGCCTGCCGCGTGTTCCGGGTCAGCCACGACGAGGCAGACCGGGACAGCGACGTCCTGTTGCAGCGAGGCGAGGAAGTACGGCGTTGCCGCCTGCATGAGACCCAGACGGCATGACGAAGCAGCCGGGGCGAGCATCGAGCGGGCCCAGCGGTACTCGTCGGCGTCCCGGAGGATCGGGAGGAGGCCGTGAAGGTGCATGCGCGGACGGGAGTATAGCAAGATTCGGGGGCGGGTCGCTGATATATAATGCGGTACGTGTCGTACCATCGCATCGTTGTCAAGCTCGGGACCACGCTCCTCACGTCGGGCAGGGACCATCTCGACCTGGCGGTCATGGCGACTCTCGTCGAGCAAGTTGTGGCCCTGCACGCGCGCGGGCGGCAGATAATCGTGGTTTCGTCCGGCGCGGTCGCCGCGGGCAGGGAACGATTGCGGCGACTGCCGCCGGGGGACGTACACGGCACCCCTCTGAAGCAGGTTCTCGCCTCGGTCGGGCAGAGTCACCTTATGAGCACGTACGAGACGCTGTTCTCGCGACATGACATAATCATTGCGCAGGCGCTGCTCACACGCGACTCGGTTGTGGACAGGGCCGGGTACCTGAACGCGAGAAACACGCTGCTTGCCCTGTGCGAGATGGGTGTCATCTGCATCGTAAATGAGAATGACGTGGTGGCGGTCGAAGAGCTGGGAGAGCGGAGGTTCGGGGACAACGACAACCTGTCGGCGATGGTGTCGAACCTCGTCGATGCTGATGTACTTGTCATCCTCACGGACACGGGCGGGCTCTACACGGCCGACCCGAGGACGCACCCGGATGCAACCCTGATCCCGCGCGTCGACACCATCGACGCCTCGGTCGAGGCGCTCGCGGGCGGGACGGTGAGCGGCCAGGGCGTGGGCGGCATGGCGACCAAGGTGGAGGCGGCGCGTCTGGCGACCTGCTCCGGAGTCGAGGTGGTGGTTGCCGCTGGTCGCGAGCCGGATGTGCTGCTGCGGCTTGATTCTGGAGAGCGACTCGGCACACTCTTCGCCGCTTCGGCAAGCCGTCTCGAGAGCCGGAAGCGGTGGATGGCGAGCGGCCTCGCTTCGCACGGCCGCATCGTGGTGGATAGAGGAGCGGTCAGCGCGCTCAAGAAAGGGACCGGCAGCCTGCTGCCGGCGGGCGTCACGGCGGTTGGGGGAACGTTCAAGCGGGGCGACATTGTGGACATCGTCGGTGACGGCGGAGCAAGGATTGCCTCGGGCATCGTCAACTATGACTCCGGTGACGTGGAGAGGATTCGAGGCCAGCACACCGGCCGGTTGGCTGAGCTGCTGGAGCACGTCTACGGGGATGAGATCGTGCATCGCAACAACATGGTCGTGCTCTGAGAGGAGGACGCATGGAGACGGGAACGGCGGAGCTTGAGTTGCAGGCGCGGCGCGCCAGGGAGGCCACGCGTGAGCTGGCGTCGCTCAGCACGACCACGAAGAACCGCGCCCTGCGAGCCATCGCGTTGTCGTTGCGTGATGCCACGGCGGCTATCCTGACTGCCAACCGCGCTGACTACGATGAGGCCAGGGCGTCCGGCATGAGCGAGGTGATGCTGGACAGGCTGCTGCTCACCGGGGCGCGCATCGAGGCGATGGCGGGCGACGTGCTGACGGTGGCATCGCTGCCGGACCCGATCGGCCGGGAGTTCGACAGCCGCAGGCTGCCGAACGGGCTGCTGCTGTCGAAGCGACGCGTTCCCCTGGGCGTGATTGCGGCCATTTACGAGAGCCGCCCCAACGTGACCATCGATATCTCGTCCCTCTGTCTGAAGTCCGGCAATGCCTGCATCCTGCGTGGAGGCAAGGAAGCGAGGCGTTCCAACCTGGCGCTTGCGCGGTTGGTTCAGGATGCCTGCCGTGCCGAAGGAGTGCCCGAGGGTGCGGTGGAGTTCGTTGAGTCCACCGACAGGTCGCTCGTCATGCAGTTGCTTCGCATGCGCCAGTACGTGGACCTCGTCATCCCCCGCGGCGGGGCGGAGCTCATCCGG
>JALNYR010000004.1:10985-37151 GCA_023229725.1 Dehalococcoidia bacterium | reverse complement strand
GCAGGTGACGGTGGATGTCGGTGAGGGGCCGGATGGAAAGCGGAGGCGGCACTTCGAGACGATCAAGGGGCGCAAGTCGGATGCCCAGAAGCGGCTCAACGAACTGCTCGTGTCGCTGGACAAGGGGGTATACGCGCCGACAGGGCGACTGACGGTTGCCGAGCACCTGAGGCAGTGGCTTGATGGATACGTGAAGACGAACTGCTCTCAGCGAACGTTGGACGGCTACCGCTCAATCATTGACCACCATCTGATACCGGCCCTGGGTCACGTCCCGTTGAAGCAGCTGCAGCCTCCGGCAATCCAGAGCTACTATGGCCAAGCGTGCGAGCGTCTATCCACGCGGACGGTTCACCACCACCACAGGGTCTTGTCTCAGAGCATGAAGTACGCCGTGCGGCAGGGCTACCTGGGCCGCAATCCCTGTGACCTCGTTGATCCACCGTCGCCCGGAACGAAGACCATGCGGACGTTGACGCCTGTGGAGGTGGACGTGCTGCTTCTTACGGCCAGCGAGAGTGACCACTACCCCGTCATCTACACCGCCCTGAGCACCGGCCTGCGCCAAGCAGAGTTGCTTGGGCTTCGCTGGAGAGACATCGACCTCGTTTCTCAGTCTGTCTCCGTCGCGCAGGTACTCTACAAGCGCCAGGGGGTGTGTCAGTTCAAGGAACCGAAGACAGCTCATAGTCGTCGTCGGGTTGCCATGACCCCGAAACTGGCATCCTTCCTGACGGACTACCAAGCTCAGCGCGAGGACCTCTATCGGCAGTTGGGGGCCACCCTCGGACTCGATGACCTCGTGTTCGCCTCCGCCGCAGATGGCAGGCCAGTTGATCCGGGAGTACTGAGTCACGCGTTTGGCAGGTTGGCACGCGCTGCCGGGCTGACAAACGTGCGCTTCCATGACCTCAGGCACACGTTCGCCAGTCTGATGCTGATGCGCGGGGCGAAGCCCAAGGTCATCAGCGAGGCTCTCGGTCACGCCTCGGTAGCTTTTACAATGGACGTGTATTCCCATATAATTGGCGGCATGCAAGAGGATGCCATGCGGTTGCTCGACGAAGTCATGCCCGCAGGGCGGTCTTCTAAAGTTCTGTCGCGGAATTGTCGCGACTTTTCGTCGGTCTAGCTTTGTAGGGGCGTAGCTCAGTCTGGTAGAGCAGCGGTCTCCAAAACCGCCGGTCGTGGGTTCGAATCCTTCCGCCCCTGCCATGCCGAGGTGGTGGAAACGGTAGACACGCCATCTTGAGGGGGTGGTGGGCGAAAGCTCGTGGGAGTTCAAGTCTCCCCCTCGGCACTCCGTGAGTCTTGATGGGCTTGCTCGAAGTCGCTACAATTGTGCGCGCGCGGAAGTAGTTCAGTGGTAGAACGCCTCCTTGCCAAGGAGGAGGTCGCGGGTTCGAATCCCGTCTTCCGCTCCATTCCTCCTCTCTCGTCTTTCGCGGCGGTGTAGCCAAGAGGTTAAGGCGGGGGTCTGCAAAACCCCTATTCAGCGGTTCGAATCCGCTCGCCGCCTTTCATTGTTTGTGGAGTCCCCGTTCTTGTTGCTCGACCGCTGTGCCGAGGTGGCGAAATGGCAAACGCGGCGGACTTAAAATCCGCTTCCCGCAGGGGAGTGTGGGTTCGAGTCCCTCCCTCGGCACCACGTACTACTCACGAATGAGTCGCCCGCCGCATGAGACGGGCGATTCGCCGAGGTCTTGGCTGAAAGTGCACAGAAAGTGCACGGGCCTCCCCGTCGACCATGTCTGCCATCCGCTTGCCCTCCGCTCTGCTGTGTGCCCGACCCCACCCCATGAACTGCAGTCGGTCGCGGACGCCCAGAGCCACCCTTGGGGTCGGTCGCGGCTGGTGGCTACGTTCCTGTAAGAGGTGCCTTCACTACGTTCGGCACCTCTGAGGCGAATTCTTGCGTGATTCTGGGCGTGTCAAGGCAGGTCTTCGACCTCGCTACGCTCTGCCTTGACGCGCCCCGTGGGCTGGTCGCCACGTCCAGGCGTGTGGTGGAGCAAGTAACCGTCTCAGGCGCACCTCGTGTCCGTTTCGCCAGCGAACTGACGCTCACACAGCCCCCACTAAGCCCCTCTTCCCCTGCCTCCTCGCCAGTGCCTATAATGCTCATAGTCACTGGTGCTGACCTGGCGCACTAGCCTGGACACCGAGGTCCCACGGTCTGCAGGCTGCCAATGCCCACTAGTGACTTCAAACTGGTCCTGGCTGCCCGCTGCAAGGAGGTATGCGCACGTGCAGACCACCGCTCAGAGTTACCTGGATAGTATCTGGCGCCTCCTAAACTCCAGCGCAGCGCGCGAGGAGAGCTACTATGAGTATCTCGCCGTCTTCCTGAGGCGGGCGTTCGAACACCTTGGCCGTCCGGTCGAAGTCATCGTCCTCCCTCGCGCAACGGTCGGCGGCTATCCCGACTTGCGTGTATCTGCGTCTGTCTCGAAAGCAGTCGGACACATTGAAACCAAGGGACCTCGCGGAGTGAACCTCGACGCCATCGAGTACAGCGAACAGCTCGCGAGGTACCGTGGGACTTTCCAGAACCTCATTCTCACCGACTTCCTCGAATTCCGTTTGTACAGGTCCGGAGAACGGGTCAGGACGGCCAGCTTGTGCCGACCGGCCTCGGACACCCCTCTCGTGCCAACCCCTGAGTCCATCTCATCCACCTTGGAACTCCTCGATGCCTTTGCCTCGTTTGCAGTTCCCGAGATACTCACTCCCTCCACTCTCGCGACTGAGCTGGCGAAGCTCACTCGCTTCCTGCGTGAGGAGATACACACCCATCTCCAAGCTGCTCAGCGGCTCGACGCACCTCTTGAACAGCCGGACAATCTCCTTGGTTTGTACGCGGAGTTCCGAGACTATCTGCTTTCCGGCATGTCGACCGAGCAATTTGTCGACCTCTATGCACAGACAGTCACCTATGGCCTCTTCGCGGCGCGCGTGTTCTATCGCGGCCACTTCACCAGGGCATCAGCCTTTCTACACCTACCGCCTACCATCGGGATTCTCCGTGAGCTCTTCCGATTCTCCCTTTGGGGAGCGGAGATGCCATCCTCTCTACGATACGTCGTGGACGACATATGCGCCGTTCTGGATGCAGCCAATGTCCACTCCATCACCGGCTGGGTAGGCGGCGACAGCGAGACTGCTGACCCGATCTACTACTTCTATGAGACTTTCCTACAGGCGTATGACCCCGAAGAGAGAGCACAGAGAGGTGTCTACTACACTCCTCCGTCTCTGGTTTCCTACATAGTGACGTCTGTGAACGAGATACTCAAGAACGTCTTCTCGATGACGCATGGCTTGGCCTCCGAACACGTCACTCTTCTTGACCCGGCCGCCGGCACACTCACCTTCCTTGCCAAGGCCGCCGACCTCGCCCTGGACGAATTCATCGCCGCGTTTGGCACTGGCGGCAGCGCGGCCTTCGCCTCCTCACACATCCTGAAGGACTTCTATGCCTTCGAGCTTCAGGTTGCCCCCTACGTCATTGGCCATCTGAAGCTTCCGCTTCTGTTGCAGCGACGCACAGGACTCCGCCTGAGGTTCGACCAGCGGCCACAGTTCTTCCTTACCAACACGTTGGAGGTCGCGGATACCCGCCAGAGCACGTTCCCCGGCCTCGCGTCGTTGAGCGCGGAATCCTACAAAGCGAACATCATCAAGAACCGGCAGAGAATCCTCGCCATCGTTGGCAATCCCCCCTACTTTGCACGCTCGTGGAACAACGCCCCTTGGATTACCCAGCTCATCCAGACCTACTACCAGGTCGATGGTCAGAAGATCGACGAAGTCAACACCAAGTGGCTACGAGACGACTACGTCAAGTTCATCCGGTTCGCTCAGTGGAAGATCGAGCAGGTCGGTGAAGGTGTTCTTGGATTCGTCACCAATCACGGTTTCTTGGACAATCCAACGTTCAGAGGGATGCGAAAGGCTCTTCTGGATAGCTTCGACCAACTCTACGTGCTTGACCTCCATGGCTACTACAAGGAGAAGCCCCCTGCGGGACTCAAGGACGACAACGTGTTCGACATCCTCCGAGGAGTCTCCATATCTCTGTTCATCAAGAAGCCTGGCCTGCAGCGAGGCTCGTGGCACTCCGAGCTCTGGGGCGACAGACCATCGAAGCTCGAATGGCTGAGCCAACACTCGCTCAGCACAACTCAATGGCAACAGATGGAACCACGCGCTCCGCTCTATCTGCTCAAACCTTTGGACGCGGACCTTGAGTCCCGGTACATGTCGTTTCCCTCGCTCCCGGACATCTTCCCTACTAAGAACGTGGGCATTGTCTCCTCCCGAGACGCTCTAGTGGTCTCCCCGTCCAAGGAAGAACTCTGCAAGCGCCTTTCCCTTCTCCGGGATGTCCATGTCTCCGACGACCGAATCCGCCGAGACTTCGCGGTTAAGGACAGCGACAGGTGGAAGCTCTCCGACGCCCGCAGCCGACTGCGCGCAGATGACACCGAGATGCCCGCCGTCATCCCCATATGCTATCGCCCCTTCGACTTTCAATGGATCCTCTATGAGGACTACATGCTGGAACGGTCGCGCCGAGCCTTGATGGGCAATATGCTGCGAGGCACGAACCTGGGTCTTCTGAGCGCTAGGGGCAACAAGTCCGAACGCATGGACCATGCCTTCTGTACGCGCCTGGTTACCGAGGCCAAGTGCGGAGAGTCCACCACCCAGTCCTACCTCTTCCCACTCTATCTCTACCGGTCCGACCCGATTGGCGGTCTCTTTGCCGGTCAGTCAACCGAGGCCCCGGAACCGAACCTCGCGCCGGTCTTTCTGGCTACCCTCCAACGCTACTATGGCAGGCGACCGAGTCCCGAGGAGATACTTGGGCACGCGTACGCTATCCTCTATTCCCCCACGTACAGGGCAACCTACACCCCATGGCTCAAGCGCCTCTTCCCCAGGATACCCTTTCCGACTGTGCCTGAGCTCTTCGACGCGAGTTCGCAGCTCGGACAGCGTCTGGTTGAGCTCCATACTCTTGAGTCTCCTGAAGTGGATACGCCAACAGTGACACTCGTGGGCGATGGTCTGCCGCAAGTCGACAAGGTCAATTGGGACGGACCGTCGTGCACACTGCACATATCGAACACTCATCGTTTCCTGCCTGTGCCTCAGGAGGTATGGGAGTACCGCATCGGTGGCTACCGTGTATTGTCCAGATGGCTGGAAGCGAGACGCGGCCGGGCACTCGGGCTCTCAGATATCCGGCACTTCTGCCGTACCGCCACCGCACTCCGAATCACTATCGACTTGGAGGAAGACCTCGACGCATCATTCAACAACCTCTGCGCCGACACCATTCCGTTCGAGTCCGCACCTGAGTAGGGCCATACAGTGGGCGTCCCGGGCCGGTCCTGTTCGAAGCCGACGGAGGGGGCGAACAATGGGACCCATCCCTTGATCGGTCACGAGTTCTTGGCCACACGCCGCTGTCACATGGTCGCGAACTTCGCTCGCCGCGCCTCCACCAGGTCGCGGAACTCCTCACTCTTCATCAGCTCGTGCAGCCAATGCTTGGTGACGAACCATCCGTGCCCCTTGCCCAGTCCTCCAGTGCTGGCGACGGCTATCGCCGAAGCCAAGTACCCACGCGCACCCTTCAGCAACCGCCGGTACTCCGGCTGCACCTGCTTCAGCCTCGATACGCCAGTCACCGTGCCAAAGCTGTCCACCGCAGACTGTACCGCCTCCCAGAACTCCGAGACTGGCCAGCGCCGGTAGTTGCTGTCCGCCTCGCACGTAATCCTGAGTTTCAACCACGTCTCTGTCGCGAATCGCCACAGGTCTCCGGTGCAGGCTGCCAAGTCTTTGACCGTGTTGACCTGCCATTGCTTGAGCATATCCCGCTTGAACTCGAACTCCGTCCGGGTCACTGGACACTCGCCGTCCCAGCCGTTCTTCTTCCACATTGGGAAGAACCACGTCTTGCCTTCTTCCTTGGCCTTGCGCTGCTTGTCGTAGATGCGCGCCACCATGTCACCACCGCCGAACGTGTAGCCTGTCAGGCGATGCCCCCGCGCGTGGGAGCCCGAGGCGTAGTCGTCTCTCCTGACCACTGTCCCCGTGACTTCGTGTCCGCGTATGTCGACGTCTGGACACGGACAGGCCAGGTCCGCAGTCAGGTCCACCCGTGATACCTTGTCCCCCACCACCGCTGCCCAACTACCCAGCCATGCTCGCATCTTGGCCTCGGCCGCTTCCCATCCTTCCCTCCACAGGAACTTCGACCGGTAGACGCAATGCGCTTCCGGGAAGACTCTGCCGCCGTTCCACTCGCGCGCCAGGGCGAGCGAGACGTCGTCGTTCTCGATGCGCCACTCCTTCCCTGATACACCCCGCGGCATCATCCTGAACTCCCGTCCATGGAACGCGACCGGGCACCCGGGGGAGTCGAACTGCTCTTCCTGTGCCTGTGTCTTCGCTCCGTCTAGCAGTGCCACATCCTCTTCGCTCAGCTCGCCCACGAGGCAGTAGCCTACCTCCAACGTGTCTATCCCACTCAGGACCCGCTCATTCATTCAACCTCCATCCAGATGTCGCCGCACGCCAACACTCCGACTCTGGCGTCCTTCGATGCCCAATCTCCACAGGCTTCGTCGTAGTCGGCGCGCTGCTCCTTGTCATGCTGACCGAAGAGACAGTCGCACCATCCGTGCCAGTACCAATGGCACTTCCCGCACTTCCGCTGCATGTCTGCCGGTTTCTGGTTAGCCACCTTCATCACCTCCCCTTCTTCGTACACCTACGACCCCCTGTTAGTATGTGAGGGGGTCGGTGCGAACCACTTTCGAAGGTCGATGCATTCCATCGCGAGTCATCACGACCGTGCGCGTTGCAGCCAGGTCGACAGGAATCCATGCCTGAACCAATGCGGGGCGGGCTGGCCGAAGGCCATCCGCCCGCCCTTTCCTTCAGCCTCACGCTGCCTCTCCTTCCTCGACTCTTCCACCCAGGTTGTCACGCTTCGCTACCGATGACTCGTCTATCCACCTCTTCAGAGCCGAGACCGGCACAAGCCGCCGCGTCCCGACCTTGAACGACGGAATGTCCCCTCTCCAGACCGATTCCCAAGCCGTTCCCGTTGAGATGCTCAACATCCTTGCCGCTTCTGGGACACTGACTGCGAGTTTCTGTTCTGCCATCCCTCCCCCTCTCACGTACCGCTGGACAAGCACATGGTACCGTGGGATAATGGTGAGGCCAAACAAAAGCGGCAGAATACAGGCAAGAAAGCGGCAAATTGAGCGGCAAATTGCCAGGGAGGTGGTCATTGTACGGTTTCGACAAGCGTGCACGAGTCAAGGACCTACTGGACGAGGGGCACAGTCAGCAGGAGGCTGCCGACCTCGCCGGGGTGTCCGAGAGGACCATCCGGGATTGGAGGGTCAAGGGAAGGCTAGGTTCTGCTCGTGCGGTCGACCTCTCACCCAGCCAGCCCGGCGCACCCCCGTCAACGACGGCCGACGATGCTCCTTGGCCCCAAGTCACAGTCGCTGACTTGGTTCGCGCCGGATGGTCCCAGAACTCAATCATGCCGACCATGGCGTCGCTTGAGGTCTCGCGTGCTGCGAATGACCGGCGACTCGCTAGACTGGTCAAGGCTCTCGGCGACGTGCACGAGGCTTCCCCATCGATGCCCGAGCCGTGGCGGTTCTTGGTCGCAGGCTACCCCATCATTGCGGAGGATACCGGCATCCCCTCCCTGAAATCGATTGCCGACTTGGCCCTGGAACTCCATCCCTACCTCGGCCGACAGCAACGCCAGGCCTACCACCGCCGAATTACTCCCATGCTGAACGGCACTTACGCGGATATTCCGCCGCTGATGCTGGCCATACCGTTTCCAGCCCAGCCACCTAGCTTCACAAGCCTTGACCACGAGTTGGCGATTCCCTACCACCTTGAGCGGACGTGGTTTGCCTGGCTTGCCGACATGGTCGCCATCCTGCCGGACATCGACAAGAAGAAGTCACCCCTCTCAGAACTCACACTCAAGCAACTTCTGCTACTGTGGTGTTCGACACCGCTCGCCAGCTTCAATCCGCCTATCCCCACCCGGGGCACCCCCCCGAGCTCCGAATCCTTGCGCTGGGCACGGTTCTATTCCCAGGCTCACTTCGCAGGAGGAGATGAACGATGAGAGGCTCCGTATCGCAGCGCTACAAAGGCTCGTGGCAGTTGAGGTATGACGGCCCGCCGGACGCGTCCGGCAATCGACGCCAGGTCAATGAGACCGTCAGGGGCACTCGCAAGGACGCCGAGAGACTCCTCCGTGAGCGGATTCACGCCATCGACAACGGAGGCTTTCTTCCCAAGGACAAGGAGACTCTCAGTCAGTTCCTTGAGAAGTGGCTCGACACGTATGTTGCCACCAACTGCGCGCCGCGCACGCTCATGGACTACCGTGGCTATGTACGCCGCTACGTAACGACCGCACTTGGATCCAAGCCGATTCAGCAGGTCACGGCCCGGGACATTCAGCAGCTCTACGCCGATATGCTTGTGCGCTTGTCGCCCAAGACCGTCCTCCATCTTCACCGCGTCTTGCGCGAAGCCTTCAAACACGCCGTGAAGTGGGGCGTGCTGATTCGCAATGTAGCGGATGCGACCACTCCACCGCACCCCAGGGCGAAGCAGGTTGAAGTATGGGACGCGCCCACCATCAACCGGTTCCTTGAGATTGCCAGGAGCAGCCCGTACTGCCACCTCTACCGCTGTGCGGTCCTCACGGGCATGAGACGCAGCGAGCTTGCGGGCCTCAGATGGGAAGCCGTGGACCTTGAGAACTCGCGCCTCAGCGTGGTGGCAACCCGCATCAGAATCACCGGGCATGGAGTGATGGTTGGTCAGCCCAAGACGGCCCGCTCTCGCCGTCTCATCGCCCTCAGTCCGGACACCGTGGCGCTGCTCAGGGAGGTTCGGGTCACGCAGCTATTGCAGGAGGCAACCCACAACGGCGCGTGGAAGCCTTCAGGCTATGTCTTTGTCAATGCCTACGGGAACCCCGTGAATCCGGACGACCTGTCCGACGATTTCCACAGACTGGTGGTCAAGTCCGGCCTTCCCCACCTCACCTTGCACGGTCTCCGGCATGCCCATGCCACCCTGCTCCTCAGTGCTGGCGTCCACGCCAAGGTCGTCAGTGAGAGGCTAGGACACTCCACCGTCGGAATCACGCTGGACGTCTACAGTCACGTGCTCCCGCATGTTCAGGAGGAGGCAGCCAACAAGATCGACGCCGAATTGCAGCGCGTCTCACACTTGGTTTAGCTAGGCCCTATGGTGCACAAAAAGTGCACGGACCTCTGAAGCCCCCCGGCCCGCCGCGCCGGTTTTCGTTCGACGCCGTGCTATCCGGCGTCATGCCCGGCCAAGCTACGGTACCGCCGAACGCCAACTTAAAATCCGCTTCCCGCAGGGGAGTGTGGGTTCGAGTCCCTCCCTCGGCACCAATCGTAGACTGAACGTGGCGACGTGTCCGTCGCCTTCATCTCTGCATCCTGCCGATCGCTACGCTGGTCACGGAATGATCACATAGCGCTTCGCTGGTCCGCCCTGTTCAGCGTGAGTCGCCACATCCAGTGGTGAACGTTGCAGCCGGCGGATTCAGGTCGTTCCCCCCGAATACACTACAATCGCGCTGTGACTGTCGCGCGGTGAAGGAGCAGACGCATGGAAGCGAATCACCACGAGGAACGCGCCGACGGCGTCGGCATGAACCGCCTGCGATTCGAGACGAGCCCGTACCTTCTCCAGCACGCCGACAACCCGGTCGACTGGTTCCCCTGGGGCGACGAGGCTTTCAGCAAGGCGGCAACCGAGGACAAGCCGGTGTTCCTGTCCATCGGCTACTCGTCGTGTCACTGGTGTCACGTGATGGAGCAGGAGTCGTTCCGGGGCCCTGACGTTGCGGCCCTCTTGAACAGGTTCTTCGTTTCGGTCAAAGTCGACCGCGAGGAGCGTCCGGATATCGACCAGGCGTACATGGCGATGGCGCAGGTTGCCACGGGTCAGGGTGGTTGGCCGCTCACTGTCCTCATGACACCGGATGGGAGGCCCTTCTTCCTTGCGACGTATCTCCCCCGGGAGTCATTGCCGGGTCGGGTGGGGATGCTTGACCTTCTGCCGTATGTCGGTGAGCGCTGGCGCGCGCCGGGCCTGCGCGCCGAGCTGCTCAAATCGTCGTCGGATATCGTCGAGTACACGCGGCGCATTGTGGCGCCTTCAGGGGAGGCCGCCTTTCCGGATGATGCGTGGCCGAGGGCGTATCGGGAACTCGCGGAGAGCTTCGACCCGCTCCACGGCGGGTTCGGTGACGCTCCCAAGTTTCCCACTCCCGAGCGTCTCCGTTTCCTGTTGCGCTACTGGAAGGACACCGGAGAGGTTCGGGCGCAGGACATGGTAACCAGGACTCTGGACGAGATGCGACAGGGTGGCATCTACGACCATCTGGGTTCAGGGTTCCATCGCTACTCGGTCGACAGCCGCTGGGCAGTCCCTCATTTCGAGAAGATGCTGTACGACCAGGCCCTCCTGGTCGAGGCGTACCTGGATGCATTTCTCGCCACCGGCGAGCAACGGTACGCTGCCACGGCCCGTGATGTGCTCGCGTACGTGCAGCGCAGGCTGGGCGGACCAGAAGGCGCCTTCTACTGCGCCGAGGACGCCGATTCAGAGGAGGGCGAAGGCGCGTACTATCAGTGGACGGTACGGCAGCTTCGCCAGACGCTCGAGCCGGCGCAGTTCAACGCTGTCATGAACGCTGCCGGCCTGCCCCTCGACGAAGGAGGCGGACTTGCCGGTGAGGACCTCAGCGAGGACCAGCCGTTCGTGCTTGCGTTCGTCAATCCCGTGGCGGATACAGCGCAGGCGCTCGGCCTCACACCTTCCCATACCGGGGAAGTGCTGGACGCCGCCATCGCAGCGCTCCTCTCCGTACGAGACCGGCGGAAGCCGGTTCAAGTCGATGATAAGGTCGTTGCCGACTGGAACGGGCACGCAATCGCGGCCTTCGCCCGCGCCGGCCGGGCGCTCGGTGTCCCTGAATATGTCGATGTGGCAAGGCGCGCGGCGGCCTTTGTGCTCGGCAGGATGGTGAACAGCGACGGCGTGCTGATTCACGCGTACAAGGATGGCGCGGGTGCGGTTCCCGGTTTTGTGGATGACTACGCAGCTATGGCGCGCGGGCTCTTCGAGCTGTACCAGTCAAGCCAGGAGGCGCGATACCTGACCTCGGCGCTGCACCTGGTCGACCGGATGGTCGAGCTGTTCCATGATGAGGTGGGTGGCGGCTTCTTCCAGACGGGGACGGGAGCGGAGGAACTGGTCGTTCGTGTCAAACCAGTGTACGACGGGGCCCTGCCGTCCGGAAACGCTCTCGCCGCGAGCGTGCTCGCGGTGGCGGCCCGGTTGACGGAGCGTGCGGATCTCGAAGATGTTCTTGGCCGCTTGTTCGCTTTCGTTGCCCCTCTGGTGTCGCAGTCGCCGGGACAGTTCGTGAGCCTCCTCATGGCATGCCGGTCATACGCCGGTGAATCCCGCGTGACGGTGATTGCGGGCGAGCCGGGAACGAGTGATACCGATGGGTTGCTGCGTGGCGCCGCCTCGGTGTACGCGCCGGACAACTTCGTGGTCCTCGCGCCCCCCGACGAGCCCGACGGCGTCGTTCCTGCCACACTTCCGATGGCAAAGGGCCACGGCCTGTTTCAAGGCCGGAGCGCAGCCTACGTCTGTACGCGCCACGCGTGTGCCGAGCCGCTGACCGACCCGAAGGAGCTGCATCTGCTGCTGGCACAGGCGTCAAGCGGAACACCAGAAGATGCGAACGGAACGGGGAGAGTGTGAGTCGCGAGTGATGCCGGCCCGTCATCGGCCGGTCGAGGGCTGTGATTGCCGGCACATGGTGCTGAGAGGCAGGCGCCAGGGAGAGATGGCAGCGGGCGCGTGAAGCCTGCCACACAGCTTCAACGCGCCCGCGTTGTGGCTGGACGCAAGACGGAATCGGAGGCACTCCGCGGCTACCGCCCGGAGGCCGGGATCGGTACTACTCCACGGTGAAGCCGATCTTCACGGTGACCTGCCAGTACGCTATCTTGTTGTCTTCCATATAGCCGCGCGTCTGGACGACCTCGAACCATCGCATGTTGCGGATGGTCTTGGCCGCCCTGTCCATCGCGGTCCGGATGGCATCCTCAATGCTCGTTGTGGAGGAACCTGTCAGCTCGATGCTCTTGTAGACGTGATTGGGCATTCGTCTCTCCTTTCACTATCCAACACAGGCGCCATCTCGAGGCGACAGAGCCTCTCGAAAGCCCCGGTGTGCCCGAATCCCTGAAGGCAGGTGAGACAGGTGGAGGACCGCAGCCCCGAGAGGCTGCCACCTGCCGGTAATACGGTTATCCCCCCAACCCGTTGCCGGAATCATGGCTGCCGGGTGTAGCGCACCGGCCATCCCCGGCTTCCACTTCACCCGCTCCCGCGTGCGCCTCCAGCCGCCTTGCCGACTTTACTGTGGCGCGGACCGCCTGTCAAGCGTCCCATCGAGTGGATGCCTGCCGGGACTCATTTGACACGGAAGACCGCGCCTCCGACAATGTCGGGTCTGCAACGGGAGAGCCGCACATGAGACTGGGAGCCTTCGAAGTAGTGGAGCCGCTGCCGGAGCCGCGAGAACGGCACGCGCTGGCGATGGTCCGTCCCTGGACTGACGCGGGCAGCGTCGGCGCGCTCGCTCTCCTCGAGGTGGAGCATCAGTGCGGCTCTCGGCAACTGGCGGCCCTCGCGCGCCCCGGCGCGTTCTACGACCTCACCCGCTACCGCCCGACGGTCTACATGCGCGACGGGAAGCGCGAACTGGCCGTTCCGAACACGGTCGTGAGCCTCGTCCGCCCGCCTGACGGGCCGGAGCTGGTGGTCGTCAAGATGCTCGAGCCGCACATGCAGGCCGAGACCTTCGTCGAGTCGGTGCTGCTGTTGCTGGAGCGTCTCGGCGTGAAGCGCTACATGTGGGTCGGCAGCATGTATGACTCCGTGCCTCACACGCGGCCGCTGCTTGTCAGCGGCGGGGCGATTGGCCACGACGTTGAGGATGAGATGCGGCGACTGGGCATCATGGCGACCGACTACCAGGGGCCATCCACGATGACCTTCGACGTGATTCAGCGGGCGCCGCTCATGGGGATTGAGGCGATGTGGTGCATCGTCCATCTGCCCCGGTACGTGCAGGTCCAGGAAGACTACGTCGGCAAGCTGCGCCTCATGACCCTGCTGCAGAGCCTCTACAGAGTGACGATCGACGAATCCGACATCGACCGCGCGCGGGAACAGACCGACAGGGTTGAAAGGGCGTTGCGGGAGAACCCCGAGCTGGCCGCGGCGCTGCCCCACCTGGAAGCCCGGTACGCCGCGCGGCTCGATGCCCAGGACCGCAGCGCGTCGCCGCTGCCTGCTGATGTGGAGAAGTTCCTCAGAGAGCTGAACAACCGGCACGGCGCCGACTGAGCCGGCGACCGCTCTACTCCGATGCGCTGTCCGCTTGCCGGGCGCCAGCCCGGCGAGCGAAAGGGACACGCCGGGCGTCAGGACCGCAGGGTGGACAGCTGGGTGCCCGCCTCTTCCTCGATTTCCCTGTGGGTGGAGAGCCGCATCGCTTCGAGATAGTGGGTCCGGGCGAGGCTTCTCGCCTTCTCGTACGGCAGCTGGAGCGCGTCAAGCGTCACGAGCCTGAGCGGCCCCGGGTCCTTCCCCGCCCCCCACCCCTTCGCATTCGAGAGGGCCGCCCAGTAGAAGTTGCCCAGCGTCAGATGCAGCCTGGCATCGTTGGGATTCAGTTCGATGGCGACCTCGATGATGTGGTGGGCTTCGGCGATGCGCTCGGCCAGTATGTGTGACATGTAGAGTGTGTAGGCGTTGCCGCTCCGTTTCGGCGTGAGACAGAGCATCTTGATCATCTCTTCCTTGTCGGGGGCCGAGTCGAGCAGGGCGACGACGTCCTCCGGACTCTCCGCCTTCGTCAGGCGGTCCTCAAGTGCGGCTACCGAGTCGGCCTGGTCGCTGAGGCGAAGGCACTCGGCGTAGGCCTCCTTGAGGCGCTCCTCCCATCCGCCCGGCTGGTAGCGGCCGAGGCTTGCCAGCTCGCGGGGGCCATCGACCACTCCCATCGTCATGCGGTCGACGAACTCCAGCCGGATGGCCTTGTGCTCGGTCACCCGGTAGTGAAGCTTCTCTTCCTTGTCCAGCAGGCCCTTTCCCTTGTGATAGAGGACGGCGACTCCCAGTGCGTCAAGGCGCGCGATGAGCTGGTTGTAGAGCATGGAGCCGAGAGGGTCTGTCTCGACGGTACCCTGCGCTGGTTTCGGCGGGGCGTGCCGCGCGCGGAACGCGACAATGAACCTCACGTTCTCGAGAGTCTCGTCATTGGGGCGTTCTCGCTGCTTCCTGATGTCCATGTGCCGTGTTCCTCCGCAGGCCATGTCGTGGAGACGCAGTGCTGCGTTCGCGTACGTATGTTAGGCGGGCATGTCGCGACTGTCAATCGGCGGCGAGACTCCGGCGAACGCGGTCGATTCTCTGCACAATCACCTCCAACCTACTTGACAGACGAAAGTCACGCGCTATAATTCCTTCTCGCTTGGGCTGTGGGGTGGTGTGGCGGACGGGGGATTCCAGCAACTAGCTTCAGCTTGCCGCGCTGTCGTGCTCTGGAGCCTGCGCTCCGTGAGCCCCGGACCCCCCTGGTGATGTGCCCTATATGTTTGCGCTTGAAGGAAGGTGTGTGATGGCAGAACTAAAGGATGCAAAGAAAACGAAAAGGATAGCTCCGGTCGTGGACCGCTGTCTGCTCGACCTCGAGACAGACGACGCTCCCGAGCCGGAGTTTGACCCGTACGCCGGCAGACTGTTCGGTGATCAGCTCGACTACGAACTCGACGACTCGGACTTCGACACGCTTGGTGGCCACGGCGTGTTCGACTTCTAGCCCACCGCCGTCCTTTCGCTGCTCGGTCCCCTCTCGCCTTCAGCAGGCGTCCCACGTCTGGCATACGCGTTGCCACGCGCTGTGGCCGTGCCTCCCAGCACCATGGGTCTGCACCTGCTGCGCCCCGGGTGACTGCGAATCCCTCCTCCGACGTGCCCTCCGGCCGGCCCGGCGCACGGCTGCGGCGCCGACCCGACCAGCAGACTCTCCCGACTCATTCTGGTACACTTGCTCCACTCTTCTCCGAGGAGGGAATAGATGAAGATAGTAAGTGTCGAACCGTTCATATTTGACGCGGGCTGGCAGTCGTGGACCTTCGTCAAGGTGAGCACCGACGAAGGCATAGTCGGCTGGGGCGAGTGCAGCGTTCCAAGAGCTCCGTTCGCCGTTGCCGGGGCGGTCGAGGACATCAGCAACGTGCTCGTCGGCACCGATCCCAGGGCGTACGAGATGCGCTTCTGGGACATGGCCAGGTTGAATATCCAGGGCCCGCTCGGGGTCAGGGCGCAGGCGGCCGCGGGTGTTGAGCTGGCGCTCATCGACATCAAAGCCAGGGCCCTCGGCATTTCGGTCGTCGAGCTGTTCGGCGGCCCGACGCGCAACGACCTCCGCCTCTACTGGTCGCACTGCGGCACTACGCGCGCACTCTATCCGCAGATGGGCAAGCCGCCCATCCGGACCATGGCTGACATCCATGCACTGGGCAAGGAGGTCGTCAGCAAAGGCTACAACGCGCTGAAGACGAACATCATCTTCCCCGGCAACCCGTCAACGGTGCACTTCAACGGCTTTGGCGGGGGCCCCGGAACGACCGACCAGGTGGCGGACAACGCGATGCTCTCGCACATCGAGACGCTGGTCGGGACCTTCCGCGATGCGGTCGGCCCGAAGGTCGACGTCTGCCTCGACCTCAACTTCAACTTCAAGCCGGAGAGCTGCATCCGCATCGCCCGGATGCTTGAGCCGTACAGGCTCATGTGGCTCGAGATTGACATCTACAGTCCTGAGGCGATGGCCGACATCCGCCAGTCCAGCAGGACGCCGCTGTGTACGGGTGAGAACTTCATCTACATGCGCGAGTTCCTGCCCTACTTCCAGAAGCGCAGCGCCGATGTCTTTATGGTCGATGTCCCCTGGGTGGGCTTCAGCCAGGCGAAGAAGATAGGCGAGCTGGCCCAGGTCTTTGACTTCAACATGGCGCCGCACAACTACTACAGCCACCTCTCGACGTTCATCAGCGCGAGCCTCTGCGGGGTTCTCCCGAACGTGCACATCATGGAGAACGACGTGGATGACCTGCCGTTGAAGAGCGAGCTGGTGACGAAGGTCCCCGAGATAGCGAATGGGCGCATGAAGATCCCCACGGGTCCGGGCTGGGGCACTGAGATAAACGAAGAGGTGCTCCGGGCGCATCCCTGGAAGAAAGCGAAGGGGTGCTGGTAGGCGGCTCCCGAGAATCCACAACAACAGAGAGGGCCGGGGAGTTCCCCGGCCCTCTTTTCATGTCCGGTACTCGGCCCTTCAGTCGCTATGCAGCCGGCGCCTTCGCCTTCTGGCCGACCGGCGTCTTGAGCACGCCGATGCCCTCGATGTCGACTTCCAGCACATCACCGGGCTTGACCACGTAGTGGCCATTCGGCGGGGTGCCGGTGAAGACGACGTCGCCCGGCCGGAGCGTCATGAACCCGGAGATGTAGCTGAGTATCTTCGCGGCGCTGAAGAGCATCTCGCTGGTATTGCTGTCCTGGATTGTCTGGCCGCTGACCCGGCCCTTGATGGCGAGGTGGGTCGGGTCCAGGGCGGTTTCCAGCCAGGGGCCAAGAGGCGCGGACTCGTCGAAGCCCTTCGCCCTTGTCGTGGCTCCACCATCGAGTTGCAGGACGTCCATCATGCCCATGTCGTTACCGCACGTGTAGCCAAGCACGTAGTCGAGCACCTTGTCCTCGGGAACGTTGCGCGCGGCCCGCTTCATCACGCAGCACAGTTCCGCCTCGTGTGACAGCTTGTCGGTCAGCGTTGGGTAGGGGACCTCGACGCCGGGATTGTGAAGGGCGACCGGGGGCTTGAAGAAGAGGGAAGGTCGCTGGGGGACCGGCACTCCCAGGTGCTTGATTTCGCCCATGTAGTTGAGGCCGCAGGCCACGATGATGGTGGGTTCCGCCGGAGCGAGCAGCTTCGCGTCAGCGAGCGGGCACAGCTTCGCGCCCTTGTGGAACGCGCCGTAGACGTCGCCCACGAGTGCGTAGACGGACTCGGATTCGATGATGCTCCAGGTCGGGGTTCCCTTGAACTGGATGCGAGCGAGTCTCATATTGGTTCCTCCTTGTGTCCTGTCGTTCACCCCGGGCGCATGCCGTTTCGCGCCGGGCCGGTGGCTCCGCGGGGGTCTGCCGCCGCGACGCCCGGCATCCGACCACAGGCGGCATCCCCCCAGTGAGAACGAAGGCCCGGGACGACCCGGGCCTTCATGTGCTGTTGAGGAGGTGCCGCTCGAACCTACGTTCCGCCGAGCGTCGCGAGCTGCGCCAGCGCGTCGTACTTGAAGTCGACCGGAGCGCTGACACGGTAGGTGTCCGCGCACGTGACGGGAGGCTCGCCCTTGATGGAGTTCACCAGGTCGAACGCCTTCTTCACGTGAGCCTCGTCGCCTTCGATGGCCAGCGTCACCGCGCCCTCGGAGCCGCCCACGCCGCCGGAGCAGATGTGGTACGCCTTGACGCCGGCGAGTACGCCGAGCGCCTGGATCTCAGTGACGATCTTGC
This sequence comes from Dehalococcoidia bacterium, assembly GCA_023229725.1. Taxonomy (GTDB): domain Bacteria; phylum Chloroflexota; class Dehalococcoidia; order GIF9; family AB-539-J10; genus SKVJ01. Next base: position 19,367 of record JALNYR010000004.1, on the reverse strand, counting down.
CTGTGACGACCGGCGTCAGCTTGGCGGGCAGTCCGTGGCTCCACTTGTAGTAGTAGACGCCGCTGTGCTCGCAGGCAACCGCCACGGAGGGGACCAGCTTCTCCAGCCCGACGGTGATGATGAGGTGGGAGTTCCGTCCCGTGACGACGGGGGTGAACATGCCCCACGTGCCGCCCTTGAGGGACGATGCCATGATGCCCGCGTTGCCCTGCGGGTCGACCGCATTGGCGCCCTTGATGAAGACGTCGTTGGGGCCGAAGTTGAGGATTTCCTTGTTCGAGTCGGCGTTCTCGACGACCTTCCCGTCGTGCACTACGTGCTTCGTGCAGGGAGGCGGCGCCGTGTTGGCATTCGTCGCACCCTTCACGACCAGACCCGCGGTCTGCTGAGACTTGGGCTCAACCTTGATGTGGAAGAGCTCTTCGCTCACGTACGCGGCCGTGATGCCTCGCGCGATGATGATCCAGCCCTTCTTCATCGCGGCCTGCACCTCAGGCAAGGCCACGGCGGCCTTCGCGATGAGCCGCCTCGACTCGGCGGGATTCAGGACGATCAGCGCGGCAATCTTGTCTTTGCCCGGGTCGGGGACATTGACCTCGTAGAACATCTACAAACCTCCCTGCTCAGTCTTTGTGCTGCCCTGTGATTCCAGGAGACCGCGAGTATGCGGACTCGCGAGTGAACACGAACGGAATACCAGCGTAGCTGCTCACCAATGGTATAGAGCGACCTGCCGAGTGTCAAGGCGAGCGCACAGCTGCCGGCTTCCCCGATGTTGGCCCGGCTCCGGCCGTCAACTATAATGCGGCTTCAAGCATGGAACCGATTGTCATCGTCGGCCTGGGCAACCCCGGCAAGGAGTACGAGCGTACGCGGCACAACATCGGGTTTCGTTGTGTCGACCGGCTCGCCTCGAGCCACGGCGCACGCTTCTCCAGGACTGCCTGCAGGTCGCGTATCGCCGAGTTCACGACGGCCGGCCGGAGAGTCGTCCTCGCCAAGCCCCGGACGTTCATGAACCTCAGCGGGCAGGCTGTGCAGGGCCTCGTGCACTCCTTCGGCATCTCGCCCGAGAGCCTGGTTGTAGTCTACGACGATGTGGACCTGCCGCTCGGCAGGCTGCGCATCCGTCCTTCCGGGCGGGCGGGTGGCCACAACGGCATGAGGTCCATCATCAGCGCGCTCAATACCGAGACGTTCGTTCGACTTCGCGTGGGCGTTGGCAGACCGGAGCGTGAGGCCGAGGAGTCGCTTGTCGACCACGTGCTCGGCGGCTTCTCCGCCGGGGAGGAAGAGGTCGTGCGTGCGGCCGTGGAGCGGGCTTGCGACGCGCTGGAGCGGCTCATCGCCGACGGCGTGGACGTAGCGATGAACGAGTTCAATTAGTGATAGCATTCTTCCGTCTCGTGTCGTTGCGTGCCGGCGCCGACGCCTTTCGCGGATGCGACTGCATGCGAGGCCGTCGGTCCGACGTCGAAACCCGCGGCTGAGAAGGAGTGACAGACAGTGAATACACGTGATCAGTCGGCGCTAATAGCAGATGTGAAGGCGCGCGAGATCATCGACTCCCGCGGCAATCCGACCGTCGAGGTGGAGGTATGGACTGCGGGTGGCCGTTGCGGCATGGCGGCGGTGCCATCGGGTGCAAGCACCGGGACATACGAGGCAATCGAACTGCGGGACGGAGACAGCGCACGATTCCAGGGCAAGGGCGTGCTCCAGGCTGTGCGCAATGTGACTGAGCGCATTGCCCCCGTCATTCGCGGCATGTCGGTGCTGCAGCAGACGCCCCTGGACGAAACACTCATCCAGCTCGACGGCACGCCCAACAAGTCCGGCCTCGGCGCGAACGCCACACTGGGCGTGTCCATGGCCGTCGCGCGGGCGGCCGCTGCCGTGCTGGAAGTCCCGCTCTACCGTTACCTGGGCGGAGCCGGCGCCACGCTCCTGCCGGTCCCCATGCTGAACGTGTTCAACGGCGGCAAGCATGCCGTCGGGTCGACGGATTTCCAGGAGTACATGATTGTCCCCGTCGGCGCGTCGCGGTTCTCGGACGCGCTGCGAATGAGTTGCGAGGTCTACCAGGTGCTCAAGGGCGTGCTGCACGCACGCGGACTCAGCACTACCGTGGGGGACGAGGGGGGATTCGCACCTGCCGTCTCGTCCAACCGGGAGGCGGTTGAACTCATACTCCAGGCGATTACGCGCGCCGGCTACGAGCCGGGACGGGAATTCGTTCTGGCGCTGGACCCGGCCGCGTCCAGCTTCTACTCCGACGGCAAGTACGTCCTCGAAAGGGACGGGCAGACCTACAGCGCGACCGGCATGGTCGAGCTGTACGCGAAATGGGTGTCCGACTACCCGATACTGAGCATCGAGGACGGGCTGGCCGAGGAGGAGTGGGATGGGTGGCGGATGCTCACCGCGCGCCTCGGACGCCGCGTCCAGCTTGTGGGTGACGACCTCTACGTGACCAACTCCGAGCGCCTCGAGAAGGGCATCCAGTTGAAGGCCTCCAACTCCATTCTCATCAAGGTGAACCAGATTGGCACGCTCACGGAAACGCTGAGAGTCGTTGAGCGCGCTCAGAAGGAAGGATGGACGGCCGTGGTCAGCCACAGGTCGGGCGAGACGGAAGACACCACGATTGCCGACCTGTCCGTTGCGCTCAATGCCGGCCTCATCAAGACCGGCGCTCCGTGTCGGGGCGAGCGCGTGGCCAAGTACAATCGCCTGCTGCGCATCGAGGAAGAGCTCGGGTCCGCAGCCAGGTACGCCGGTCGGAACGCATTCTACAGCGTGAGGTAGTGTCGCTTGGAGATCGTAGCGGGAGTCCACCAGCTTCGTATCCCGTTCCCCGACGGCGCCGAACGGGTGACCAACGCCTGGGTCGTGGAAGGAGACCGGGGTAGCATCCTTGTCGACTGCGGCTGGGACACCTCCGAAGCCATCTGGGCGTTTCGTGAGGGACTGAAGGTCGACGGGCTGTCCTTCCAGGACATCAAGTGGATTGTCCTGACTCACGTGCACCCTGACCACCTCGGCATGGCGGCCAAGTTGAGGGAGCTGTGCGGAGCGAAGGTCGTCATGCATCGCCTCGATGCGGCGCTGGTCGGGCCACGCTACGTCGACTCGAGCCGCCTGGCGGAAGAGATGGAGGAGATGCTTCTGTCGCACGGTGTGCCTCGCGACGAGATAGGAGAGATGCGCGAAGCCGCCGGCAAGGCTGCGCAGTTCGTGACGCCGCTTGAGCCGGACGTGCTCGTCAATGAGGGCGACACCGTCTCAAACGGCAGCTTCCAGCTCGACGTCATCCACACGCCCGGACATACGCCGGGCCATATCTGCCTGTACGAACCCCGCAAGCGGCGCCTGTTCTCGGGCGACCACGTGCTGTTCGACGCTGTGCCTCGCATCTGTGCCGACCCCCAGTCCGGCGCCGACCCGGCGGGCGACTACGTCCGCTCGCTGGAGGCGCTGGTCGACCGTCAGGTCAGTTTCGTGTTCCCGGGCCATGGCCCGGTCTTCAACTCGCTGGGCATCCGTTCGAACGAGATACTGCGACTGTGCAACGTGAGGCAGCAGCAGATACTGTCGGAGCTCGAAGAAGGGTTGAAGACAGCGTACGACGTTACTCGCGCGGTGCCCTGGAGGGTGAACGGGGGAGAGGCCTCTTATGACGAGCTTCCATTCCGCGAGAAGAGGACAAGCGTCTGCGAAGCGGTCGCCTGGCTGAAGCGCCTTTCGCTCGACGGGAAGGTGGCGCCGCTGGAGCGGAACGGCAGGATATCGTATCTCGCAAAGTAGTGGACCTGGAGGTGAAACCATGGCGACGAAGGTAGGAATCAATGGCTTCGGCCGCATCGGGCGTCAGGTGCTCAAGGCAATCATGGAGCGCTCGGGCGGAACCCTTGAGGTGGTGGCCGTCAACGACCTGACGGACGCGCAGACCAATGCCCACCTCTTCAAGTATGACAGCAACTACGGCGTATATCCCGGGACCGTCGAGGCCAGGGGCCAGGCCATCGCGGTGGACGGGAAGGAGATTCGCGTGCTCGCGGAGCGCGACCCGTCACGCATCCCGTGGCGCGACCTCGGCGTGGACATCGTGCTGGAGTCCACCGGGTTGTTCACCGACGCGGAGAAAGCGGCGGCGCATCGTGTCGCGGGCGCGAAGAAGGTCATCATCTCGGCTCCCGCCAAGGGCGAGGATGCGACGCTGGTGATGGGTGTGAACGAGGGCACCTACAATCCCGCGAAGCACCACATCATCTCCAATGCCTCCTGTACCACCAACTGTGTGGCGCCTGTGGTGAAGGTGCTCAACGACCGCTTCGGCGTCAGCAGGGGCCTGATGACGACGATTCACTCGTACACGAACGACCAGCGGATTCTCGACGTCTTTCACAAGGACCTGCGTCGCGCCCGGGCTGCGGCACTCAACATGATACCCACGACCACCGGCGCGGCGAAGGTCGTCGGAGTCGTCATCCCCGAACTGAAAGGGAAGCTCCACGGCATCTCCGTGCGTGTGCCCACGCCGACGGTGTCGCTCGTGGACCTCGTGGCCGACGTGAAGCAGAAGGTAACCGTTGAACAGGTGAACGCGGCCTTCCGCGAGGCGGCGGATGGGTCTCTGAAGGGACTCCTGCAGTACTGTACCGAGCCGCTGGTCAGCAGCGACTTCAAGGGCTCGGCCTTCAGCGCCATCTTCGACAGCCTCAGCACCATGGTCCTGGACGACACGATGGTGAAAGTGCTCGCCTGGTACGATAACGAGTGGGGCTACAGCTGCAGGCTCGCCGACCTGGCGCGTTTCGTGGCTTCGAAGGGCGTCTAACGCTCTTGTGTGTTGCGCGGTTTTGCGACCCCCGCATCCTGCCGCGGGCATCGCGTCGCCGATGCCCGCGGCAGGATGCGTATCCACGGTGAGGAGCCGCTGCCTCTGGTTGTGCCGGTTCCGACGGGTTCTTCCCCGTCAGACCTAAACCTCCGAACACCCTGGCACGTTTGCCATTATAATAGGCATCGACGTGATGCCTATTGAACAGGACGTGGTTGCACGGGCAGCCCGTGGAGATGCCGATGCGTTCGCTCAGCTCTATGAGAGCAACTTCGACCGTGTCTACCGGTATCTGTACGTGCGGCTGGGCAATCCGACTGAAGCCGAAGACCTGACACAGGAGGTATTTGCCAAGGTCCTTGAAGTGATCGGCACGTTCCAGTGGCGTAACGTGCCCTTCGCGTCCTGGCTATTCAGAATCGCGCACAACAAGATGATTGACCACATCCGCCGGGAGAGGCGGGTGGAGCGGGTGGATTCGGAAGAGACGGTACTGACCCTCGACGAGCCGGACCCCGCTGAGTTGGCGGAACATAATCTGCAACTCGAGAAAGTGAGACATAACATAGGACGGTTGTCGCCTGCCCAGCGTGAAGTGATATGGCTGCGTTTCGGCGCCGGGCTATCGACGACCGAGGTCGCAAATGCACTGGGCAAGAGCACGGGCACGGTGAAGGCCCTGCAGTATAACGGTATCGTGGCACTCAGGAAACTCATGGAGCAAGCGGGATGAACGACAGGATTGAAGAAGCTCTGGACTGCTGTGTCGACCGCCTTGTCCGCGGCGAGAACGTTGCGGATGCGGTGGAGGGCGACGCTGACCTGGCGGCGCTTCTCCAGCCTCTGCTGGAGACCAGCACTCTCGTGGCTCATCAACTGCGATGCATCCAGCCGTCGACGGAGTTCAGACAGGCGGCGCGGACGCGTACGCGGAGCCTGTTCTTCGCCAAACTCGCCCGCAGAGAGTCGAACCCCGGGTTCCTGTTCATGTGGTGGCAGCGACGCTGGGCAACCGCCATGGCGACCGTCATGGTGGCATGCCTTGCCAGCCTCGGGGTGCTCGCGGCCTCTGTCAACGCCCTTCCCAGCGGCTTCTTCTATCCCGTGAAGACCTCGACCGAACAGGTGAGGCTCAGCCTCACGGTGTCCGAGATGGACCGGGCACAGTTGCAGCTTGACTACACCGAGCGCCGGTTGTCCGAGATGACACGCATGGCGGGTCGGGGGGATACGGAGACGGTGCTCATGCTGGCCGCGGAAGCCACGCGACTCATCGCCCAGATGTGCGCCGGCGCGCTGTTTGGCGTGGATGGCGCTGAGGCCGACATGGGTTTCCTCATGACATCCCCCGCGGCTTCCGCCGCTGTCGCGCCTGCCGTCGTTCTGGGAGCCGATCGAGACAGCGCGCTCGACCTGCTGCAACGTGCTCTGCAGGTTGCCCCGGAGGAACTGCGACCCGATATCGAGTACCTCGTGTCGGAACTGTCGCGCGAGTTCGACGCCACCATCTCCCACCTGGAGTTGGCGACCACTGCCCCGTAGGTCTCTCCGCCCTGCAGCACGCTGGGCATTGTGACCGGCGGCCTCTATAATACCGGTGAGCATATGGAGCCGCAGGTCATCTATCGCCGCTGGCGCCCTCACACGCTGTCGGAAGTCGTGGGTCAGGAGACCATCACCACGACACTCCGAAACGCGGTGCGGACCGGCCGGGTCGGTCACGCCTACCTGTTCAGCGGTCCGCGCGGCACCGGCAAGACCAGCACCGGGCGCATCCTCGCCAAAGCGGTCAACTGCACGAACCCTGTCGAAGGAGAACCCTGTGGCGCGTGTGAGGCATGCCTCGCCATCGGCCGGGGAGAGACCCTCGATATCATCGAGATAGACGCCGCGAGCAACCGCGGTGTGGACGATATCCGCATGCTGCGCGAGAGGGTAGGCTACGCCGCCGCCAGCCTCAGGCGGAAGGTCTACATCATCGACGAAGTGCACATGCTTACGGAGGTGGCATCCAACGCGCTGCTGAAGACGCTTGAAGAGCCTCCGCCACACGTCATGTTCGTGCTGGCAACGACTGAACTGCACAAGGTGTTGCCGACCATTGTGTCTCGTTGCCAGTGCTTTGCGTTCAGGCGACTCGCGTTCGGCGCCATCGTCGCCAAGCTGAAGCGCGTCTGCGAGACAGAGTCAATCGAAGCGGCGGACGAGACGCTGGCGTTGATTGCCCGAGCCGCGGGTGGGAGCCTGCGTGATGCCGAGAACCTGCTGCAACAGGTGATAGCCAGCCACGGCGTGAGCCTCAGCCCGACGGACGTGCGCGAGGAACTCGGCGTCGTCGAGGAGGCAAACGTCCTCCGGCTGGCGCAGTGCATCCTCTCGCGCGACCTGTCGGGAGGTCTGCGCCTGCTCCATGAGACGGTCGATGGAGGCGTCGATGCCAGGCATCTCGGACGCCAGATAGTCGAGTGGCTTCACGACATGGTGCTCATCAAGTCGGGGTGTCGCGAACTGATTGAGGTCGGTCCTGAGCAGCTCGATGCGATGCAACGACTCATTGATGACATCCGCATCGAAGACCTCGCGCGAGCGATGAAGCACTTCTCCGGGGCAACGACGAATGACGGCTCGCGTCAGTTGCTCTCCCTGGAACTCGCGCTGGTTGACTGGAGCCTGCTGTCTCCCACCGTGGCTCCTGCCGCCGACAGGGAGCACGCAGAGGCCCGCCCTGCTCGCGCGCCGGTACGTACCGCTCCCCGGTCTGCTTCGAGCCGAGCCGGGGCGCGAGGCCCTGCCACGACAGCGGCCGGCGCGGAAGCAGCTGGCGCAGCGAAAGCAGCTGTCCCGGCCGGTGGCGTTGCGGATGCCGCCTCCCACGGGGAAACGCGAAAGAACTTGAGAGGAGTGGCGGAGACTGCGACCGGCGCGGTCCGCGAGGCTGCCGGTCAGGCTGCCGCTGCTGCCGCTCCGGTTATCCCGCCACCGGCTTCCCTTGAGGGCGGCGGCCCGGCGGGGGAGCCTGCGTCCGCACCCCCGGCGTCGGCGCCCGTCGATACAAGCGAACTCGGTCGCGTGCGCGCCCGGTGGAAGGAGTACGTGGACTCACTTCGAGGCCTCGGGTCGGCCGGAAACCTCGATGCATTCCTGAGGAGCGCGTGCGAGCCTGCGGCGCTTGAGGATGACGTTCTCGTGCTCCGCTTCGCCCACGAATTCCACCGCAGCAAGATTGACGACCCGAAGTACTGTCACATCGTGGAGGAGCAATTGCAGCGTTTCTACGGCCGCCCGTATCGCGTCTCGTGCGTCCTCGGGGGACAGGCTGATACCGGAGTGCAACCTGTGCAGGCGCCGTCGGGAGGCCTTGTCGACGCACTTAAAGCGGAGGGCGGCCGCGTGACGCGGCAGAGTCCACCACCGGTTCGGGAAGGCGGTGATAGCGCGTGATGGCACTGACTGCTGAACCCATTGCGAGACTGGTTCAGTCCTTGAGCAAGCTGCCGGGCATCGGTCCGAAGAGCGCGCAGCGCCTTGTTTACCATCTC
>JALNYR010000004.1:0-10975 GCA_023229725.1 Dehalococcoidia bacterium | reverse complement strand
GAACAGCCAGGATGCAGAGATCGAGGAATTGGCGCAGGCGTTGCTCAGCCTCAAAGGCAGCCTCACGCTCTGTTCTACGTGCTTCAATGTCTCGGACTCGGACCCGTGCTCCATCTGCCGGGACCCTCGCCGCGACCACTCACTCATCTGCATCGTGGAGAGACCGCCCGATGTGCCCGCCGTTGAGCGCACCTCACGCTTCACCGGCCTGTACCATGTGCTGCACGGAGCCCTGAACCCCGCCCGGGGAATCGGCCCCGATGACCTTCGGATTCGAGAGCTGTTGACGCGTCTGCGCGGCGACGAGGTCAAGGAGGTCATCCTTGCCACCAACCCCAACGTTGAAGGCGAGGCGACCGCACTCTACATCCGCCAGGCCGTTATGCCTCTGGGAATACGCGTCACCAGGCTCGCGCGGGGTCTGCCATACGGCGCCGACCTCGAGTACGCAGACGACATAACGCTCTCGCAGGCAATCGAAGCGCGACAGAGTTTCTAGCGGTGGCTCATGGCTGGCTCCCGTGAGTACGAGGTTGAGGGCATCGTCGTCAGGCACGCCGTGGTGGGCGAGCGGGACCGCATCGTCACGCTGTTTACAGCAGAGGAAGGGAAGCTCGCCCTGGTTGCTCGTGGGGCGCTGCGCCCCGGCAGCACACTCGGCCCTCGCGTTGACATGCTGTCCCACGGGCGATTCCGTTGCGTGCGCCGGCGGTCGCTCGACCTCATCGCGGAGGCGGTGACCCTCGATTCATTTGGACGGCTGAAGTCCGATCTGTGGCGCATGTCGTGTGCTCTGTATCTGGCCGAGTTGACGGACGCCTCGACCGCCGAGGGTTCGCCAAATCGGACTCTCTTCGACCTGCTGCTCGCCGCCATGAGCCGGATGGACTCGGGCGAATGTGACGACAGGCTGCTCCGCGTCTTCGAGCTCCAGCTTCTTGAGAGCCTCGGCTTCTGCCCGTCCCTGCGGCGCTGCGTCAACTGCGGCGCGGAGCTGAGGCCGGTCGAGAACGGCCTCAGCGCGACGCTCGGAGGAGCGCTGTGCCCTGTCTGCATGCCTGGATGCCCCGATGCGCGACCTCTCAGCGTCGACGCTCTGAAAGTGATGCGATACTGGCTGTCGCACCCGCTCGATGCGGCGTGCCGTGTCAGAGTGGACGTCGCACTTGGAAGCGAACTGGAGGGACACACCTTCAGCTTCTCCCGGTGGCTGTTGCAGAAGGAGCTGAAGTCGAGAGAATGGCTGTCGAGATTGCGGACCGAGGCTTCATTGACAACCCCCGGTGGAGCCTCTACAATCGCCCGACGGGTCGAATCCGAGTGACTCAATCGTCCCGTCTGGTGCGGTGCTGGTGGGTGTGGGCGGTCAACACAGCGGCGATTGCTCCATCGTCGCTCTCGTCCATGGCCCCGCGTGGTATCTCCGGCGCCTCAATGCGGTGATTGCAGGCTTCCTCCAGAGGACATCATGTACGTCGTAGTCGTTGGTGCAGGCTCCACGGGCTTCTACGTCGCAAGCCTACTGTCGCGAGAGAAGCAGGAGATTGTCGTGGTGGAGCAGGACGAGGAGGCCGCGGACCGGGTGCGTCGCGACCTGGATGTGGGCGTCGTTGTGGGCAACGCGGCTACGCCGAGGGTACTGTGGCAGGCCGAAGTCCAGCGCGCCGACCTCGTCGTCGCGGTGACCGGTGTGGACGAGAGCAACATGATTACGTGCTTCATGGCCAAGGAGCTCGGCGCCAAGAAGACCATCGCACGCGTGAGGAACCCCGAGTACTCAGGCTACCTTCTCGTGGGAGGAAAGTCCCACTACGCCCCTCGCAAGGTCGTCAGGCCGAAAAGCCTCGGCGTGGACCTCTTCGTGAACCCGGAGATTGAGGCTGCCAGAGAGATAGTCTCCATCCTCTCCGGCCTGTATGCGACGCCTATGGAGGAGTTCGCTGATGGTCGGGTGCAGTTGCGCGAGTTCAGAGCGGAGAGCGCAGCCGTGGTCGGCAAGCGCATCCCCGACATCCCGTTCCCGCGCCCCTGCGTCGTCGCGATGCTGGGACGTGGTGAAGAGATGGGCGTGCCGGAAGCCGACGCCAGGATCGAGAAGGGCGACAGGCTCTACCTCATCGCTGCGCGGAAAGACATGGATGAGCTTGGCGCCATCTTCGAAGCCCCGCTGCGTTCGCCGAGGACGGTCGTCATCTTCGGCGGAGGCACGATTGGATTCAACGTGGCAGAGGCCCTGGAGAAGCGCGGCGTCCGCGTCAAGCTGATGGAGAAGAACCCTGCGCGCTGTCAGGAAATCAGTTCGAAGCTCAAGAGAGCAGTCGTCGTCCAGGGTGGCCGTCCCGACCGGGAGTTCCTCGTCGATGAGGGCGTGGCGCATGCCGACGCCTTCGTCGGGGCGACGGGCGACGAATCGCTGAACATCCTGGCCGGCCTCGTCGCGCGCGATGTGGGCGTCTCGCGCAACATCGTTGTCGTCGACGAGCCGGACTATATTCAGCTTGCCGAAGCTGTGGGCGTGGATGTCGCCATGTCGCCGTTGCTGCTCTGCGGCAGCCGCATCGCGCACTACGTCCTGCATGGAGGCGCGGAGTCGGTGGCGCTCCTCGGAAACGAGGATGCTCAGGCCATTGAGTTCCTGGTGGCCCCCAATGCGCGCATCAGCAAGCATTCGATCAGTGAACTCGAGTGGCCGGAGCAGGCGGTCGTTGGAGCCATTGTCCGGGGCGATGCCGTCCTGCTCCCGACGAGCACGACGGTCATCGAGCCGGGAGACACGGTGATTGTGGCGGCGCTGCTGGACGGGGTCGCCGGCGTGGAGCGTCTGTTCAAGGCACCGTGAGCATTCGAATTGTAGTCAAGTACCTCGGAGTCGTGCTCGCCATTCTCGGCGCATTCCTCTGCTTCCCTCTCTTCTGGTCAGTTGCGGTGGCGCACGACGGCATCCATGCGAGCTTCCTGATTCCGGCCGGCATTGCGATGGTCGGCGGTTTCGCGCTGTTCCGTCTCGTTCCTTCGGAGTATCGCAGTCTCTCACGGCGCGAGGGACTCACACTCGTGACCTGCACGTGGTTGGTCGGCTCGGTTGTCGGCGCCGTCCCGTACGTTCTCTCGGGTACCTTGCCCTCGTTTGCCGATGCCTTCTTTGAGGCTATGTCGGGGTTCACGACGACTGGTGCGACTGTCCTCACGACCATTGGCCACCAGCCGCCGAGCATACTCGTCTGGCGGAACTTCACGCAATGGATGGGCGGTATGGGTATCATCACGTTCTTCGTTGCGTTGTTTCCGATGCTCGGCGTGGGAGCAGCGAGGCTGTTCGATGCGGAGATGCCCAGTCCACATCAGGAGCGGGTGCGGGCACGGGTCGTCGACACCGCTCGTGCCCTGTGGCTGTTGTACATGGTCTTCTCTGCCATCGAGTTGGCGCTGCTGTGGCTGGTTGAGAGACTTCCGTTCTACGACGCAATGAACATAGTGTTCGGCACTATGCCGACCGGAGGCTTCTTGCACCTGCAGGAGAGCATGGGAGCCTATGAGGCGAGTCCCTTTGTCACCACCGTGGTCACGTTCTTCATGCTGGCCTCCGGGGTGAACTATGCTCTGTACTACTACGTGTGGCGGCGCAGGCAGTTGTGGGCGCTGGCGGAGAACGTCGAGTTCCGCCTCTATGTCGGCATCTTCCTTGTCTCGGCGACCGCGGTCACGGTGGACCTCGTCCACAGGTCCGGCATGCCCGTGGCCAGGGCGATTCGGGACGCCACCTTTCAAGTTGCCTCGATGCAGACGAGTACCGGATTCGCCATCGCCGACTTTGACCTCTGGCCCGCCCTGTCGAAGAGTGTCCTGCTGGTGCTGATGGTCATCGGCGCCTGCGCCGGTTCGACCGGTGGTGGGTTCAAGGTTGCACGGTTGCTGTTGGTAGTCAGGTTTGCGTTCCGCCAGGTGGTTGTCGCCTTCAGCCCGCGCTCGGTCATGCCACTCAAGGTTGGCGGGGAGGCGGTGCCCGAGCCGATGGTCTCGGCGATTGCCGGCATGGCGGTGCTCTATGTTCTCTCGCTGGGCGCGGGTTTCATCTTCATGAGCGCGCTTGGGCTGGATGCGCTGACGGCTCTCTCGGCGACCATTGCATCCGTGGGCAACATGGGTCCTGGCCTCGCGGGCGTCGGGCCCGCGCAGAACTACGCCTTCATCCCGGATGCCGGCAAGCTGGTGCTCGCGGGGTTGATGCTGGTGGGCAGGCTTGAGTTCGTGACAGTCATGGCGCTGGTGAGCCCGTCGTTCTGGCGCTGGCGATAGGAGAATAGATGTGTTGACTAATCCGGTTCAAGCCTCTAACATGCTCCGCCGTATGGACTTCGGAAAGGTTCTGGTGCCCGTCAGCGGGGACCCTGTGGACGAAGAGGTCATCCGGATGGCGTGCGCCCTTGCGCAGGACAGCGGCTCGTTGGTGCGCGCCCTGTACGTCATCGAAGTGGAACGCAGTCTGCCCCTCGATGCTCCCGTGGAGCGGGAGACTGCCCGGGCCGAAGATATCCTTGCCCGTGCCCAGGAGTTCGCCCGCGAGGCCGGGCATGACATCGAAACGGGTCTGCTACAGGCGAGAGAGGCCGGTCCGGCCATCGTGCATGAGGCCACCGAGGGACGAGCGGACCTCATCGTGATGGGCGTCGGGTATCATCGACGCGCCGGTGTGTTCGACATGGGCGATACGCCGTCTCACGTGCTGCGAGAAGCTCCCTGCCACGTGGTGCTCTTCCGCGCAGCCGCCTCTCCAGAGGATGGCAAGTGAACGCTGTCATCATGGGCAGCGGGCGCGTCGCCTCCGAACTCGCGACTCTTCTCGACCGGGAAGGCAACAAGGTCACCGTCATCGACCTCGACGCCGAACGGTTCGACCTGCTGCCGGAGGCGTTCGGCGGCAAGACGGTCGTTGGTGATGCGACGGATGAAGACGTGCTCCGCAAGGCTGGTCTTCCCAGCGCGGATGCGTTCATTGCGCTCACGCGCAATGACGAACGGAATGCCATGGCGGCGCAGATCGCCAAACACATCTTCGGCGTGCGCAAGGTGATTTGCCGTATTCACGACCCGTTGCGCGAGGAGTTCTACAAGACGCTTGGCCTCGAGGCTATCAGTCCCATCATGGTCTTCGCGCGGCTCGTCAAGGGACGGCTGGAGGAGTGACTGCGTGTATGTGATTGTCGCCGGTGGCGGAGAGGTTGGGTACTATCTCTCCAAGGAGTTCATAGAAAGCGGACACGAAGTCCTCGTCATCGAGCCGGATGCCAGACTCAAGGAACGGATCGAGGAGGAGCTTGGCGACATCACTCTGACCGGCGAGGGATATCGGATTGAGACCCTCGACGAGGCCGGAGTGTCGCGCGCTGACGTGTTCATCGCTGCTACTGACGTGGATGAAAACAACCTCGCCGCGTGCCAGCTCGCGAAGCTGAAGTACAGGGTGCCCACGGTCGTAGCGAAGCTCAACAACCCCCGCAACCGGAACGTCTTTCGGAAGTTGGGCATCGAGTACACCGTCGACCTGTCGGCGCTGCTCCTGGAGAACCTCAAAGTGCAGATCCCTGTCTTCCCCTTCGTGAGACTGCTGAGCCTCGAGAGTGAAGGCCTGGAAATCGTGCAAGTGAGGGTGACCGAAGACTCGCCACTGGCCGACCACACGCTCCCGGATACCTCGGTACCGTTCCTGTCCGAGGCGGCGTGCCTGATCAGGACGGGTTCCGCACCCCAGGTCGTGGATGAGAGCACTCGCCTGGCGGTCGGAGACCGCCTCGTCTGCGTCGTTTCGCAGGACAAACTGGACAAGCTGCGCGCAGCGGTGGGACTTCCGGGCTCTCAGGAATAGCTGGACTGGAGCGCGTTGCGCTCACTGCGTGGATAGGCGTCGTTCCAGCGCTGCCTTGAGCTTCTTCCACATCGACGGCAGGCTTTCGGACATTACGCGGGTGTCTGCGAGCACCGGCATGAAATTCGTGTCGCCGAGCCACCTCGGCACGATGTGCGTGTGCAGGTGCTGGTCGATGCCGGCGCCGGCAACGCGACCGAGGTTCAGGCCCACATTGAATCCATCCGGGCGCGCCACGTCTCGCAGCACCGCGATGCCCAGCTTCACGAGTTCGTGATGCTCCGCGCTCTCCGCCGCCGTCAGGTCCGCGAGTTCCGCCGTGTGTTTGAAAGGCGCCACCATCAGATGCCCGGGGCTGTACGGATACGCGTTCATCATGATGAAGTTGTGCTGACCGCGGTGGAGGATGAGGTGGGACTCGTCATCCGACTCAGCCGGAAACGCACACAGGATGCAGCCGTTGTCACGCGCCGCGCGGATGTACTCTATCCGCCACGGCGCCCAGAGCCGCTCAAGCCGGCCCAATGTCGAGTTATCTTCGTCCACGGTTGCTGCCTGTCTCCTAGTCGAGATAGTCCTTGAGCTTCCGGCTCCGGCTCGGGTGTCTGAGCTTCCGCAGAGCCTTCGCCTCTATCTGCCGGATGCGCTCACGGGTGACGTTGAACTCCTGCCCGACTTCCTCGAGCGTGCGTGCGTGGCCGTCTTTGAGGCCGAATCGCAGCTGCAGCACGCGCTTCTCCCTCGGGGTCAGCTCGTCCAGCACTCTGTCGAGTTGTTCCTTCAGAAGCTCCTGCGTGGCCACCTCCGCGGGCGCCGGGCTCGTCTGGTCTTCAACAAAGTCGCCCAGGCGAGTGTCGCCATCCTCGCCGATAGGGGTCTCCAGGGAGATAGGTTCGTGGTGGAACAGGTCCATCACTTCCTCAACCCGGTCGGAGTTCATGTTCAGGCGCAGCCCGATTTCCTCGTAGCTCGGCTCGCGCTTGAGCTCCTGGCTTAGCTGACGGGTGGTGCGCAGCAGCCGGTTCATCGTCTCGACCATGTGGACTGGAATCCGTATCGTGCGCGCCTGGTCGGCGATGGCGCGGGTGATGCCCTGCCGTATCCACCACGTCGCGTATGTGCTGAACTTGAAGCCCTTCCTGTGGCGGAACTTCTCCACCGCGCGCATCAGACCGATGTTGCCTTCCTGAATCAGATCGAGGAGGGACATCCCGTGACCGATGTACTTCTTGGCAATGCTCACGACGAGCCGCAGATTCGCCTGCGTGAGGTGGTTCTCCGCGCGGCCGGCCGCGAGTTTCACGCCGTCATAGTGGCAGCGGAATTCCTCCTCCAGAGGCTCAAGGAGACGCGCCAGTCCGTCGCCTGCCAGCAGTTCCTTGATGTGCTCCAGCGAATCGCGCTTCAGCAGTTCGACTGCGTAGGGAGGCAGCACGCTGCTGTTCACTGAGAGATTGACGACCGCTTCCTCGGCCGCGGGCGCCGGGCGGTTCGTCTCCTCGGCTACCGCCGCGATGAGCGCGGGCTTCACCTCATTGTCGATGGCGGCACGAATCTCCGCCTCGAGGATGAGTTCACCAAGGCTGAGACCGCTCGCGACGCCGACATACGTGCGGACGACCTCCAGGATCGGCTGGGCTCTGACGAGCCTCGCGATGAGGTCCGCTGTGAGGTCTACCGAGGGGAGCGAGGAACGGTGCTTCTTGAAATAGGCGTCTTCCAGCTTGGCCAGGTGTCGGCCCTGCTCTATCTTGCAGGAAAGCTCACGCTCCTGCGCCGCGGTGAGCAGAGGCACCTGCCCGATCTCGCGCAGATACATGCGGACCGAGTCGTCGATGACCTCGTGGTCTTCCAGCCCTATTGTGGCCTTGACGTCATCCCCGGCCAGCGCCAGGCCTGACTCGTCAGATGCCTCAGCCTCGGCGGGAATCTCGGGCTCCTCCTGCTCTTCTTCGGCGTAGCCGTCGCCGATTGCCGGCGCGGAGTCGTCCTGCAGGTCCGTTCCCGCATCTCGCATCATTTCCATGTGTCTAGCCTCACTTCAGGTGTTGTCTCCGTTCTTTCTGCACAAAGACCTGGTGCAGTCTCTCGTTGGAGTCCACTACACCCGTCTTCTCAAGAGTGGCAAGTTCAGCGTCGGCGCCTTGCTCTTGTCGCTCGCGCTCAAGCGTTGTCTCCATCATGAGATGGTGACGTTTCAGGAGGTGTTCTTGAAGGCGGAGTATGCACTCTCTGAGAGCAAGTCTGTCGGTCTCGTCGTCTCGGGGGATACCCGCCGGAAAAGGCTGTGACAGCACGAAGTCTAGATGCTCCGCAAGGGGGGCGTCAAGCGAGGCGCGCACGACGTCCATGTCGTCAGACGTGCTCCACGCCCGGAACAGGGCCGAGTTCTCCGTAGCCTCGAAGTGCTCCTGGCTCAGGTTCTCCGCACAGGAGCGCAGCCCGGGGTTCGTCAGCAGCAGGGACAGGCAGTACTCTTCCATGGCGCTCGGGTTTGTCCTGCGGCGTTTTCCTTGCTGCTCTGGTGCCGGCGTCGGGCGCTGCTGCCTGCTCTTGGCCTGCTCAGGCCCGCTCAACTGCGCGATGAGGGCGCTTTCAGGTACCGCGAGCGAACGACTCAGCCGGGAGTAGAACGTTGACCGCTCGATGGGGTCTTCCAGTTCCGCGATGATCGGCTCGCACAGCCCGATGAGTTCCCGCTTGCCGCGGGCCGTCGCCGTGTCGACCGAGTGCATCAGCGTGTCGACGTAGAAGTCGACGTACGGGAGAGCCTTCTCGACAAGCAGTCTCCATGCCTCCGGGTCCTCGGCTATGATCTCGTCGGGGTCTCTGCCGGCAGGCAGCGTAATCACCCGGATGTCTGCGTCGAGAACTGATCTGGAAGCGTGTTCGTCTTTCATGCCTACCTGAGGGACGAGGTGTTGCCCGAACGCGTCTCGAAACCTCCCGGTCGCCTCTCGAATGGTCTTCATCGCGGCTGCCTGCCCGGCGGTGTCGGCGTCCAGTGCGAGATTGATGTTCTTGGTGAGATGCGCGAGCACCCTGGCGTGGTGCTCGGTGAGCGATGTCCCCATCGGCGCCACGGTGTTGTCCCAGCCGTGCTGATGCGCCTGCAGGACATCTGTGTACCCTTCCACCAGGATGATGCGGTCGGCTTTGCGGGCGGCGCTGCGGGCGCGGTGGATGCCGTAGAGCGCGCGGCTTTTGTCGAAGATGGGCGACTGCGGGGAGTTGATGTACTTGGGCTGCGCGTCACCGAAGGCCCGCGCCCCGAAGCCGATGACACGCTCCTTCTCATCGAGTATCGGAAACATGAGCCGGTCACGGAATCGGTCGTACGTGCCGCCCTCTTCCTTCTGCACCAGCAGGCCGGCTTCGACCATGTCCTGCTCTGAGAACCCCTGCGCGCGAAGGTGGTCCTTCAGATTCGTCCAACCCTCGGGGCTGTAGCCCAACCTGAATGAGGTCCCTGCCTCGCCTTCCGGCTGGATGTGACGTTTCCCCAGGTATTCCCGCGCCTTCCGTCCCGCTTCCGCATCCAGCAACAGTCGGCGGTAGTACGCCGCCGCCGCTTCGATGGTCTCCAGCAGGCGCTCAGTCTTCGCGTCACGTTCAGGCGCGGCAGCGGAGACGCGTTCGAGAGGAACTCCGGCTCGGGCTGCCAGCGTCTGCAGAGCTTCCTTGAAGTCGACGTTCTCTCGCTTCATGATGAACGAGAAGATGTCGCCGCCGGTGCTGCACGCACCGAAGCAACGCCACGTCTGTCGGTCGGGGAACACGAAGAACGAGCCGTGCTTCTCGCTGTGGAACGGGCAGAGTCCCCGGTAGTTCTTGCCCGCCTTGGTCAGCTGCACGTGTTCGGACACGAGCGACACGATGTCAATACGCTCCTTGATGTCCGAGATGGTGCTCATGTGGTGACCTGTGAGGGGCCGTCTCCCGGTCGCGGCGCAAACGCGCGGCCCTGTAGCGGCTTGACCGGCATGAGGATAGCACGGCAAGAGCACCGCGGGCGAAAACCAGCGCCGCAACCCGGGGCGCACGACCAGGCTAGCTGTCCGCCAGCGCAAGCAACTCGATGTCGGCGATGCGGATGCGGGTCTGCAGGACAACGTCCGAGTTGAGGGACATCGAGTCGATACCGCATCGCACGAGGTACTCGGCGAAGTCGGGGAAGTCGCTTGGCGCCTGGCCGCAGATGCCGACCTTTCGTCGGGGCTTGTGGGCATGCGCGGCGTCGATGGTCTTCTTTATCACGCGCTTGACGGTCTCGTGCCGCTCATCGGCGATCTTCGACAGCGTCTCAGAATCCCTGTCGATTCCCAGCATCAGCTGCGTCAGGTCGTTTGAGCCGATGCTGAACCCGTCGAACACTTCCGCGAACTCGTCGGCGAGGTTCACGTTCGATGGAATCTCGCACATCATGTAGACCTCGAGGCCGTTCTCTCCCTGCACCAGGCCGAACTCCCGCATCACCTGGATAACCTTGCTGCCTTCCTCCGGCGTCCGGCAGAACGGCACCATCACTTTCACGTTGGTCAGCCCCATCTCATTGCGCACGCGCTTGATGGCGGCGCACTCCATGCCGAATGCCGGCTTGAACCGTTCGTCGTAGTAGCGCGACGCGCCCCGCCACCCTATCATCGGGTTGTTCTCAAGCGGCTCGTAGAGCGAGCCGCCCACCAGGTTGGCGTACTCGTTGGTCTTGAAGTCGGAGAACCGCACGATGACGTCGTTGGGGTAGAATCCGGCGCCTATCATGGCGATGCCCATGGCAAGGTTGTCGACGTAGAACGCGGACTTGTCGTCATATCCTGCGGTGCGCTTATCGATGGCGCGAACGATGCGCGCGACGCGAGGGTCGGATGCCGCGCGCTCCTTCAGCCGGTCATACTGGATGAGCGCCATCGGGTGGATGCCGATGTACGAGTTGATGATGAACTCCTCGCGCGCCAGGCCCACACCGTCGTTGGGAATCTGTCCCTTGATGAATGCCTCGTCCGGAATGCCGACGTTTATCATGATGCTCGTGCGCGGCCGGGGGACGTCCTTGAGAGCGACTTCATCCACCCGGAACTTCAGCAGCCCGTCGTACACTTTGCCGCGACCTTC
>JALNYR010000149.1 GCA_023229725.1 Dehalococcoidia bacterium | reverse complement strand
TGGGCGCGGGCGCCACCGTACATCTCCTGCCGAACGTCGCCGGATTCGTGGGAGGCGACCACATCGCCATGCTCACGGCAATCGGCATCGAACTCGAGACCGGGCCGGCGCTTGCCATCGACATCGGCACCAACACCGAGGTCTGCCTCGCGGCAAACGGTGGGCTCACGAGCGTGTCCTGCGCCTCGGGACCGGCATTCGAAGGCGGCCACATCAGGGATGGCATGCGCGCCGCTCCGGGCGCCATCGAGCACGTCTCCATCGCCGCAGACGAGGTGCGGCTGCAGGTCATCGACGACGCCGCGCCGGCCGGCATCTGCGGCTCCGGCATCTTGGACGCGCTCTCCGAGCTGCTGCGTGAGGGTATCGTCGACCCGACCGGCCGGCTCGATGCGCACCACACGCGAGTGAGGGCAAGCGGCAGCGTCAGAGAATTCGTGCTCGTACCGGAGGAGAAGCGGGACGGCGCCGCGGCGCTCGGCATCACCCAGGGCGACATCCGTCAGTTGCAGCTTGCCAAGGCGGCAATCGCGACCGGCATCGACGCGCTGCTGCGCAACGCCGGGCTGGCGCCGCAGGACCTGGTCTCCGTCACCATCGCGGGCGCCTTCGGCACCTATATCGATATCGACAGCGCCATCGGCATCGGCATGCTGCCGTCCCTGCCGCACTCGCGCTTCAGCCAGGTGGGCAACGCGGCCGGAGCGGGGGCGAAGCTCATCCTTGCGAGCCTGTCCGCACGTCGAGCCGCCCGCACGCTCGCGCGGCGCATAGCGTACCTCGAGCTGGCGGCCACGGACGGATTCATGCAGCGCTTCCTGCAGCACACATACCTCGGCGACTGGAAATAACCGGGAGGACAGCATCATGCAGACGAAGGTCTCAAGCCTGACCCGCGAGGTCATCATCAGCGACACCGGCCCCACGATTCTCATCGGTGAGCGCATCAACCCGACCGGCAAGAAGAAGCTCCAGCAGGAACTGCTGGCCGGAAACCTGGACCTCGTGCGCCAGGAGGCGGCTCAGCAGGTCGCGGCGGGCGCGGACATCCTCGACGTCAACGTCGGCGCCACCGGCGTCGACGAGGTCGCACTGTTGCCGCAAGCCATCCTCGCCGTCAGGGAAGTCACCGACGTCCCACTATGCATCGACAGCGGCAACCCGAGAGCGCTCGAAGCGGCTCTCAAGGTGTACAAAGGCAGGGCGCTGGTCAACTCGGTCAAGGCCGAGGAATCCTCTCTGCAGGACGTGCTTGCGCTCGTCAAGGAGCACAACGCCGCGGTCATCGGCCTGACCATGGACGAGAAAGGCATTCCCGCGGACGCCGCCAGGCGCATTCAGCTCGCTCACCGCATCGTCGAGCGCGCGGAGACCATGGGCCTCGAACGCGAGGATATCGTCATAGACTGTCTGAACATACCGGTCGCCGCCAACACGGCCGCCGGCGCCACCCTCGTCGAAGCCATCAGCGCAGTCAAGCGCGAACTCGGCGTCAACATGACCCTCGGGGCGAGCAACGTCTCCTTCGGGCTGCCTGAGAGGCCGCTGCTCAACGGCGTCTTCCTCGGCATCGTCATCAACCTGGGCGTCAACTGCCCGGTCGTGGACGTGGGGAAGGTGCGTCAGTACGCGCTGGCGGCGGACGCGCTGCTCGGTCGGGACCAGTACATGCGGCGCTTCATCCAGGACTTCCGGATACGACAGAAGGCAGCCCAGCAGCAGCCGTGACGCCGGACACCAGGCCTCCCGGCCGGCCACGCGCCTCCGCTGATGGAACGGCAGCCTAGCGCCGCTCGTCCGCGGCGGCGCCGTACAGGAACCAGTAGACGACCCCGACGAAGAGGGCGCCGCCGATGATGTTCCCCAGCGTCACGGGCAGCAGATTGCCGAGCAGGAAGTCGCCCCACGTCACGTCAGCGCCATAGAACATCCCTGCCGGGATGAAGAACATGTTTGCGACGCTGTGCTCGAAGCCTACGGCGACGAAGGCCATGATGGGGAACCAGATGGCGGCAATCTTCCCTCCGATATCCTCCGAGGAAATCGCCAGCCAGACCGCGAGACATACGAGCCAGTTGCAGCCCACGCCCTTCAGCAGCAGCGGGATGAATGCCTGCGACGTCTTGGCTTCGGCAATCCCCGCGATGCTCGACAGCCACGGGTCCTTCAGCAGCAGCCCGGTGAGAAAGACGAGGAAGTAGGCCACGAAGAGCGAGCCGGTGAGGTTGCCGGCGTACGAGAGGGTCCAGTTGCGGGCGACCGAGCCCCAGGAGATGCGACCTGCCAGCACGGCCGGGATGCACGTGGCTGTGTTGCCGGTGAACAGCTCCGCCCCACCGATGACGACCAGCATCAGGCCGACCGGAAACACGGCGCCGAAGACGAACTTCTGCAGGCCCGGGTTCGCAGCGGCGAGGCCCGGCGAACCGCCGCCCACGATGACCGCGAGCAGGCCGCCGAAGGCGATGTAGGCGCCGGCAAGGAAGCCGAGCAGCAGCAAACGCGGCACGTCCAGCTTCGCCTTGGCGCAGCCGATGGAGTCGACAGCGCAGACAGTATCACGAGGTGACTTGAACGTCATGCCATGGTCCTCTCACGTCAGAATGGTGTCGGAAGAGAGTGAGCCGATACGGAGGGCAAGTCTACGCAAGGCCCGCGCCGGGCGTCAAGGCGACGACGGCTCGCCTCGCCGGAATTGATTGCGGGCCGCGGACAGGGTTACAATCGCGTTCAGCCAACCCGCGCGGCGAGGCGCCCACAGGCACGGGCGCTGCGTCTCACCGGCGCCAACGACCGGTTCAGGAGGAAAGGTTCCATGTCAAAGAGAGTGACCAAAGAGGAACTGCTCGCCAAGGCCAACAAGCCCTCGGAAGACGCGATGAAGCTGCACGCGTTCTACCGCGGCAAGATGCAGACGCTCCCCCGCTGCCATATCCGCAGCTTCGCCGACTTCGCCAGCTACTACAGCCCGGGCGTGGCCGCCCCCTGCCGGGCCATCCAGGCGGATGAGTCACGGATGAACGAGTTCACCGGCAGATGGAACACCATCGCCGTTGTGACCGACGGCACGCGCGTCCTTGGCCTCGGCGACATCGGCCCCAAGGCCGGCTACCCGGTCATGGAAGGCAAGTGCATGCTCTTCAAGCACCTCGGCGGCGTGGACGCCGTCCCCATCTGCCTCGGGACCAAGGACCCCGACCAGATAATCCAGGCCGTGAAATGGCTGCAGCCGTCGTTTGCGGCCATCAACCTCGAGGATATCTCCAGCCCCAAGTGCTTCCGCATCCTTGACCAGCTCCGGGCGGAGGCGGAGATACCCATCTTCCACGACGACCAGCAGGGCACCGCCACGGTCATCCTCTCCGGGCTCATCAACGCACTGCGGATAGTCGGCAAGCGCGTCGAGAACGCGCGCGTCGTCCTCAACGGCGCCGGCGCGGCAAACGTCGCGTGCGCGCGGCTCATGTTCGCCATGGGCATCAACCCGAAGACCACGGTCGTCGTCGACAGCAAGGGCATCCTGCACCCTGGACGCAAAGACATCGAGCTGGAGAAGGCCCTCTACGTCCACAAGTGGCAGTTCTGCCTGATGACCAACGCCGAACGCAGGACGGGCACTCTTGCAGACGCGCTCAAGGGAGCCGACGTCCTCGTGTCGCTGGCGAAGTCCGGGCCGGATGTCATCACGCAGCGTGAGATATCAGGGATGGCAAAGGACGCCATCTGCTTCGTGTGCGCCAACCCGATACCGGAGATATGGCCGTGGGAAGCGAAAGAAGCCGGGGCACGCATCGTGGCGACCGGCCGGTCGGACTTCCCCAACCAGGTGAACAACTCGACCGTCTTCCCGGCGCTGTTCCGAGGCGTCCTCGATGTACAGGCGAAGACGATTACCGACGAGATGTGCATCGCCGCCGCCGTGGCGCTGGCCGACTACGCCGTCGAGCAGGGCATCAGCGACGAGTACATCTCACCGACCATGGACCAGCCGGAGGCGTTCATCCGGGAGGCGGTGGCCGTGGGGATGAAGGCTCAGGAGCAGGGTGTGGCCACGAAGCCCGCCACCCGCGAACAGCTCCGTGAGATGGCGAAGACAATGATAACCGGCGCGAGGGATGCCCACGATGCCCTCGTGAAGGCAGGGTGTATCCTGCCGGCATCGACGTAGTGCAACGCCGCTCGGGACACCGTGCCACGCCCATCGTGCCACGGTGTCCCTTTCCATGACGCCACGCACACTCGCGCTGACGAACGCTTTGCTGCTACCATGTGCGGGTGAGATTCCGCGCGCTGATTTCCGACCTCGACGGCACACTGCTCGATACTCTCCAGGACATCGCCGATTCGGTGAACGCCGCACTGAGCCGGCTCGGACTGCCCACGCACGAGGTCGACGCCTATCGCTACTTCGTCGGCGAAGGCAGGACGACGATGGCCGTCCGGGCGCTCCCGGAGGACCGCCGGGACGACGCGACGCTTGCGCAGGTGCTCGCCCATGTCGGCGATGAGTACGCCAGGCGCTGGATGGAGCACTCGAAACCCTACGACGGCGTACCGGAACTGCTCGACGAACTCACCGCGCGCGGCATCCGTCTGGCGATACTGTCCAACAAGCCACAGGTCCACACCGAGTCAATGGTCTCCCGGTTGCTGCCGAACTGGTCCTTCGAGTTCGTCATCGGCGAGTCCGCGAGGTTCCCGCGGAAGCCGGACCCCACCGCCGCCAGGCACATCGCCGAAGGGATGGACGTCAAACCGGCGGAGTGCCTCTACATGGGCGACTCCGGAGTCGACATGCAGACCGCCTCGGCCGCGGGACTCCACGGCGTCGGCGTGCTCTGGGGCTTCCGCACTGCGGACGAGCTCCAGTCGAACGGGGCCAGGGCGCTCGCACAGCACCCGGCGGACATCCTCCGCCTGCTGCAGGCATAGCCCCGGCAAACCATCCCGCCCACCTCACCCGCACGTGCTCCCCGCACACCGCAACGGAATCACGTCCGGCCCTGCGGCGTCCTCCGGTTCACGCGTATCAGCGCTCGCGCCACCTGCTACCATTGCACGAGGCGTCCTCCGCTGGAGATTCAGGGGACGCACAAGGGGGCATATCGATGTACGAGAGGAAGATGCTCGGTCTTGACGACGCGGACAGGATTGTGGATGCCATCGTCGCCCACAGCAGGAAAGAGAAGGGCGTCCCGATTTCCATCGCCGTTGTCGACTACCGGGGCGACCTCATCAAGTTCGTCAGCATGGACGGCGCAAGCTGGAACTCCAAGCGCGTGGCTCAGGTCAAGGCATACAGCGCGGCCAAGTTCAGGCGCGACACGTCGGCCGTGGCCGGCTGGATGGCGG
This sequence comes from Dehalococcoidia bacterium, assembly GCA_023229725.1. Classification (GTDB taxonomy): domain Bacteria; phylum Chloroflexota; class Dehalococcoidia; order GIF9; family AB-539-J10; genus SKVJ01. The sequence goes on along the minus strand of JALNYR010000149.1, from coordinate 572 downwards.
GACTCAAGGTACAACTGTCCGACTGGGCGGACCCGAACGTGACGTCGCTCGGCGGCGGCGTCTGCGTCTGGGACGAGCAGTCACAGCCTCGCTCCATCATCGGAGCGGTCGCGGTCAGCGGCTGGCCCGACCCTGCGGTGGACATCGAGTACGCCAGAATCGGCATCGCGGCCATGAAGTAGGCCCCAGAGACGGCGACACAGGGGGCGACAATCGAAGTTCAGTGCGGTACTATAGCCGCCCATTACCTGGTCCACGTGAGACCAGCAAGGAGGACTTTCTGATGCCCCAACCAGTTGCAGAGCGGGTCTTCGGGATGGCACCCGAGAAAGGCCGCTGGCTCTTCGTCGTTGCCGGCTTCTTCATCAACATCTGCCTCGGCAGCGTCTACGCCTACAGCGTGTTCCGCAATCCGGTGCAGAAGCTGTTCCAGACCCGCGCCTTCTACAGCGGGGCACCGTTCATGGTCTTCCTGGCGTTCTTCGCGATACTCATGTTCTTCGGCGGACGGCTTCTCAGCACGCTTGGCCCGAAGAAGGTCGGCATCATCGGCGGCATACTCGTCGGCGCCG
>JALNYR010000148.1 GCA_023229725.1 Dehalococcoidia bacterium | reverse complement strand
TCCTCGGTTCCGTTCTTCACGTTGTCACCGCAGGCTGCGGCAGCGGAAGACGATGACTGGGTAACGTGCTGGCACGTATTGTTTTCGCATGTATCAATCGTCGAAGCATTCCCATCATCACACGCAGCGGCATCATTGCAGCACCCCTGCTGCGCCACGTGCTGGCAAGCACCGCTGACATTGCAGATATCCTCCGTGCACACGTTGGCATCGTCACACTGACTGTTGGCATTGCAGCAGCCGCTGCTCAGCAGGTGCTGGCAGTAATTGGTTCCCGTCCCGATGATGCAGTTGTCTTCGGTACAGGCGTTGTTGTCGTTGCAATCCGCTTTCACGGAGCAGCAGGACGCCTCGGAGGAATGCTGACATTCTCCACTGCTGCAAACGTCGTCCGTACAAATGTTGGAATCATTGCAATCCGAGTCATCGGAGCACCCCTGACCGGAGGAATTGGCCGCACTGGAGGATGCGTTGACCCAGACGCACACTCCGTCGCCGCACACATTGTTGGGAGGCAGACACGGCAGGTACAGGAACGAGGGGACATCGTTGGAACAGTAGAACTCGGTCAGCTGGTTCCCCTGGCAGATATCTTCATGCTCGTCAGTCGTCGTTCCGTTCCCCTCCCCTCCCACCTGCTCCAGGTACGTTCGGCCCTTCCTGTTTTGGACCACTCCATTGTCCGTATCGTGGCAGACAAACTGCGGTGCGATGCTGCTCCCACCACCTCCGCTGCTGCCTCCACCACCACTACTGCCCCCGCCTCCGCTGCTGTCATTTCCGCCACTGCTCCCACCGCCTCCGCTGCTGCCTCCACCACCGCTGCTGTTGCTGCATCCGGCACCATCACAGGGTGAACTTCCGTTGGATGACTGTTCTACTTGGCAGGTAGCGGAGCATCCGTCACCGCTCGTTGTATTGCTGTCATCACAGTATTCGCCCAATTCGATGTACCCGTCACCGCACCTCTGTTCGACAATGCCGTTGGTACAGTAACAGTAGGGCGGATTGTTCCATGACTGTGTGGAAATGAGGCACGTGTTCCCCCTTCCGCATCCCGATGTGGTATCACATTGATCTCCACCGTACGTTTTGCTGCACCCGGCGAATGGTCCCGCGTCCACGCAGGCGCTGCAATCACCCTTGCACATCTTCCCCGAGGGGCAGTTGGAATACGAAGTATCGCAGACCTCTCCCCACTGCATGATTGCATCACCGCAGATGCGAGGGCAATCACAGGCCTCGTAGCCATTACTCTCGGCACAGGTGTAACCGCCGTACGTATCGGACTGATAGCAGCCTGTTGCATCCGGTAAACCCTTGCAGGCGTCACACCCGATACTCGTGCAGAGAGAGCAATCCATCGGTACCTCCCCCCGGAGAGCACCGGGACGTACGCGGTGAACGATGTCCACGGACAGACTGGTCGCCAGCATGACCGAGACGAGGATGAGCCCCATGAGAATCGCCTTCAATTGCAGTTGCGGGTTCATGAAATCATGGCTTGCGCCTGCGACGGATCCACGCCCAGCCCGCGGCGGCGCCCGCGGCCATTACGGCAACGGTGGCGGGACCGGTCTGATTGAGCGGACGATTGGAGAGCGGCAGCCTCACGATCGACGCGACTGGCGACGGCGGGAGCGGGGAGGAGGAGGGGGCGGGAGCGGCGGTCTTGCCACCTGAGGAGACAGACGGAGACGCAGGGAGAACCCCCTGTGCGGAGGAGTAGCTCTGCGTGGCGGGGAGCCATGGCACCGCGGAGGAAGGCTGTACCGTGAGAGAGGAAGAAGCTGATTGCGTCAGAGGCTGCTGCGACGAGGGAGTAGATGCTGCCATGGAAGAGCCGGCTGGAGAGGACATGGATCCTGCAGCCGGAGATGACACCCCCATGGATCCCCCTCCTGTTTGCGAATGCACGCTGAAGGGCGAAATGAGGCAGACGAAAGAGCATCCGTCGCCATCGATCGTGTTGCCGTCGTCACACTGCTCGCTCGCGTCCACGATGCCGTCACCGCACCGTGGCTTCGTGCAGTTGGTCCGACAGCGATCCGCCGTGTTCGCATTGTTTGCGCCGTCGTCGCAGGCTTCGCTTCCGTCGATGAGTCCGTTGCCGCAGAACGGCCACTGCGGGTAGAGGAGCGGAGAGTACGCACCACTGGGCGACGAGGATGCCGCTTGAGGCGTCGATGTCGACGCCGGTACCGTGTAGCTGCCGGATGGGTAGGTGTAACTCGGCCCCCTGCTCACAATCGTCTGGCGCGGGCTGCAGCCGCAACGGACGCAGATGTAGTCATTGCCGCACTCCGCATCCGACTCGCATCCCTCGCCGCTGTCGTGGATGCCGTCACCGCAGATGGGCAACTGGCAGTTCTTGCGGCACTGGTCGGGCTGATCGGCATTCTGAATCCCGCTGTCGCACTGCTCCCCGGAATCGATGACGCTGTCACCGCAGTAAGGCAGCGTGCAGTCGGGGCGACAGGTGTCCGGCGTGTTCGCATTCACGTACCCGTCGTCACACGCTTCACCGGATTCCACGAGACCGTTGCCGCAAACCAGACTTGTGCTCCCGGCTCCGGACGACGCGTAGCCATCGGAGCTCGGCAGAGGGCACATGCAGGACTGTGAGCAGGGCGCTCCCCACGGACAGGGAACGTCCACCTCACAATCCTCCCGCCCGACGACTCTGATTCCGTCGCCGCAGACCGTATGGCACAGGGTGATGGACATGTCCGAGCCCGGGCACACCCACCCCTGCTCGACAGCGCACTCGTTGGTGCAACCGTCCTTCACATTTGTATTGCCGTCATCACACTCCTCGCTGCCGGCCTTCACCGCGTCTCCGCAGGCGGTGGCGCACAGAGACCCCGCTCCGGAACCCGTGCAGACGAACCCACGCTCATTCGTACATGTCTCAGAGCAACCGTCTCCGCTGATGACATTGTGATCGTCACAGCCCTCGGTACACGATCTCTTCCCGTCTCCGCACTCACCGCCCAGGAAACAGCAGGCGGAGAGCGTGACACCGGTCCCCGAGCACGTGAATCCATCCTCCACCGTACACGTCGCGGAGCAACCGTCCTCACCCGCACTGTTGCCGTCGTCACACTGTTCTGTCCCCATCCGGAGCCCGTCCCCGCACACCGTGAAACAGGAGGAGAGCGCCGTTCCGGAACCGGAACACGCCCACCCCTGCTCGATGGCACAGCTCGCGGAACAGCCGTCGCCGTCCGTCGTATTGCCGTCATCGCACTGCTCGGGACCGACTCTCGTGAGATCCCCGCAGATTGCGGTGCAGTTGGAAGTCGAGCCGGCACAGACCCAACCGGATTCCTTCCTGCACAGAATGTCGCACCCGTCGCCCGGAATATTGTTGCCATCGTCACAGGCTTCCGCGGGATCCACCCATCCATTGCCGCAGGTTCCGAACGGCGTGCATACGTTGGGTTCTCTGGATGTATCACACGTCGCGCGATACTCCACGAGTCCGAAGGAGCAGCCGTCTCCCGCTACCAGGTTGCCGTCATCGCACTGCTCGTTCCCGGCTCTGATGCTGTCCGCAGCCACCACCTGACACGCGGTTTCCATGGGACATTCCCAGCCACGCTCGACCATGCACGTGGGGGAGCAACCCTCGCCACCGTACGTATTGCCGACATCGCACTCTTCGGAGCAGGCACGCAGACCGTCTCCACACTCCGCAGTCTGGTAACAGCAGGAGGACGGACTGGACCCATCGCAGCTCCACCCCTCCTCGCCCGCACAGGTCTGCGAGCATCCATCCTGCGAGAACAGGTTCCCGTCATCACAGATTTCCGTTCCAAGTTTCAGTCCGTCTCCGCACACCGCCGCACAGGTGGAATGGGACATCGGTGTCGCCTCCGTGCACTTCCATCCCTGTTCTTCCGCACATGTCGCGGAGCAACCGTCGAGTGCGTTCATATTGTCATCGTCACAAGCTTCGGGGCCCAACCGAATCCCGTCGCCGCACGTGGGAATGCAGGACGACATGACGCCGAGCGTCGCGGAGCAATCCCATCCGGGCTCCTTCGTGCAGAGGGACGAACAACCATCCCCACTCTTCACGTTGTTGTCGTCACACTGCTCCGTCCCGAGTTTCTTCCCGTCACCGCAGACCGCGGTGCAGGTCGAGCGTGATCCGGGGGTGGATTCTCCACACTCCCATCCCTGCTCCTCCACGCACGATGCGGAGCAGCCGTCATTCGGGATGGTGTTGTTGTCATCGCACTGCTCCACACCAAGCTTCTTTCCATCACCGCAGACCGCCGTGCACACGCTGGGAACGCCTGAGCACGTGAAGCCATCCTCCGTCGCGCAGTTGCCGGTGCAGCCGTCGCCGGAGTCAGTGTTGCTGTCATCACACTGCTCGCCCGTCACGATCAGGCTGTCCCCGCAGATCGCCGTGCAGCTGCTGGGGGAGATGTTCGTATTGCAGTCGAAACCCGGCTCCTCCATGCACGTTGCCGAACAACCGTCGTTGGGAACCCCATTCCCGTCGTCACACTGCTCGTTGCCTGTCATTCTGTTATCACCGCAGATCGGCGCACAGACACTGGGGTCATCCCCCGGGCATGCCCACCCGATTTCCACCGTGCAGGCTTCGGAACAACCGTCACCGGGCTGGGTATTCACGTCATCACATTCTTCCTCTCTCGCACGCTTTCCGTCGCCACAATCCGGAGCGCAGTACGAAGGCTCCCCCTCACACATGTAACCGAATTCCTCGGCACAATCCCCTTGGCAGCCGTCTTCGTCGACCCTGTTGCTGTCATCACATGTCTCCGGACCCCTGACCAAACCGTCACCGCACGTCGCGGTACAAACGGTGGGAGTAGCGGCGGAGCACGTCCAACCTTGTTCCAGAGAACACGATGCGGAACAACCGTCCCCTCCGTCGATATTGGCGTCGTCGCAGGCTTCCGTGCCGACTTTTCGTCCATCGCCGCAGTTCGCCGTGCAGGTGCTCAGTTCGCCGGCGGGAACGAGACAATTCCATCCCTGCTCGAGCGTGCAGGTTGCGCTGCAGCCGTCGTTCGCATTCGTGTTGGCGTCATCGCAGGCTTCCGTGCCGGCTTTCACCCCGTCACCGCAGACGGTGTGGCACCTGCTGGGGGTGCCCGAACAGACCCAACCCGTATCCCGTTTGCAGGTGGTGCATCCATCGTTGGCGACGGCATTCCTGTCGTCGCATTCCTCTCCGTTCGGATCCACCGTTCCGTCTCCGCACCCCGGCTGGCAGTAGCTCGGGTTGCCACGGCATGTGTAGCCATGCTCGATCTGGCATTGGAGAGAACATCCGTCCCCGCTGTAGGAATTTCCGTCGTCGCAACTCTCGGTCGTGCAGGACAGCTTGCCGTCGCCGCAGCGGGTCGTACCCGTGGTACAGCAATTGCTCGGCATCCCCGCACACTGCCAGTTCGTCTCGGTCTGGCAGGTCGAGGAACAGCCGTCATTGTTGATTTTATTGCCATCGTCGCACTGTTCGCCGGTACAGGAGAGAAACCCGTCCCCGCACGTGGAGATCCTGTAGCAACAGGTCGTATGCGGCGTGCCGGTGCACTTCCAGTTCGTTTCGGTCTGACACGTCGCGGAGCAACCGTCACCGTCAAAAAAGTTGCCATCGTCGCACGTCTCACCGCTGCACGCCTTCAGACGATCACCGCAAAGCTGGAGCTTGGAGCAACAGACGCTGGGGGTGGATCCGCATTGGAAATCATCTTCCACCTGACACGTCTCGCTACAGCCGTCCCCCGGTGTCGTGTTCATATCGTCGCACCTCTCGGTACACGGGTCCGTACCAGCGTGGGAAGAATTGCTGAAGTTCAGTCCACAGTATCTCCCGTCTCCACACACGGGGGTGCAGACGCTCACCGGTCCGGGGCTGTTCGTGCACGTCCAACCGGTTTCAGTGGCACAGGAGTTGGAGCAGCCGTCGCCGGAGGCGGTGTCACCGTCGTCACACTGCTCCGTTCCCGCGATGATGCCGTCACCGCAAGTCG
>JALNYR010000147.1 GCA_023229725.1 Dehalococcoidia bacterium | reverse complement strand
ATCGAGCCGTTTGCTCGTGCCCTCGATTCGTCTCAGCGTGCCGCGCACTTCGGCCTGGATCTGCAACATCTCGGTCAGTACCGTATCTGCGGTTGCCATGTCGTTTTTCTGATATACGTCGGATTCGCTTTTTGTTGGTTTGCGAATACCTATTTCCCCCCCCCCCCTTCCCCATTTTCTGTTCCCACGGAAAAAGGCTGCGGAAACGTTGGGTCATGTGGTAATAAATTCAGAATGCATACACACAGCAAAAAGATGCGAATAACACATCCAGCTGAAACAGTGGGCTACGCCCTCCTGGGACTCGACCTGCTCCTGCTCTTGTATTGGAACGCTTCGGCGATTGTCATCTACCTCCACGATCGCACCGTGCTGCCGGCCGAGCGGCTACTCCTGGTACACCTCGTTGCCGCGATGCATTTCACGGGCACGATCGCGATCTGCCTGGCGCTCGAAGCGTTCGCGAAAGTGCGCGAGCGCCATGCCCGCGGTGGCACAAAACGGTCGCGATCCTTCGTGAACTACGCTTGCTCGTGGGGTCTCGTGTATGCCGTGGCCCTGTGCACGGATTTGTTCCTGCTGCTGTACGTCGTGAACGAGAACAAGATCGGCGAGTCGAGTTGGCTCTGCGAACTCGTGCTCGCGATCTGGGCCCTCGCGGATTGCTCGCTCACCGTACTGTGGTCGCTCTGGCTGCTTTCCGAATCCCGCACCGTGCGACTCGACGCATCGGCTCACCCTCCGCGGTGGAACCGCTGAAAAACGCACAAAGGTCCAGCGGGGGTTTGAAAAGGGGGGGCGTGGGAGATTTATTGCATGCTTTTCACAAACCACAGCCAAAGGTCAGCATCCTGGGATACACCGCATCCGCGCCGGGCCCACATAGCGCAGCCGGGCTGCCGCTGTGCACCGGGGCCGCATCCTGCTCCGGCTCTGGCCAGACCTCTCCACGCACATTGTGCCAGTACGTCGCCGGCGGAAACTCGTTCGCGTACGCGAACTCATCGGCCAGCTCCGCGCCCGAGTCGGTCGGTAGCGAGTAGAGTGTGGCCGTTTTACAGTCCTCTTCGTCGGCGTCTTCGAGGTCCGGCGGCACACTGGCGGCGCCAGCCTCCCTGAACGCCGCCTCGAGTTCGCGTTCCGCGGCAATATCCGCCGTGCCGGTACGCGCGGGAACGACCAATTCCCTATCATCGTCCTCGTCGTCGTGCATTATCACGTCGTCGTCATCCTTGTCCGGGGCCAGGGCCCCGGTCGCGGTGAATTTGAGCGCGGATATGGCCACGCGTCTCGCGCTGTATCCGTCCTGTACTTTCACGTTACCGAATTCATCGGCGAGCTCGCGAGCCGCACTGACCAGCATCCTCGCGCGCTCGGCGGCCAATAGTTCCGCTTTGCGCGCCAGCGCCCGTTCGTGCGCATCACGGCGGTCCCACTCGGCGGAATCGTATATCGCCACCGCCCGGCGCGGCCTTCCCCTGTCAGTATATCCCGTGTTGCCGTCTAGAGTCATGGTCACTTCAGTTGCCATTAGTTGGTTGCTGGTGTATAGAAGTCCGTCCCGAGTTTCTGTTCTTGACCGTGCCACTTCGCATCGGTTTATTTGTTTTTTTTCTGGATTTTCGGTGCTGTCAGAAAAATAAACATTTTTAAAATCTCAGATTTTTTAACCGCCGATATTTTTAAAATATCTCTGGTCGCGATGACGTCAGTAAACAAGATTTAAAAAATGACAAGTGTGCCACAATTATTTTTTTAGTGAAACGAACGAAAATGACACACATAGACACAGCCCTTATAGCCGAGGTGCGCTGGTACCGTCGCGCGGCTGACCAGGGCGATGCGGAAGCGCAGTTCAACCTCGGCGTGTGCTACGACACCGGCCAGGGCGTCGCGATGGACCGCGCCAAGGCGATGTGGTGGTACCGGCTCGCAGCCGACCAAGGCCACGCGGCAGCGCAGTACAACCTCGGCGTGTGTTACGACAACGGATGGCTCATCGGCCAGGGCGTCGCGGTGGATCACGCCGAGGCGGTGCGATGGTACCACCTCGCGGCCGCGCAGGGCGGCGCGAAAGCGCAGTACAACCTCGGTGTATGCTTTTACAAAGGCGAAGGCGTCGCGATGGACCATGCCGAGGCGGTGCACTGGTTCCGTCTCGCGGCAGCACAGGGCTACGCGGCAGCGCAGTATAACCTCGGCGTATGCTTTTACAAAGGCCGGGGCGTCGCAGTGGACCACGCCGAGGCGGATCGCTGGTTCCGCCTCGCGGCCGGGCGGGGCCTCGCGGAGGCAATAAGTGCTCGGCGAGAGACAACCTGCACCACGGAAGAACCTGTGCCAAAGAGGCGCAAAGAGGAGTTGACAGAAGTGGATGAGGCCGAACCCGTTGGCGGGCATGGTGCGTGTGTTGTGTGCATGGTGAACAGGCGCCGGATGGCCTTTGCCGACTGCGGCCACCTCTGCCTCTGCCTCGCTTGTGCACGGAAGATCACTGGTGCATGTCCCATGTGCCGGGTGCCCATTAGGCACAACATGATCAAGATATTCTACTGACATGCAAACACCAGCGGGAAGAAGTGCGAGAGAAAAATGGATGCAGATTTTATTGTTTTCAAATATATTTGACCGGGCAGGGTCTCGCGGAAGCGCAGTTCAACCTCGGAATGTGCTTCGGCCGCGGCCAGGGCGTTGCGCTGGACCACGCCGAGGCGGTGCGCTGGCTCCGTCTCGCGGCAGCACAGCGTATCCTCTGGGTGGCCAGGGCCCCCGGGCCGGCCGAGCCCGCACCGGCGGACGCCGAGCGAGAGAGCATGCATCGCATGCACGGTCGCCGGACGCTGGATGGTGGTCACCGAGTGCAGCCACCCTCTACCTCTGCTCTGCGTGTGCATAGAGACTCGCCGCGTCAGATCCAGCGACGCGCTCCCTCCACCCGTGTGCAGGACGTCCATAAAGCGGGACATGCTGAAGGTCTACTATTGGCATACACACAGGGGAAAAACTGCGGTCGGCATTGAAACAGCAAAACCAACAGAACCTGCAATTTCCTATTCGTCAAACCGGCTCAATTGACCGTACCGAACCCTCCGGTCACCACAGAAAACTGGAAAAATTTATAATTGGTCCGGTCAACGAACGGAACTGCTTCGTTGACGTTCGCTGTTAGCTCCAATTGGCTTAAAATTGCCAGTATAAATAGGGGAAAGTGTGGGAAAATTGGCAAAAACTAAAAGATTTTGAAGTGGGTGAAGCGAACCAAAAACACACGCACACAAGACGGCCAAATATATCTCGAAGAAGCCGACGCCGTTCTGGAAGTCGGACACTGCCCACGCGGCCATCCGGCTGTGGGTTCCCGATCAGTGGCACCCCAGCCCAGCGGCAGGAATACCGGTCGTTCGAGCGGTGGCAGAGGCGGTGAAGGCGAAGGAGTTCGCGGGGCAGGCGACGGCGAAGAAGCACACAGTGGCCGCGGCCGCGGGCAGCGCGAGGAAGAAGAGGAAGACGTACGAAGAAGGAATTGCCAAATGCGCCGGTGACGATGAAGCGATACGCGAGTTCGAGGAGACGGTCAGGAAGAAGGAGCACAAGTCGGCCGCGCTGAGCGCGAGGAAGCGGACAAAGAAGAAGGCGGGCCTGCGGTCGAGGAAGCTCGTGATCTACCCGCATAATGTTCAGAAAGCCATCCTAAGCGACTGGCTCGAGGCCACGAGGATGACCAAGAATGTGATCATCGGGGTCATCAACGAGACGCACGTCTACGACTCGGAGCAACTGCGGAAGGCCGTGAACCTCGTCGAGAACGGTGCCTACAGGGAGCACCTGCCGAGGCGTCTGCACGGAGTGCCCCGAGATGTGATCGATCAGGCGGTGCGGGACTGCGTGAAGGACTGCACATCACGGCTTGCCCAGCTGGAAGTCGCCACGAGGAAGCGGATCTACCGGGAGCATTTTAAGACGATGCGAAACTGTGGAGACGATGAACTGAGGCCAGGAGAACGCGAGTTCATAGAAGCCAGGATCGCCGCCGAGGTCGAGCGGGACCGGGGCGTGTGGAGGTTCGCTTTCAACTCCAAGTGGGACGACCGGGAATCGATGATGCTCTCGAACAGGTTCCTCAACAGCGTGAAGCCGAGGCCCGAGAATCGTGATTTTGCCACACTCTTTGGCGGTCCGTCCAAACGCACGGCCATGGAGACCGAGGCAGACCCCAGGGATAAGGTGACCGGAGCATGCATCGCCTCGGGCCTTCCCAGGATGTTCTACTCCGACTGCCGGCTGGTGCACGAGAAGGCCGCTGGCAAGTACCATCTGTGCGTGCCCGAGGCGATGCCGGTGCATTCGATGGCACCCCGGCCAGAGGTACCGACCGTGATCTCGATAGACCCGGGCGTGCGGACGTTCGCGACGTGCTATAATCCGGCGATCGGGGCGTTCACCGAGCACGGCAAGTCCGGGCCAGGCCAGGCGTTCGGACTGGAGACCAGGACCACCGAGAGGCGGCGCGGGTTCACCAGCCGGACGTGGGGAGTCGGCGCGTCGATCGCGTTCCTCGCCCGCAAGGCCCGGCGCGTCGCGGCCAGAGCAGCCGCCGACCGCAGGGAGGCCTCTGCGGCGAGGCGCAAATCTGCGAAGCGCGAGGGTACCGAGTGCGAGCACCGCGCTGCCGTCCGCAGGCGGCGCAAGTTCTCCCGGAAGGCCACGAGGAAGCAGAGGGCGGCCGCGCGCATCCGGAAGCGCTCCCGCGACATCGTCGCTGCCATGCACTGGCGCCTCGCCATCGAACTCTGCCAGACGGCCGACGTCATCCTGCTGCCCGATTTCAAGCCATCCGAGAAGGTGGCCAAGATCGGCCCGACCGGGAAACCCCGCAAACTCAGCAAGACCACGGTCACAAAGATGCGCGGACAGGCCCACGCGACCTTCAAGGAACGGCTGCTGTCCAAGGCCGAGGAATACGGTGTCCGTGTCGAGATTGTCCGGGAGGACTTCACCAGCAAGACCTGCGGTCGCTGTGGCAGGATCTTCGACGATCTGGGCTCAAACCACGCCTACAAATGTCCAACATGCAGATGGGGTGAAGACCCCAAATATCCCATCGGCCGCGACGAAAACGGAGCACGCAATGTCTTCCTCCGCTACATCGCAGACACTGGCCTGCACATCGACTGAGGGAACACGGTTCCCGTATCCCGACCTACCGGGAGTTGAAAATAGTTTTGTCTCGGAATGGGGAACCCCCACCGTACTTTCTCTTTATGAGAAGGTGTATGATCTGTCAGGTCACAACGAAACTAATAGTAGGGTCACCCTTTTTACTCCTTTTTCTCTTTCACCGAACAACCCACCCCCGGCTTTATGAATCGTCGGTCATCATGCTATCCTCGTTGAGCAGTAGTGGTGCCGGTGGCGCTGCTGGCAGTGGTTTTGACGGTTGAGCATATTGGAACAAGTGTGCGGTAGTTCCAGTCAGACTGCTGGCGCCGTCGCGGGCCGCGGGTGCTGTCCTCCGTGCCAGGGTGAGCAGGCTGTCGGCAACCGATGGTGTGGGTGCCAGGCGCAGCGGAATTGGGACCATGGCGGTGGCGGGCCTCGGTGAGATGCGGCGCGGGGCAGCGGCACGGCGACCTCCGAGTGCCTCAAGCAGTGTGTCCGCGGACGCTTCGGGGTCTATTCCCGCAATGAGATCCTGCACCAGGCGTGGGTTGCAGACGACGGGCCGGGTCGCCGGCCGGCGGCTACGCGCCTCTGCCCGCAGGCTGTCCCGGATGAATGCCTGTGGGTACTGCGTTGCTACCCAACCGGCCTTCCGGACGAGGTAGGGTATCACGCGTTCGGATGAGGCAGGAACGAGGCACGCGACCCTGTCGATGCACTCCTTTTTCGTCACGAGTGATTGCTGATGGTCGACAAAGCACTGGGTCTCGTAGTCGTGCCTGTACGCGGTAATGTGCCGGTCGCGCCAGGCGGCTCGGCACTCGGATTCGCTCTCCGGGTACGCGTAGAGCAGTCGTTCCGCCGCGGGCGTCAGAGGATTGACGATGCAGACGTACACCACGCGGTTCGGCACCGGGCTCA
>JALNYR010000146.1 GCA_023229725.1 Dehalococcoidia bacterium | reverse complement strand
GCCTAGAAGGGGGCACAAAATGCCAGCGTCTGTACTGAGAGTAGTTTGTCTGGGGCGAGAGCAGCGGCAAACGTGGGGGGCGTCGACCAAGACGCCGACAGTCAAACTGATGGGCCTCACGGAGGCAACGGTCTCAATCGTGCCAACGGTGGATACGCCGGAACTGGTGGGCACGCTGGCGCCTGGCACCGTGGCCGCGCTGGCAGAGATTCACGGCGAGGGCGCCATCGAACAGCGCGCGTCGTATCAGGACATTTGCTACTGGCTGGACGGGATTTTCGGGCCAGCAACGGCGAGTGCGGCAGCGAACACGACGTACACGTACAACTACGTGGCGCCCCTGTCGGCCAGCACCAAACCGTCGCACTACACCGTGAACTTTGGCACCACGGATGCCTGCTACGAGATGGACGGCGCCATCGCCAACAACCTCACCATCGGTGTGGAGTCGGGCCAGGTCTGGACGATGGGCGTGGAACTGCTCGGCCATAGCGTCACCACGGCGGCAGTCGGAACCAGCGCCGACCGTGACGTGGACCTGATCAAGGCGTCGGACACGACCGTCTACATTGACTCGTGGACCACCTCGACGATGGGCACCACCACGGTTGCGGCCACGCTAATCAGCGCCGAACTCACCGTCAACCCGGGGCGCCATCTGAAAACTTTCGTGGGCGCGATTGCGCCGGCGGCCTATGGCGAGAATCGCTGGGAAGGCCAACTGGTGACGGTGTTGGAGTTCAACTCTACTGCGAAAGCCTACGTGGATTCTTTGGCCAACTCTACGCTAGTACAGCGGCAAATCCGCCTGAAGGCTACGCAAGGGACCACTACGGCGACCAGGTTGTGTCAAATCGACTTCGCCGGCACCCTGGTAGACAACGTGAAACTGTTCGATGATCGCGACGGGAACATGACGGTCAGCCTCACCTGGAACGGCACGGTAAACACCAAGTGGGCGACAGACTCGTGGATTCGGGCGAAGGTCACCAACAACCTGTCGGTGCTGCCATGACGAAGTTAATCGTGACGCCAATCGACATGGCGGCTCGGGGCTCATTCGCGCTGCGCAAGAAACTGTTTCGCGCGCTCGAGGCGCTGGAACGGGCGCGGGCGAACTCGAGCATGATCGAGATGATGGCGGCGATGGACACCCTCGAAGGGATGATCGCCGCAAACCTGGCGACGGATGACGACACCACCGTCGCCGAGGCGCTGGACCTGTGCAGCGCAGAAGAGTGGGACACATTCGTCTCCGCACTACTTGGGCGGGAGACGGTCCCAAACTCGAAGAGCGCCAGTTAGCCCTGGCGCTAGCAGGCCACGGGGGGCCGCCACACTGGTTCGCCACGATGGAGATGGCGACCGAGTGGGGTATCCCCCCCTGGCAGATAGAGGCAGAGGCGCCGGCGCTGTGGGCTGACCGCTGGGTGGCGCTGCGAGTAGAGCGGGGCAAGCGGGTGAAACACGATAACGATAGCGGCCAGTTCGCCGCCCGTGGCCGGAGGTTGATATAGTGGCAGGCAAAAACACCGTAGAGATAGGCATCAAGGTCAAGGATGACGCATCCAAGCCGCTCAAGGACGTAAGCAAGGCACTTGATGACACCGGAAAGGCCGCGCACGCGGCTAGCAAGTCCGGCCAAGACGCTATGGGCGGCCTCAGTAAGGGAGCCACTGCCGCGGCGGGTGCTATCGGCGGGGTAGCTGCAAAACTCACCGAAATGCTCACCCGGGCGGCCTTCGAGGTCATGTCCTGGCCGGCGGAGATCACCAAGGGCCTCCTCGATATGACCGTGCAGGCCGCCTCGTTACAGGGAGTTGAGGCGGCCTACAAGGGCGTCACCGGCGGCGGGGAAGCGATGCTGCAGCAGCTCCGCGAGCAGTCGTCATTCATGATCGCCGACCGCGAACTCATGAAGAGCTACAACTTGGCTGCCATGCTGGTCAGCAAGACGTTCGCGAACAAACTGCCCGACGCCATGAAGTACCTCACCAAAATATCAACCGCTACCGGCCAGTCCATGGACTACATGATGGAGAGCCTGGTCCGGGGCATCGGGCGCATGAGTCCGCTGATTCTGGACAACCTGGGCATTCAGGTGGACCTCGAGGGCGCCAACAAACGGTATGCCGCATCCATCGGCAAAACGGTTGAGCAGCTGACCAAGCAAGAGCAACAGATCGCACTCACCAATGAGGTGATGCTGAAGCTGGCCGCGAACACGGCGAGCATGCCCGACGTGGCCGGCACCGCCTCCGCTGGCTTGGCGGCGCTCAACGCCATGTGGCGGAACTTCAAGGACGAAATCGGCACGGCGGCGCTGCCGGCGCTGCAATCGGTGTTGACGCTACTCAACGAACTGCGCCCGGTGTTCCAGGAGGCCGTGAGGTGGATCGGGGACCTGGTGCACGGGTGGGCGGACGGTTTCGCGCAGCTCGTGGCAAACGCGGCCACCTGGGGCGCCAACCTCGTGGAATCGCTGGCCAGCGGCATATCAGGCAGCGGCGCAATCTCCAGGGCGCTGCGCGGCGTGGCGGACCAGATCACCTACTGGTTGCAACCGGGATCACCGCCGAACCTGTTGCCCGACCTGCCCGAGTGGGGCGCCGGCGCACTGGAAAGCTGGCTGTCGGGCTGGACGATGGACGCCGTCGCGGCAAGCGCGTTTCTTCAGAATCTGCGCGGCAATCTCAAGCCGTTCCTAGAGGCCATCGACCTGGGCAAGGGGATCGACGAGGGCGGACTGCGCGACGTGTTCGGTGGGGATGCGCCGGCCATGCGCCGCTATCTGCAAGCGTATCAAGGCGTCGGGCGGGCCGTCAACGAACTGAAAGATGCACGTGAGGGACTCAAAAAGGCAGAGGAAGGCGGCGACGAAGAGGCGATCAAGGCCGCGCGCACGCGCGTAAAGACGGCGGAGGACGAGGAGTACAGCGCACGCCGCACGTACAACGCTGAAGAGCGGCGCTTGGAGCAGCGCATCTCGGCGGAGGCGCAGATAGCGCGAGCCGTCACGGCCACGGCGGCAGTACAGGCCAAGGCTGCCTCGGACTCTGCGCGGCTCGCAGAGGAAGCCAAGAAGCGCGCCATCGAGCAGGCATATCTGCAGTACAAACTCGCCGTAGCCGGCACGCCACAGGGGCAGATTGACATCTGGGAAGAGGAACTTGCCAAGGCTGAGCAGGGTAGCGCCGAATACTGGCAGATCATGACCCGCCTGGTGGAACTGCGGCGTCAGGCGGCCAAGGGTGCCGGCACGGAGATCGGCGGGGCAATGGGCGAGGGCCTCGACGAGGGGCTAACCGACGCGACGCAGAAGGCCGGCGGCGGCCTGCGGACCAAGATCGACTGGGCGGGCATTGGCACCGCCATCGGCGGGGCAATCGTTGACGGCATTATGATCGGCCTCACCTCCCTCCTGACGCGCGTTACCGCATGGGCCACTGACCCGGCGAGAACGGATGGCGCATGGGCAAGCGGCACTGCGATTGGAAACGCCGTTGTCAACGGGGTTCGCACGATATTCGGGTTGCCAGCACTAATAACCGGCACCTCCGACTCGATAGCGGGCCACCTGCAGGCGGCTGCATGGGAGGCCGGCCCGGCTCTCGCCAAGCTCGCACTTGAGACTGGTGAGGCGTTCGCCTGGACGCTCGCAGCCGCCATTACGCCCGGTGGGGCCACGGGTGAACAACTGGCTGCCGCGTGGGAGATGTTCAAGACTGGCACCGGACCAGGCTCGGCATTGGCAGCTAAGTGGTTTGGCGCCGAAGGTCAGGCCGCCCAAGTCGCAGAGTCGTGGCGGAAGATCGCGGAGGACCCGACCGTGTCCGCTGCCGTGCAAGGTGCGGCGGAAGATGCCGCGCAATATTGGATCGACAAATATGGGTTGAAGATCGACGCGGTGTTCGGCGTCGTGACCGCAGAGAGATTCAACGAGTTGGCGCTGGAGAGGGGCGTTATCGGGGCCGCAGAGACTGCCGGCGCGGCGGCGGGTACGGCATATGGCAACGCAGCTAGCGACGCAGCGGAACTTGTCTTTTCTGCGAACCCGCCCTATTTCCCTCCGCCCGGCACAGGAATGAGTCGCGTGGGATCAGGAATGAGTCGCGTGGGACCAGGAATGAGTCGCGTGGGACCAGGAAACATCCCCGCTGAAGAGGTCGGCAAACCCGGTTACGCCAAGGGCGGCATCGTCACCGAGCCGACGCTGGCATGGATCGGCGAGGCGGGGCCGGAGTTGATCGTCCCGCTGCCGCGCGGCTATCGCGGGCAATCCGGGGGGCAACAGGTGGGCAACAGTACCGTCTACTACATCGACATTCCCATCGACGCGCGCGGCTCCAATGCTCGCGAGGTCCGGGGCGGCGTGCTGGCGGGGCTGCGCGCGGCTGGCATCCCGATCAACAACTAGGAGGGATACGTGCCCTATTCGATAGATCGATTCGGCGCAACTTACGCAACGGCGGAGGAGTTGCCGCGATACGACGGCGTGCAACCACAGGGCGCCGGCCCGGTGGAGTCCAGCCAGGTCAAACTGGTGGGCGGCGCGTACTACGATGCGCGCGGCGACGATACGGCCCTACCGCCGGCTGAGGAGATCACCGTCAGGGGAGATTGGGTGGCTGCCAGCGACGCCGCCATGCAAACCAAACTCGCGGCGTTGCGAGCACTCCGCGGCGAGAAGAGCAAGCTGTGGCGCACGACCGCGGCTGGCACTAGCCACTGGCGTTGGGCACGGTGCCTGGAGGTGGATAGTGACCTGGAACCGGGATCACCGAGCATGGCGACGATCAAGTTGGCTTTCGAGTTGGACGCCGAGCCGTGGTACGGTACTAGCGTCTACAACAGTATTGTACTCGGCACGTCGCCGGTGCTGGCGACTATCGCCAACGCCGGAAACGCCATCGCGCGCGGAATCACGGTTACGGTGCATCCGGCAACAACGCCCATCACGGCTATTCACCTGGAAAACCTCACCACAGGTAATGTCTCCAAGATCAAGTACGCTGGGACTATTGCCGCAACACAGGCGCTAGTGATCGACTGTTCTGCCAAGAGCGTAATGAACAACGGTACCGGCAGTTACGTGAACCTCACCTTGGAGTCCGCCCATACTATTGCCGAGTGGTTGCGCCTGGCGCCGGGCGACAACTCTATCCGCATCACTGCTACCGGCGGGGCAGTTACCTCAACCATCGGCGTCCTATTCTATGAGGCACACGCATGACACAGATATGGATTGACGTAGAGGACTCGTCGGGTAACACGCTCGGCGACGGACCGATCACCACGGCGACCAGGTGGGAATACCACCCGACCCTTGACGAGGCCGGGACGTTCGCGTTCGCCATGCCCGCCGGTGATCCTCGTGCCGCACTACTCCTGAGCAAACGGATCGTGCGTTGCTGGATGGAAGACGCCGGCACCGTCACTGAGGTCGGCGCCGGAATCATTGACGAGGTGGAACTCCAGGTCGGCGAGCCATCGGTATTGCGCGTCTCGGGGCCGGACCTATTGGCAGAGTTGGCCGCGCGCGCGATTCCCGAACTCACCGTCTGCGGGCATGCGCTGGTAGACCTTGACATAGACGACGACCTGGCTGTGGCTCGTGGCGCGGTACGCTGGCTTTGTGACGAGTACGGTGCGACCTCCGACGTGGACCTGCCAGACGCACACGATGGTATCACGGCGTCGGGTGGAGAGACCATCCGGCTTTGGCGTGAGGCGACCGTGTACGCCGACTGGCTCTACGTGGGCCACGACGCGCGATACGACTACGCGACGGTGACGATATCGGACGTGTACCTGGAGACCAATAGGGCTGAGACGGCACTGATAGGCCAATACTTCAACGGCACCGACTGGGCATCACTGCCCGATATGGTGGACGGCACCAGCGGTTATATCGATTTTGGCGACCATTGGGCCACCATGAACAAGACCGGCAACATCACGTTCACGCGCCCGACAGATTGGACGCGCACGGAGCCCACCGCCGCCGCCGGATCGTGGTTCTGGACACGTTTCACCGTCGCATCTGGGACGGTAACGGACGACTTTGTTCTACGTGAGGTGCAGGTCTACGCCGACGTACCCACGACGGACGGCGTGAATATCGTCATGGCCTATGCGCC
>JALNYR010000145.1:2420-6160 GCA_023229725.1 Dehalococcoidia bacterium | reverse complement strand
AAAGATACACTCGGGGTACACCAGAGTGAACCTTTATTACATACTAGAGGTGCACTGAGGTGCAGTTGGCCAAGGCAGTATGAGTCATAAAGTGCCTTCGTGTCCGGGGTTGGCCATGACACCTACCAATTGGATTAATCCAATTCGAGATGGCCTCGGTCAACACCGGACACGAAACCGTTTTATGACTCATGACAAAAGGTACAGTGTCCCACGCAGTAGTGTGATCACCCTATTATGTTTTCCTGCGAGAGTACAAAAGGTGATTGATACATACACGTATATCACGAATGGACGCCAAACTTGCCGATGTTGGCTCGGTGCTGGCCGGGTTAGGCACGTTGCTCGCAGAGATCACCGCATTCACCGGTGTGCAGGCGGCCGGCACTCCGGTGGTTGCGCTCACAGGATTCGCCAGTGGATACTGTACTCCGACGAGCCTCGTGACACACTTGACCCTGCTAATCGGGGATATGATACAGCTGACGGACAGCCTGGTGCTGACGTCTATGCCGTCTGGCGTCTTCGCGTCCGCCGCCTGCGGCCAGGCCATCGAGATATATGGGACTCTGATCGGGGCAACTGCGTCGGTCCCAACGGGCATGATAGACCCGAGGGTGGCCGACCGTGCCGTCACGCTCCTCTGCCGTCTGTGCAGTACGTCGGCGGATCTGTGCCGGGCACTGAGCGCACGCGGTCTGACTTATCTCGATTGCCGCACCGACCGCATGTGTACGTATGCACGGCGCGATTTCGCCCGTGCAGTCGGCCGCGCGGACAGTGGTCCATTCGCTCCAGATCAGTGCAGTGACCGCGCTTTCAGGGACGCTTGGAGCACATGCGCCATCGCCACCAATGCAGTCGCCAGCTTTGCCAGCGACTGGCAGCTCACGGCCGGCAAACTGCTAGACACACATACGTGGATGTAATGGAAGGGCACAAAACACGTTATTTCCGATTGTGTGTGTGTGTGTGTATTCGGGGTCACCAACTGCTGCCCACAAAACAGTAAACGCAACCCGTGGGCACACTTCCCACCTTTGCCCACGTCTTGCTTAGTGTAGTACATGCACCCGCGATCTTTCATTCCCGAGTCTGGACGCGCCGGCGGCAACCGATGGCCGACAATCGATTCGATGTCAGCCTGGCCGGTGCACGCGCCGAGCGATACGAACTCGGGACGCTGGATGACCAGATCTCAAGCGGTACAGGTTTCGGCACGAATTCCGCCGAGGTACGGGGCCATGTAAGTATCGAAGACGACCACCTGCTCATTTGGCCTGAGATCGTAGACCTTGATGCCCTTGCTCGCCTCGATTTTAGAAAGGTGGGACCTGGCCCTCCCGATCGTACGTTGACAGAACGAAATGTGCACACGGGTCAGCTCGAGGCTACGCATGGTCTCGAACAGGCGCTGTAGATGCCCGAGGTTGTTCAGACGCGTCGCGCCCCCGTCCACCGTGTAAACGCAGATGGGGTCGACGTGTACGACGATGCACGCGTCCGGGTCGTGACCGCCCGCGGTGGGACGGTGGAAGCTTCTACGAAATGCGTCGATTTCTTCCAAATCCGACGGAAGCCGTTTTATCACATCTGTCTGTTGCCTTGGCGGGCAATGTGGACTTTTCAGGAATTTGTCGTTTTTGACCCGACGACCCGTGGAGTGCCTCCACGAAGTGCTGGAAATTCTTGGACCACATGTCGATGACCGCGCCGGGTGAGACGGGGCGCCTGACCGCCACGCCCGTCATTGGGTTCGGATATTCGAACTGGCCTTTCCGGAGCATACCGAAAAATGCCTCGAGTTTAGCCGGATCTCCCGGAATATCCGTGCGCCGCGATGCGCTGATGACAAGGAACCCGGCATCGCCGGGGTTTGTACTTTTTTGTCCAGTGTGTGCCATGGTCACGTTCAAATTTTTGTTTTTTATTTTCTGTTTTTATAAAAATTGACCACGGGAAAAATATCGGCGTTTTTTTAAATAAATATCTGGGAAAAGGCAGTTTTTTAATCGAAAAATGACGATGCTGTATCGCAACCTGGCCCTTAAGTTTGGCGTGGAGGCCGATGGTACGGCGTGGATTCTCGAGAGCATACTCTCCGACGCGTACGGTGGATTTGACCAGACGGCGTTGCTGGAATCCGTGGTGCCGATCGTGATGCCAGACCACACGCTATTCGTGCCGCTCCGCGACATGTTGATGCAGTGCGTGCGGCCGGCGGAGTCGCCTGCGCGGCTGTGCATCCCGATAGGTGCGCTCCGTGCACTCGGCAGTCGACCGCCGGTGTTGCGCGAGATTCCGCGTGCCGAGCTCACGCGCGGGAAGCCGCACGGTGCTGTCTGTCTCGAACGTGCCGACATCGAGTTCATTGCCGCGATGGCGCCGACGTCCCGTGTCGAGGTGGTCACCGCCAAGCGGTCCTACGTGGTGGATGTCGTGGAGCTGCTATGGAGCGGCACGGTCACGCCGGCCGGCGATCCCATATGGCCGGGCGCCGTGACGTACACCGACGTGCATTTGATCGGTGCGGACATGCTATCGGAGCTGATCACGGGCGCGCGCATCGAGTGGTCTCGGTTCGTCGAACCGATCGCGCTGAAGCGGCGGCGGAACGACCCGATCGTTGTCGCCACCGCCGCACAACGCTACGACGGGCTGCCGGCGCCGCTAGCACTGCCGGCCGGTCCGCGCGCGGTGACGGTGGCAGGCATCGAAGCCGCGGTAAGGCGTAAACTGTACGAGTTGGCCTCGGTGATGCGGCCGAGTCTTGCGGAGACCATGCCGCCGACCGAGTCCGCGGGGCCGGAAGCTGAACAGGCAGCGTGGCAGCTGTTGCATAGCGTGGTGCTATCCGGGGCAGCCGACCTGCGTGTTGGAGTACGCGCGGCGGAGCACCGTTGGATGGTCGCGACGCTGCCGCCGACGAATTCGCCTGCCGACGTTGCCGACCTCGCTGCGCGCTGCACCGCATTTGCCGCCGTTGTCGCCGACGCCGGGCCGCCGCTGTCGGAAAGCGACGTCCAACGGGTCGCGACGGGGGGCCTGCCGCTACCGGGCCCGCCGGGCGGCCGCTGGTACTATCGCGTGCCGTTCGAGCTCGCGCTGAGCGCTGTCGCGAGCCGTACCGCCGCGGTACGCGATGGCTACGCCTACGTGCGCGTAGAATACATGACGGAGATTGCCGCGTACATCGCGGGTGAGATGGCCCGTAAAGCGGAGCACGCGGGCCTCGGCTGCGGCATCGCGGAGTCTAGCGAGTCGTATGCACACGACGCCCTGGCACTGCGTGCCGGCCTCGAGATCGTGACCGGCCAGCGGACGACCAGGCTTCCGGCCGACGCCGCGGCGGCACTGAAGCGGGCGCCAGCGTGTGTGCACGCTGCGTTCTACCAGTGCACGCGAACTGGCAGCCTACCATTCGATTGGCGCGTGGAGGCCATGCGCTTCATGGCTGACTGCGGATACGGACAACAGGAAGCCGCGGATCTGCTGTTTGCCGCGCTCAGGTCTGGCGGGGCAGCGTCGGTTACCACGACTCTTTCGGATCTTTCCAGCCTATCCGGCTACGCCAAGTTCCCCGGCGCCAAGTCGTCGCGTTGCGCGAAACTCCGGCGGCCGTGGCGCAACGGCGCGGGCTCGACGTTGGCGTGCGCGTGTCCGTACGAGGCACTGCGTGGTTCCGACATGAACACCAAACGCGGCGAGTTTGCCTCGTGGTTCGCCCGGACCGTTGAGCT
>JALNYR010000145.1:0-2410 GCA_023229725.1 Dehalococcoidia bacterium | reverse complement strand
GCATGCCGGCTCCACGCGGCGATGCTGATGGGCGGTGGCCAGGCGGCAGTCGTCCGTTCAAACACGTTTGAACTCGGCACACCGTTTGATTTCATGTATGCTGTCGCCCAAACGCCGATGTCCTGATGGTGTTATGCGGAAGTTTTGTTTTGTTTTTGATGAAGATGGGGGTTTGGTGGAGAAGGAGTAAAAAAAGAAAAAAAGGAAACCGAAACACGACGGACACGATGCAAGACGCCGAGATGAAGCAAGCGGAAGAGGAGGTCAGAGTCAGGCCGGTGTACCGGCCAGTGCCACCCGAGCTGTCGGTTCTCACGCCGGAGGAGCGTGCGCTCTCCGAGAAGTTGATTGGGCTATCGCGGGGACTGGTGCAGTTGGATGCCGCCAGCAGGGAGCTCATCGACGAGCTCCGCGCCGCGGCGGCCGTGGCACCCCCGCCCCCCCCGCAGACGTTGAGCGTGATCCGCGACCAGTACCTCCGCGATCTGCCGGCCAAGGCCGTCGTGTACAACAGACTGTCCCGCGAGGCATGGCTCCACAGCTATGAACGACCGGCCGACGACACGCCGTCGCGGCTGCCGGAGCGTGTCACGGGCTACAGGTTCAGCGCGTTCATCGACAGCGCCGAGGTGGCAGATGCGATATCGTTCGCCGAGCTGGTCGTCAGCGCGCCCGATCCGACTGCTGCCAAGGACGAGAAGTCTGCGGCATCCGTACGGTACTACCACGGGTACAACCCGCTGGTCGACATGGACACCGCCCGGGTCCTCGCATATCTCAACGCCGTGGACATGACCCCCGAAGTAATCACCGGATGTGTGGCCGCGCTGGACTGCCAGATCAAGCACGTGGTGTGCCACCACTGCGACCGCGAGATCGCGATGTTCGGCGCGTCTGATAAAAGTGCTGACAGTCAAGGCCACACACAGGTTGTCGTGTGCGATGGTTGCCACAGGTTCGCAAGGTACTGCAGTGAATCCTGTGCACGCAGAGCGTGGATCCTCGGCCACCACTTGATGTGCCCTCTGATCGCGAAAGTTGTCGAAGCTGTCGCTGCCAGTGAATGAAAAAACGTCCACGGGAGTTTTAATTCCCATCACACAATATGGGGGAGGGGGGGGGCGGAGGAAAACCACAAAGGTCACACCGTTTTTTCTTTTTCAATTAATCCTCAGAAAAATGGAAACCACGAAGGCGAATACGTTGCAGTACCACCAGTGCGTGGTGTGTCTGTTCTTCTACGAGGTTGGCACGCTGCCGGTGAAGCAGGTGGCGGCGGGGCAGCTGGATCTCTGTAAACGCTGTTACAAGAATCTGGCCAGGCCGATTTCTCACTGCGAAGCCTGCGGAATAGATTTTTGCACGTCGGTGAAACGGGCCATTCTGTGTAAATCGTGCACCCGAGCGCAGAGGAGGGGGTGGAAACCCGTCGGGCAGGCCTCTTACGTCGAATGTGTCGAGCGTATCGAGCGCGCCATGCCGAGAAACCCGAGGTGCGAGACAAGGGTGATCGCCCATTGCTGCTACTGCGACAGCCTGTGCGTGCCAACCAAGGATCACGTCGTCCCTAAATGCAGGGGGGGGTGGGGTCACCGTGAAGACCTGCTCTGCGTGCAACAGGTCAAAAGGCACTTTCTCACTCGTGGAGTGGCTCGCGCGCTTGCCCGAAGACTCCCCCCAGCACACCTTCGTCAACAGGTAC
The DNA here is from genome assembly GCA_023229725.1 of Dehalococcoidia bacterium. Lineage (GTDB taxonomy): Bacteria > Chloroflexota > Dehalococcoidia > GIF9 > AB-539-J10 > SKVJ01. The sequence goes on along the minus strand of JALNYR010000145.1, from coordinate 708 downwards.
CTCATCGCTCATCCATGGCTGAAATACGATTACACCCCCTCTGAATAGGCCATGAAAAGACATAAACCCAGATGACCACAAAGCTGATCGAACCAGTTCGCATAGTCACTGAACAGTGAATTGGAATGTACGTGTGAGGAGGCATGCCACATTAGGTCAGTTTCCTGTTAGGTTTGGCGCGTCGCACGCGGACACGGGCACAGGTACAGAACAGGATGCCGATGGCGAGCAGTGCAAGCGACAGACCGGCGAGCGCGCCGATGGTTGCGAACACGATCGCCAGGTTTTCGGCGGCGGACTGCCGTGTGACGTCTTCCCGCGACGTGGGTAACGCGGTGGCTGCCCATACACTGGCGGCGGTGAGATCGCTGCGCAGGGTGTCGGCCCAGCCAGCGACGGTCGCGAGCGCGTGTAGTCCCTGAACGATTGAACGACACGCGGACAAGCTGGTCTCATTACCGGTTGCGGCTGGGCCAAGTGCGGCTAGTAGTGCACCAAGCATGGCATCGGACCCGGCGAACTCGGCAGGTGACACAGGGCCGGCGGTGTCCACGCACGCGGACACACTACCGGTGCCATTCGGCGGCGGCGCCTCCCCCGACAGCGGGTCCAGCAGTAGCAACGTGATGCCAGTGGTCGCAGCAACGGTCCATGCACGGTCGGGGGCTGCACTGCCGAACGTGATCGTCGATCCCGCGGCCCATGGCA
>JALNYR010000144.1 GCA_023229725.1 Dehalococcoidia bacterium | reverse complement strand
GCCTATGCGCCGGACGCCTGGACGAAAACCGGCTACCCGGCAACGGTAGCGACCAAGTACCTGGAACTTAGCGGAGAGTCCGTCCTTGCCGCATTGCGAGCGCTGGCCGAACAGGGCGGCCAAGGGGTAGACGATCCTCGCGAGCACTTCCGGCTGGGAACGGGACGTGCGATCACCTGGTTCTCCGCGTTCACGGATTCGGGTCTACGCGCAGAGAACGCGCTGAAGCCCGGCAGCAGTCTGTGCCAGATTCTGGACCTCGAAGAGCGCCGCGATACGGCTGAGGTCGTGACGCGCCTCTATCCGCGCTCCAACGACGGGATAGGGCTGGACCTTTGTACACGTGTGGCGCCAGCGGGCTACACGCTGAGTACCGGCACGGGGTACATCGAGAACGCCGCCGGGGTAGCGGCACTTGGACGCATCGACGCATTCGTGCGGTTCACCGATCTAAATCGCCAGCAGGACGATTCCTGGTGGCTGCACCCGTCGTTCGTCGCGAACAGCGTCTATGACCGGGGCATAGAATACCTGAGAACGCACTGCGCGGAGCAGAAGTTCTACACTCTACGGTTGGCGCGCGTGCGCGGGACGCTAGTGCCCGGGAACACCATCCGCGTGGTCTATCACGAGTACCGGGATGGCTACCACGCGGTCAACATCAATGCCGTGCTGTACGTCCTTAGTACTGACGTACAGGTGGACGCCGACGGCCTGCACACGGTAGGGGTGGAGGTATCCACCATAGACCGATCATCGCAGAGTGATGACGGCGTGATCTGTTCCACGATTCAGGACGTACGGCGGATGGCAACGGGCCAGGCGGGAGTGTGGAACATCGTAACGGGATCGGGCGCGGCAGGGGATTCGGGTGATAGGGTGCTAGAGGGGCCGGGTATCGACGTGGCCGGGGCCAGCTATGAAAAAACGGTTGGACTAGGCGGGGACAGCATCCTCGTCTATCACCGCGACCTGACGCCGGTACAGGAGTTCTCGTGCACGAGCGCGGGACTGGACTTGGCGCTGGCAGCATGCGCCGCGCAGGACGTGGTGCTACTGCCATCCTGCTCGTTGGCCGGCAATCACACCGTGGCGGCCAACGTTACCCTATGGGGCAAGGGACTGGCAACGGTGCTGTCTGGAGACATCACGAATAATGGCATCCTTATCGACGTCTCGGTTACCGGCGCGCTGACGAACAATGCCACCCTGGTCAGTGTGCACAACAATAACAACTACATCGTGCGTGCCTATCACGACGGAGTCGTTGAGACGCGACTATTCGACCGTTATCAGCAGAACGTGTTCTGGGGATACGGCGCTGGCAACTTGACCGGCACCGGAAACTCCAATGTGGGGATTGGCGAGGCATGTCTATCGGCCCTCACATCGGGCGGGTACAACGTCATACTCGGCTATCTTGCGGGCGACGCTCTGACGCAAGGCACGTACAACACGGGGGTCGGCGCCAAGTCACTTGGCGGGGTAACGGATGGGGAGTCCAACGTGGGCGTCGGCGAGGGTGCCGGTTTCGCCATCACGAGCGGCGACAATAATACCGCGGTCGGCGCCTACGCACTGGCCGCCTGCACGACACATTCGCGCAATGTGGGCGTCGGCTACTATGCGGGCTGGAAGGCGACAGGAACCAGCAACGTCTTCATTGGGGACCGGGCCGCACGGGTGCTGGCGGCCGGGAACTTCAACGTCGCTATCGGCAGTCTGGCGCTAGAGGACGGAACGGGGGGCGACGGGAACGTTGTCGTCGGCGCCAACGCCGGCCAGAATTCAATAACCACCGGCGACTATAACACCGTTCTAGGATATGGCGCCCAGTACCACAATACGGCCGGATTCAACCCAACAAAGTGTATCGTTCTTGGCGCCAATGCGCGTTCCTCCGCGAACAACCAGTGTGTACTCGGGGGCAGCGGTGAGAACGCCGTTGACCTGGTGGTAGGCGGACCTGTCGTCGCCCTGGGGCAGGGGCACTTCGACCAGGCGTCATCGACGGCTGCGCAGCCGGTACTCTATCTGGACCAAGCCGACGTAAGCGAGGAGTTCGCGCGCTTTGTCGGTGCCGCAAGTACGGCGGCACTTACGCAGTCCATCGTGGCAGAGGTGGCGGTAACAACCGCATCGCGAGCGGGCTGGCTCAAAATCTACGTAACAGACGCCGGGGGGCAGATCGCGGCCACGGCATACTATATGCCAATCTATACGTTAGCATAGGAGGTGCTCTTGCGCCATTTGCCTATCGACCTAGTGCGCGTTGTGCGGGTGACTCAGGGCTGGAATCCGCCGGCGCATTACGGCACCGACTACTCGTGCGTGGTGGGCACGCCGATATACGCCGCGACGGACGGCGTGGTGCATTGCGGCACCGACCCGGCGGGCTTTGGCACCTACGTGCGCGTCGACACCGGCACGCACTTGGCCTACGCGGCGCACCTCTGGACGGTGGCCGTGCGTGAGGGCCAGCAGGTGACGGCGGGGCAGGTGGTCGGTGCGTCGGGCAACACCGGCAACAGCACTGGGCCGCACTTGCACTTTGAGGTGAGAGACAAGGCCGGCAGCCCGTGGCGCTACGGCGCTATCGACCCGGGGTTGTGGCTCATGGAGGATGGGGGGGAGATGCTCACGACTTTGCACGTACAGCGGCACAACGACTGGCAGAACCTGTGGGCGCGTGACGTGGGGGCGGGTTGGGTCAAGTGCGTGAATCCACCCACCGGGCGCGTACTCTACCCGGACGTGCCGCGCGTGCTGGTGCGCTTCTGGACGGACGACCGGGACGCCGCATACATCCACGAGGGGCGCGCCGGGGGATCGCGGTTTGTACGAGAGATGCGCGACCAGTGGCTCAGCGTACCGGACGCGACGGCATGGGAACTCGCAAACGAACCCGACTGCAACAGCAACGAGGGGCTGGCGCAACTCAACGAGTACACCATCGGGGCCATCGAGCAGGCCGCCGTGTACGGCCTGAAACTGTGCGTGTTGAACCTGCCCGAGGCTAACCCGTCTGGTGACGAGGCGGCCATCCGCTGGAAGTGGCAGCAACTACTGCCGGCCGTGAAACGCGCCGTCCAGGGCGGACACTGGATCGGCCTACACGCATATTGGCGCCCAGGTGTAGAGGGGCCGACGGGCCGCTATCACGCGCTCGGGCGCCGCGCGTTTGACATTGGCGTGTGGCGCGAACTTGGCATAACCGGCGCGCGCGTGCTGATCAACGAGTGCGGCATAGACGGCGGAATAGCCGACAATCCACCGCGTGAAGGCTGGCGCACACTCTCGGACGCCGACACCTACCGCGCGCAGATCGTGGAGGCGGAGCGGTATGCACGGACGATCCCCGGCGTCGACGCGCTGATGCTGTTCACGGCGGACTACCTGGGTGAGTGGGGAAGTTACGACGTAGACGAAACGTTTGCGCGCAGCCTGATAGCGCCGCTGCGTGCGCTGAATGCGCCGATAGAGGAGGCACCTGTGACGAGCACCGAGTTGGACGCGGCGAGGGCACGACTGGGGCGGTTGCCGGCAACGATGAAATCCTGCGACATGAGGGGTTACACGTTCCGTGACGAGTGGTTCGCCGACGGCTTTTTCTACGCGCTGGCGTGGGCGCCGGTGCCGCAACGGTATCACGTGCTGAAACTGGAAACGCGCGGCTGGAGCGTAGTCGAAGATAGCGCACTGTGACCATCCGCCAACCCTGGACGCCGGCGGAAGAGGCACTGTGCCAGGTACTCACCGAGCAGGGGCGGGATAGCGCGGAGATCGCGGCCACGTTTGCCGAGCGGGGAATCGCGCGCACGCAGAAGGCGATCATGCGCATTCGCGACCGCAGGGGCTGGCACGGCAAGGTGGCCGAATCGCCGGTGCATCTGCAATCGCCGCCGGTCTTGCGGGGCGACGCGCTCCTGCTGTTCGACATTCATAGTCCGTGCCACGACAGCGGGTGGATCAACCGCTGCGTGGACCTGGCACTGCGCTGGGGCGTGCGGAAACTCGGCATCGGCGGTGACTTGGTGGATTTCACGGCGTTCAGCGTGTTCGCCAAGAGCAACGAGTACGACGTCGCGACGGAGATCGCCGCCACCGAGAGCATCCTCCACACGCTGGAATCGTGCTTCGACGAGGTGGTCTATTCCGCAGGAAACCACGAGCAGCGTCTATCGCGCCTCACCGACTGGCTACTGCCCGTCGAAACCGCCATGCGCCTGTTTCTGCGCGACGGCCACACCACGTTTACGCGCTCCTACTGGTTCACGCTGGAATCGGGCGGCGAGAGTTTCTACATCGAGCACCCCCGGAACACGTCCGTCGCGCAGACCCTGATACCGGCACGGCTGGCGGCCAAGTACCACCAGCACGTGATCGCCGGGCACGGTCATCTATGGGGGCAGGGACGCGACGTGTCGGGGCGATACTGGGCGATTGACTCGGGGATGGCCGCGGACCCTGGGCGGCTGGAATACTACGTCAGCCAGCACAACGTGAGGCCGGCGATGCAGCAGGGGGCCGTCATCGTGCGCGGCGGCGTACCAGTGCTACTGTCGCCACAGAATATCGTGCTATACGAGAAACTATAATAGACGGCTAAGTGTATTCGCAATCCTGCACGCACATCGCGCAATCCTGCACGCAATAGCCCATTACCCACCCTCCCGGGCGGCGGAGCCTCCCTCCCTCCGACCGCCCGGGAAAGGGTTACCCTGTACGTTAACAACGGAATCAGGCCGTCGCCCGTTGTTGGCGCAACTCACGCCAGGACCAGTAACACATGCCGGCGAGCCAGACCATGGCACCTGCCCACATCTCCATATCGCTGAAACCCTCCTTGTGGGCCGACCAGGCGGCCACTGCGGCGAGCAGATATATCCAGATCGCCGCGTTTGGCTTGGAAAGGGAAAACGCCATCGCCGCGAGTGCCAGGATCGCGGCACCCACGGCCATCGTCGCATCCGGCATCGGCGACACTTCGCCCTCTGGTGCTATCGTTTCGAGGTAGGAGCCAACACCATAGGCAAAGCAACTCTGCAGGAACATGGCGCCGCCTATCAGGATGCCCAGGATAAACGTGGCGATTCGCATCCGCGATTCCTCCCGATTCGTCATCCCGTTACAGATGTTTCGTGGTACAATCGTTACATCGTTTGCCGCGGACCGTGGTATAATAGAACGGGTGTTCTACAGCGATGGCGCTGGCGACATATCTGCCACATAGCAGGGGGGCACGTGATGCAGAGTCCGGATCGGTGCGCGGCGTGCACGTGGCGATTGGACTGCCCACGGTTTCAGCACGTCATGATTGTGGAGGCGCTACTTTCTTCTTTACGATCAGAGACTCATGCGATTGCGACTGCTGTATGCGTAAAATATTCTGTGCCGCTTCCCGAATCGCTTTCCGCATCAGCGGAAGGCATTCCTGATAAGTAAGAACCAGCTCGGCCTCGTCATCGGAGAGTTCGTCTAGCGCCGACTTGGGCCGCGGAGCCGGGTCGTTGCTCAGCCCGAGCAGGAACTCGATGGACGTATCATAGCCACTGGCGAGGCCGGCCAGTGTGTTCAGCGTGATATTGGTACGCAGGCCGCGCTCTATCGCATTATAGTTACCTTGCGTGCAATGGCAACGATAGGCGGCGTCCATCTGCGTCCAGCCGTTGCGATCCCTCAGAAGCAACAGCCTGTCGGCCCGAAGCCCTATCTTCTCTGCCACATGCACCTCGCCGCCCGATTTATCCCTGCAATCACCCAATCATTATAGCACACCTTTTCCGAATATCTGGAAAACCCCTTGACACGGCGCACGGGATGGTGTATGATTCCCGTAGTGATACGCTCTCAGGCAAAGAGATTCCCTAGATGGGTCGCCTGGAGCGAAAAGACAGTCAGCAGACTATATCACTTATTAAACAATAGGTCTATCTCTATAATAGTAGGAGGGTTACTGGCATGGGCGTGAACGGGGATCCGGTGAGGGCGGTTCGTGGTCGGCGTACACGGGCGGAGATGGCCCGTTACTTGTACGATACGACCGGCGTGGGCGTGTCCGAGCAGATGTTGTCTGTTGCAGAAAGGGGTGGTGTAGCATACCGAATGCCCATCGTGGTTCGGGCGCTGATTCTGGCCTATCCGGAGCTGGCGCGTGTTTTTTTGTCTAATGATATCATCGAACGGATTCTCGATACCTTTGGTAGAACTGGTGAAGAGATGGGTGACGGGGGTAACGATGCCCACGAAAGCGGAGATCGAGGACGCGGTTTACAACCGGGCGATGGATGCGAT
>JALNYR010000143.1 GCA_023229725.1 Dehalococcoidia bacterium | reverse complement strand
GGCCCCGGTGAACGGTTGTGTGCTGTTCGCGACGGTGACGACGGTGCTGCTCATGGTGGTCGACAGCGCGGTTCATGTTCTGTTGGTGTCGTGGAGGTTGGGCATGACGGTCACGTTTCGCCTAGGTGACACAGACGCAAGTTGGTCCGACGCAGGCATGATGGGCCGGCTGTTTGGGGTGGCCGCGTGCTGGCTGGCGTTACTTCCGCTGTTGGTAGAATACGTGGGGTTCTCCCGGATGTCGGCACCCTCCCCCCGCGGCGGATTTTCGGCGTTTGTCAGGGTCGCCGCGTCGATTGGTACGTCGGCAGTTGTGACCACGCGCTGGGCTCGGCCGCGTGCAGAACTTGTCATACCGGCAGCCGTGTCCGTGTGTTTCGCGGCCGTCACCACGATCGCAACGCTGCCGCGGCCCGGACTGTTCGGCGTGGAACTCGCGGTGGCACTATTTCCCGTGGCTGTCGCGGCGTGGCTTAACGTGGCCGATAAAGCCGCCGCGGGTCGAGTGGGACGCGACGGTACGTTGATTTTGTTGGCCGTGGCGACGCTTCTGCGCATATTTGCAGCAGCCAGTCGGCGTATGTGGCCGGCAGCGTGGCCTCTCGCCAGTTGCGTTGACACCGCCGGGATCCTATTGGCACTGGTGAGGCCGGTTCGCGACGCGGTGTACGCTGGCGTTCACCAGCCCGCCACTGAGCCGGGAGACTCCCCGCCAATGCCATGATCCATCGGATGTGTGTAAATTTGCGGCAAAGCCCCCCGGGGGGGGGGGGGAAGAAAAGAGAAAGAGGGAGAGAGAGAAAAAGGGTGGGAGCACGAAAAGGAGTCGCAAACGAAACATAATTAGAAAAATCTGGTGGGCGGACCCCATGAACGATACTAGCACCGAGGGCCGTATTTTAGAAGAGTATATGCGGGCTCCATCGCCACCGGAACTGTTCGGCGAGGATCCCTACGAACGGCGACTAGCATATCTCGAACTAATGACCGACATGACAGGTTTGGAGCCGGTACCGGCACCCATGCCAATGCCGGCAGAGGACACACGGACGGAAGCGCCGGTCGCCGCGGTACCGGCACCCCCGTCAATGCCGACTGAGGACACGTGGACGGAGATCCCGGCCGCTACGGTACCGCTTCTTCCACCGGTGTCGACAGGCCGACCTGTCCACATGTTGCCACCACCGGAACTATCCGACCTGGTGGTCCCGGAGCCAAAGGCGCCGAACGGGCCAGTTCCCGCCCGGCCGCCAGAGGCAGGCCACCTGTACCAGCTGGACACATTGCGTCGTCGTCAAGAAGCGGTGCAGACCATGCGCGGAATCTATAACCGCGAAATCCAGCAACTGCCGCGGAGATTCATCTCGGACGTTGCCCCGATAAACCAGATCATTCCCGGCACACCGTACACCTGCATAGAGCCGGTCGTGGAGGTGGGGCTGTCCATCGCGGATCAATTGTGGTCAGGATATTGTCAGCACTACAAGCTGCCCCTCGCTGTGACCGCGGCGGAATCACCGCGGAATGTCTGGGCACGCACCGCGGGTAGGTGGACGGGCATCGCGGTCTTCAACTCCGTAGCGGCCGTGGCGTTCGCGTATTGCGCGCGGTGGACGTACGGGCGCTATGGCGGCCTGGTGCGGATTATCGTGGACCCGGGCGTTCGGGACCGCGGCACGATAATCGCCTACCTGTTGCGTCTCATCGTGGCACGCCCGGCTGCACAATCCGCAGTGGTCGGTGTGCTCGCCGACGGCGACCGCAGCCTTGTCCACGCGCTGATTGGCTTGGGGCTGGAACCGGACAGCCGGGCGTGCGAATATTTCAGGGTGGAAGGCCCGGGAATCACGCTGCAGCTCGGGCCGAAAGTCGACACCGCATGGCGGGCAGCGGAGGAAACGGGGCGACCCAATGTCGGAGTTGCAACAGTCTGGCCACGGTCATGCCTATATGAATCTTCGGTCCGGCTGATCAACCCAATGGCACCTGAGGCCCGGGCAGAAACTGATCTGCCCATACCGCCGATCGTCACGACGTTCGCCAGCAGACTCTGGGAACCGGTGTTCGGCTTCGAGCTCGCCAGAACCCGGCTTGACGGACGGGGCGGGGTGTACGTCTTTTCCGATACAGGTGACACGGCGTTTGTGCTATATGCACGGCCACTCTACTGGCTGGCCGGCAAGACTGTCGCGACCGTCTCCGTCCTGAGGCACGGGTCACCCGAGAAGTGGACACTGTGGTTGGCATTGCACGTGCTCGCGCTCGTAATGCCCACGGCCGATTTTCTGGTGTGTGGACGGAACATCACTGTTCCGGGTTCCACACCATGCGCCACCGAATACGTGTATACCGTGTTGTGATCAGAGGGGGGAGGCCTCCAACTGTCCGTTTCCGTACACACCAATTGCGTGCGTATGCTCGACGCGGTGATAGTTGGGGGGGGGAGGGGGAAGGAAAAAAACAGAACACACAGTACAATCAGGAAAACATGTCATATAGTGGAGCGCCACCAGCCACGTGCTACATCGTCAGGCATGACAGCGGCATGCAGCATTTTGCCGAAACAGTATCGGCAACTGACCCGGCATGTGAAGACATCTTGCAACTGTTCCATATATACGACCCGGAGACCCGAGTGGTGTATCACAGGCCCGAATACGCGATCGTGCACTGTGGCTGCGAGGGTAGGCAGCATGCGATCCGTGGTCGTGCGGCTGTGGGTGTCACGGCTAAGGGCCGTAGGATGCGGTACGAGTTCGATGATTGGTGCCCGACGGCGGAACCAGATGCACCCCCGGGCACGTGGTTCCACATACGTCAACCACCACCGAGCGGCACGCCAGCGTTAAGGAGGCTATTTGGTAGTATCATCTCCGGTCGGGGTGTGGATGAATCACCGCTGAGCGTGATCGACAGTGCCAGCTTGATGACCATCGCCAAGCTGGCATCGGAGGAGCCGACGGGATTGTTCTACTGCGGTGGCAACACGAGAGCGGAGTGCCAAACGGCGGCGGCATACAGTTTCCGTTCCAATCGGTGGCGTCCAATAGCAGAAAATTCCCGACTGCCACATCTGTCTCACGTAGCCGTCCACGTGAACGACCACGTATTTGCACTGGGTGGTGCTCTGCCACCGCCCTCTGAGGATTTAGATCCCGAGTACCTCACGGGCAACATGGGCGAGCCGCAGGCCGCGACCGAGGTATGCACACTGGATACCGGAGCGGGGATGCCAGCGTGGTCCGCCGGGCCGCCCATGCCGGTGGCCACAGCCGAGCCGGGTGCGTGCGTTGTATATGGCAATATCTATGTGTTCGGAGGCGCCGTGGGTAGCGAAGGTGCGGTCGCCACGTCCAATTGTCACGTACTCGATCCGCGTGCTGGCGTGTGGACTTCGATCTCCGCGATGGCAATGCCCCGGGTGGCACCCGCTTCCGTGGCTATCGGCCCCGCACTGTACGTTGCGTCGTCCGATGGCTGGACAACGGAGCAACAACCTGGTGTGCTCCGCATCCGGGATCCCGGCGAAGAGGAGAACGCCGCCGAGAAATGGACACTGCTTCCCAGTCGGCCCCTACTAGAGAGATATGACGCGCGCGAGGGCCGGTGGCGTCGTCTTCCCGATATCCCCAATGCTCGTTCCAGGGTCGTGGCCATCACCGTGACGGCGGATCAGCGAGCATTGCTGGCACTTGGCGGCAGCGGGGACGGACTTTTCGGATGGGCCGACGAGGATGATGGCCAGGTCGTCAGGATCTATGACATCGCGGCTGGCAGGTGGCGGCCCCCGAAGACTATGAAAGCGCCGTTCACAGAGTTCGAGTGCAGCACCGCCGTGTCGCCAGATGGTAGGGCTTACGCGATAGCGCGTGGTCGGTCAGTCATTACCGTGTTCGATCCACTCAACACCGAGGTAACCCGTCTCATAGTGCCGCGGGGCGAAATGAGTACGAGGTATCGGCACCGCGGTGCCCTGACAGTGATCTGAGCGCCCCTCCTCACCAAAAGCACACGCACTAGAGCACATGTATGGAAAAAATGTGGTCACTTCCTGCGCGACTTTGTGGGTTTTTCATCGGAGGCCTCGTCGTCGATAAACTCGGACCTACGACGCTTTGACCTCTTACCGGCGGGGGTGGCCCTGCGCGACTTTGTGGGTTTTTCATCGGAGGCCTCGTCGTCGATAAACCCGGACCTGCGGCGCTTTGGCTTCTTACCGGCGGGGACGGCCCTGCGCTTGATCATCCATTCCAGTGCCAGATTGACTGTAATCTCGGTGGCGCCCAACCCGTAAACGGTGTCAGCACAGGAAATGTGGAGTTCAGAGGGCCCGGGCATACCCCCAGTTTCCGACCAACGCGAATAAGAATGGTAACCGTTCGCGGCAAGCGTGGTCAGCGTGGCCCCGCGCAGCTCGGTCCAGCCCCAGAGCGACAAGCCTTCGTCGTCTTTCGCGAGCGGATTTCGCGAACCGATACCCATGCCGTAGTAGTGCGTCGCGTAGAGCGCCTGGCGACCCACCTGCAATGCCCACTGCAGATCGAGCACGACACGCTTAGTGCCGGCAGCGTCGTCGGTCGCCGTGGTCAGTGCGGTCCACGTCGGCAGCACGAACTTGCCGTCCGAGTTCACCGAGAACCGCAGTTTGGCCGCGTGCTTCTTGGCGTACGCTGCGCGCATCCAAGCCACAAATGCCAGCCAGTCTACGCGGTAATCAAATGCAGCGGGAATTCTGGCAGTCTCGACCAGGTCGCTCGACTCCGCGGCAGTGCCGTCGCCAGCGGCGGGAACCTGTGTGACCAGTGCAGTATACTGCGGTGCGATCTCTTCCCACGCGTCCCATGCAAACTTGCCGCCGATCCGGGGAATTGTGCTGCCCGCGCCGCCGCTGACAGACGGTACGAGGTCGGACCCCATCATCAGCGAGATGTACGCGAATGTCTCGGGCTCGTGTTCGCCCCCCGCTTCGCGCATCGCCTTCCACAGTTCGTGCACGAGCACGTACTCCCGCACCATCTTACGCTTCGCCCCGGCCGGGGCCGGGGCGGCAGTTGTAACGGAGACCTCGGCGTGTGCACCCTGGCCCGCGAGGATGTATGCGGTGAGACTCGCCTGCGGAGTTGTCGGCATGCGGTGCGCGGGAACTGGCACTGGTGCGGGTGTGGGCTTTGGCGCTTCAGTCGCCGTGAGGAATTGCTCGTACGCGCGGCGCACAACCTCCGGTTCCTTGGACATGTCCGGCTCACCGGGCGGTCCAAGCATATCGTCGTCACCGTCGTCGAGTAACCCGGGCTCGTCATACGCGGCCGGTGCAGCTGCGCTGGCCGCGGCGGCAACATAAAACGTGGAGCGCATCACCACGGGGGGTAGTACGCCGGCGCGCGCGATCTCGGGCATCGCCATCAGCAGCGCGAGGAGCAGGTCCCCGTCCGAACTGTCGTTGACCACGCCTTCGGCCGCGTGCTGCACAGTGATCGCTTGCTGCTTGAGCTCGGCTTCGCCGATCGGGCCCGTCCTCCCAACATGTAGGACGAAGCTGTCGCCGTATGCATTCGGTGGCAGGCGTGCCAGCTCGTCGCCCAGATACACGAGCATGCGCTTGCGTCCCGCGGGTATCGATATGAACTCGGACCACGTGCATGTGATCGGTTCGTCCCGGTCAAAATGCTCTAGCTGCGCCTCGGAGTTTACCGGGTACTGGCGACCGTGCCGCATGCGAGCCAGTCTGCACAACTCCTTCGCCGGGGTCACCCCCTCTTGCGTGTCGAACGTCGCATACACGTGTACCGGGGACTTGTCGCCCGGGGACATCGTCGAATGCACTTCCAGCGCCGCGTCCCGGATGTACCGCACGACGTGCTGCACGGCCTCACGCCGCGTGCGGGCGAACGCCGGAAGGCGATGCACGAGTTGCTCGACGTCCGTGGTGAACACATGGATGCCCATGCACGCCGGTAGCCGCGTCAAAAAACAGTGTCCGTACTTTTTGCGCAATAACCCCCTACACCAGCTGCCAACTCCCATCGTACGGGGCTTTTTTTGTTTTCTTCTTTATATCTGCTTTTCCCTACTATTAGATCCTTTGCCGCTGGATTTTTAAAATCTGTGGGACGATTTTTTTTAAAATCACCAAATGGATCAAATTAAAAATCCCGTGACCGTGTGGCAGAACAAAACCCAAAAAAGTCGACATGAAGCGCAAGAACGCCAAAAGAACGCGGGCGCCGCAAGAAAAGTCCCGGCGGACGCGGATGGGCACTGCCAACGACGATGATCCGGGATTTTACGTGGCGCCATACG
>JALNYR010000142.1 GCA_023229725.1 Dehalococcoidia bacterium | reverse complement strand
ACGGAGGCAGGGGCTGAGCCGCGAGTTCCCGTTGATACTGACCACGCTTCGCGCGCTGGCGGCAGGCGACATCGTCATCTCGGGTCGTCGCGTGTGCGACCGCGCCGGCAGGCTGCTCGACAAAGGCAAGGACCTCACCGCGGACATCGAGCGTCTGTTGCTTCAATCCGAAGGCCGGGGATAGTTCCCGATCCCTCTTCACCACGCCACGTCGCGTCACGCGGCGGGCGCGCGTCTTCGAAGGTCATCGTCGAGCGTGACCATACTGACGGTCGTGCCTCTCGCTCCCGTTGGTGCTTCGCTCGGAGACGCTCACGATTGACTGCCATGGTCCGCGCCATGCCGGCCAGGTGACTGACTGCGACTTGAAGTCATCCGGGCGGCGATGGCGGGCTCTGGACATGAAACGCGGGCCTGTCCCCGGGGACAGGCCCGCGCAGCTACGGCTGTGGACGTACTCAGGGGACTATGGCGGTGCCCGGGTTGAGGATGTTGTTCGGGTCGAACGCCTTCTTGATGTCCCTCATGATTTGCTTCTGCCGCTCGTCCATGTAGAGATCGAGGTAGTGTATGCCCTTCTTGCCGATACCGTGCTCGGCCGTAATGGTCCCGCCGAGACTCATGGCTGCGGCGTACACCTCTCCCTTGATCTGGTCCAGCAGACCGCGGTCGCCGATGTCCTTCACGAGGATGTGGTGGATGTTGCCGTCGGCGGCATGGCCGACCGCGGGAATCTTGACCCCGTACTTGGCTGCAATCTTGTCGACGGCGTCCATCAGCGGGCCTATCTCGCCCGGCGGAACGGCAGTGTCGAGGGAGTCCGCATTCGGCGAGACGGCCGACTGTACCTCGCTGCGGATCTTGAGGATGGCTGCCTGCTCCTCGCGCCGCTCGGCCATGAGCGTGTCAACGGCCCCGAACTTCTGACAGACAGCGGAGATCTGCTCTGCCTGGTAGTAGACCTCGTCCTCATTGGCTCCGGTCAGGATGACGATGAGGTATGCTTTCCCCTTCGGGGCGGGCCACGTCATGCCGAGGTACTTTGCTGTGAGGTCGACTATCTCGCGGTCCATGAACTCGATTGCGAGCGGGATGATGCCGGCCTGGAGGATTGCCGGGACGGTGTTGATGGCATCGTTGCGGTTGTCGTACGAGATGACCATCGTGGCGGTGCCGGCGAATCTCGGGTAGAGCCGCAGCGTGACCTTCGTGACGACGCCGAGTATGCCTTCGCTGTCCACCATGAGGTGCAGCAGCGGCAGCCCGGTGTTGCACTTGAGGAGCTTCCCGCCCATGGTGACTATCTCGCCGGTGGGCAGGACAACCTCGAGGCCCTTCACGTAGTTGCGCATGACGCCGAACTTTACCGCGCGCGCCCCGCCGGCGTTGCAGACGGCAAGTCCGCCGAGCTGCGCCCCCTCATCGCCTGGATGAGGCGGGAAGGACATGTTCTTCGCATCGGCTGCTGCGAGGAGTTGTCCCAGCGTGACGCCGGCCTGGGCCACGGCCATCAGGTTGCGGGTGTCGATCTCCTCGATCTTGTCGAACCGCTCCATGGAGAGCACGATGCCATCCCTTGTGGGTATGGCGCCGCCGGCCATGCCGGTTCCACCGCCGCGAACGTAGACGGGGGTCTTCTCACGGTTCGCCAGCTTCATGATGGCGGAGACTTCCTCCGCCGTGGCGGGTTTGACGACGATGACGTTGTCCGCAGCCTTCGGCATGACGGGCGGCGGTGTGGAATCAACCTTGTAGGGCGCCGTCTGGTCCTTGGCGGTGACGACCCAGTCGTTGCCGACAATATCCCTGAGGGCCTTTGCAGTGACCATGCTATCAGCTCCTTCGTTTCGCCTCGGCCGTCAGCTTGGGGAGCACTTCGTACAGATCGCCGACGATGCCGTAGTCCGCAACCTTGAATATCGGAGCCGATGGGTCGGCGTTGATTGCGAGGATGACGTCTGAGTCGCGCATCCCCGCCAGGTGCTGAGGGCTACCCGACACACCGACTGCTACGTAGAGTTTGGGTTTGACCGTGTTGCCGCTGAAGCCGACCTGGTGCTCCTTGCCGACCCATCCGTCGTCCACGATGGGACGGGTGCAGCCGACGACGCCGCCCATGGCGTCGGCCAGGTCCTTAATCAACGAGAAATCCGCTGCGCTCTTGAGGCCGCGGCCGCCGCAGACAATGACGTCCGCTTCGGCGATGTTGACGCCGCCGGCGCTCTCCTTGCTCACAATCTTGAGCACGGAGTCGACGATCGCCGCATCCTTGCGGACGATTTCGCCCTTTCGGGACGCATCGCGCGCCAGCTTCTGCATGACCTTGTAGCGGACGGTGGCCATCTGAGGACGGGTCGTGGTCCAGATATGTGCAAGGATATTGCCGCTGAAGGCGGGTCGGATCTGAATCAGGTTGCCCTCGTCACCGACCTCGAGGGAGGTGCAGTCTGCGGTCAGACCGGTGCTGAGCGCGGATGCGACCCGGGGGGCAAGCGACCGCCCGAGGTGGGTGGCCCCGACCAGCAGCGTCTCGGGCTTGACCTCGTTCACCAGCCGGCAGATGTTGTGCTTGTAGTTGAGCACATCGAAGTCACGAAGCACGGGATTGTCGATGTAGTAGACCTTCTGCGCACCGTAGTAGATGAGCTCCTTGACCTCGTCTCCCATGTTGGAGCCGAGCAGAAGAGCGGACACTTCGATGCCCAGCTTCTTCGCAATCTCAGTGCCTTTGCCGAGCAGTTCGTAGGAGACCGGGTGAATCTTGCCCTCGCGTTGCTCAGCGAAAACCATCAATCCCTTGTAGTCAGCGTTCATTTCGCGCTCCCGAGCAGGCCGAGCTTCTGCAGCGCATCGGCCACCTTCTTTGCGGATTCGTCAGGGCTGTCGCGGAACACCTCGCCCTTGCGACCCTCTTCAGAAGGAACGACGACCTTCTTCAGCTTCGTGGGTGAGCCCTTCAGACCGAAGTTCGCCGAGTCGGCTACGCCCGCGAGGTCGGCCGCCCCCCACGTCTCTATCTGGGCTTTGCGGGCCTTCATCTTGTCCGCGAAGCTCGGCAGACGAGGGCTGTTGATGTCCTTCGTCACTGTGATGAGGACGGGCATTGGAGAGGCGATGATGTACCGGTCACTCTCCATTTCGCAGACCACGGTGATGCCGTCCGAGCTCGCCTCACGCACCCTTGACACGTAGGCAATGTGGGGAATGCCGAGCCACTCGCCAATCTCGGGTCCCACCTGCCCGGTGTCGCCGTCGACCGTCTTCTCGCCGCAGACGATGATGTCGAACTTGCCCAGCTTCTTGATGGCGCTGGCAAGGGTGTAGGACGTTGCCCAGGTGTCTGCGCCGGCGAATTCCTTGCCGGCCAGCAGGATGCCCCGGTCGGCCCCGCGCGACAGACTGTCGCGGACTGATGACTCGGCCTGCGGCGGTCCCATGCTGATGGTCGTGACGGTCCCGCCAAGCTTCTCCTTGAGCTGTACCGCCGTCTCAAGCGCATTCAGGTCGAACGGGTTGATTTCGCCGGAGGCCGAGCTGCGGTCGACCCTGCCCGTCTCCGTGTCGAACTTCACCCGTTCCATGTCAGGCACTTGCTTGATTGGAACAATTATGTCAGCCATTCAGGCTCCTCCCTGTGCGTATTGAGGGTCGCTTCCGTGAGGTCTATCCCGAACACCTCCTTGCCAGGTGCTTTCGTCCCCAAAACGAAAACGGCCGGGTCCGGAGACAATCCGGAACCGGCCGATGCCATCGTCTGTGATTCGCTCAGTGGCTGTCGCGTGCAAAGACCCATATATCTTCGCCGAAGCGCTGACGCATCATATCACACGGTATCGGGAGTTAGAATAGGCAAGTTGGTGGGGCGACAACCGATACGGGCGCCCTGCCTGCGAGGGCCGGGCCGTTTGCGATTGGCTTCAGGCGAGGGTGTTCCCGCCGTCGACTCGCTAGTCCCAGCGGCCGGTGTTGTGGATGAGCCAGGCGACCACGACAACGATGAAGATGGTGAGGAAGATGACGACGCCAAGCCCCACTTCTCCCAGGCCCCAGAACCGCTCGCTGGCAGCGAGCGGCCCCCGCCAGAGGTCCTGCAGCGACGATATGCTGAAGCTCACTTCTTCTCCGGCTTCGTCAGAATCTCGTCGATAAGCCCGTACTCCTTCGCCTGCCGCGGATCGAGGTAGAAGTCACGGTCGATGTCGTGCGAAATCTTGTCGACTGACTGTCCGGTGTGGTGCGCCAGAATGTCGCGTATCTTCTCCTGGAGCCGCATGATCTCGCGGGCTGCAATCTCGATGTCCGCGGCCTGTCCCTGCGCGCCGCCGATGGCCTGGTGCAGGTGGATGGTGGCGTTCGGGAGGGCGAAACGCTTCCCTTTCGTGCCGGCACAGAGCAGCACCGTGCCCATGCTCGCCGCGAGGCCGACGCATATCGTCGACACCGGGCATCTCAGGAGCTGCATCGTGTCGTAGATGGCGAGGCCGGCGCTGATGACGCCGCCCGGGGAATGGATGTACAGGCTGATGTCCTTGTCGGGGTCCTCGCGGTCGAGGTACAGCAGTTGTGCCACGATGAGGTTGGCGACGTGGTCGTTAATGGCTGTCCCCAGGAAAATGATCCGCTCGCGCAGGAGGAGGGAGTAGATATCGTACGCCCGTTCCCCGCGCGCGCCTGTCTCGGTGACCGTTGGTATCACAACCTGCGAAACGCTATCCATGCGATTCCACCTCCGGCGCGCTCGCTGTCCCCGTGGCGTCCGTCTGCGTGGCCGGCGCCGACTCGACTGAACCGGTGACCGTCGCCACCAGCCAGTCGAGCGTGCGGTTCGTCCGCAGCCTTGCGGCGATTGACTCCCGCATCTCGGGTGTCGACAGGAGTTCGCGCGCCTTGTCCTTGTCCTGAGTCTCGGATAGAAGCTCTTCGACCTTCTTTGTCACATCGTCTTCGCCGACCTCGATGTGCTCGGTGTCGGCGAGCTTGTCGAGGATGAGGCCGTTCACGATGCGCGTGTGCGCCAACGGCCTGAGGTCTTCACGTATCTGGTCGATGCTCCGGTTCGTCATGCGCAGGTAGTCCTCGGCGGTCTTGTAGCCGTACCGGCGCGCCTCTCCCTGGAGCAGCTCGGCCATCTCCTTCTCTTCCAGCACGGGAGGAAAGTCCACGGTGCCCTGCCCCGCAATTGTGTCGAGCGCTTTGTGGATGAGCGCCGTGCGAGCCTGGCTGCGGGCGTTCGACTCAAGGTCGGAGCCGACCTTCTCCTTCAAGGCGTCGAAGGTGTCGAATCCGAACGTCTTGGCGAGTCCGTCGCCCAGCTCAGGCAGTTCCTTCTGCTTGACCTCCTGAACGGTGACCGCGCAGGCGCATTCCTTGCCGGCAAGCTCCGGCACGCGGAAGTCGTCGGGCATGTGCAGCACGAACTCCCTGGTCTCGCCCTTGGTCATCCCGACGATTGCCTCGGCGAAACCGGGAACCGGCATGGCGGAACCTGCCACGGCCTGGTAGGTCACCTGCTGGTGGTCGAGGAACGGCTGTCCGTCGACGGTGGCCTTGACGTTGATGGTGGCGAAATCGTCGAACTTCAGCGCCCGCTCGGCCGGGACGAGCACCGCCTGGCTCTCACGTATCCGGTCGAGCGCGCCAAGCACATGCTCGTCGGTGACGGCGACTTCTTCCGGTTGGAGGCGTACCGAGCGGTAGTCGCCGAGGGTGACCTCGGGCGTGAGTGGCACGATGACCTTGAACGTTGGAGGCTCGCGCTTCTCCAGCTCGACGTCCGGCGTTGAGATGGGGTGAAGCTCGTGCGTCACGAGAGCCTGCTCGTACAGCTCCGGGAAGATGTGCTCGATCGCTTCGTCGACCACTGCCTCGTGGCCGATGTGCTTCTCAAGCACCTGCCTGGGTGCCTTGCCCTTTCTGAAGCCGGGTACGGAGGCTCTGCGCGCGAGGCGCTTGAAAGCCTCGACCGTGGCTGCCTCGTACTCCTGCTGCTCCGCCTCGATGTGGAGCTCTGCCTGGCGATGTTCGATGCTCTTTGCGGTGCTCTTCATTGCTCCTAGGTCCTGTCTATGCGACGTCGCTTCAGCGACAAATTCAACTCATCGAGTTGCGCAGTGTCGACCTCCGACGGCGAATCCATCATGAGGTCGACGGCATTCTGATTCTTCGGGAAAGCGATGACCTCCCGAATGCTTGACTCATTTGCCAGCAGCATCGCCATCCGGTCGATGCCGAGAGCGATGCCGGCATGCGGCGGCGCCCCGTACTCCAGCGCCTGCACGAAGTAGCCGAATCGGGCCAGGACGTCCTCGGCGCTGTAGC
>JALNYR010000141.1 GCA_023229725.1 Dehalococcoidia bacterium | reverse complement strand
CCTCCCTGTTGCCGAACTGGACGGCTTCTCGCGTGATGGTATCGACGTAGTCGTCGTCGTTGCCGAACTTGGGCGCCTCATGCAGCAGCATGGTGCGCACGTCCTCGTATCCCTCGAAGTCGTGCTCCAGCGCGGCCACGAGCCGGGTCATCGTGAGACGCTTCTCATCGAAGACGAGCTTCTTGATGGCCGCGAGCGAGTCGCCCGTGTCCGCGATGCCGATCTCGTTCACCGCGGGTCCGAAGTTGTAGATGGCGCCGCCCTTCTGCAGAGGCCTGCCCGACTCGATGCACCCTTCGGTGAGGGCCGACAGGAACGGGGAACACAGCAGCTCGCTGTACGCAGTCTCCGCGATGGCGTTCACCACGAACATGTGCCGAATGATGTAGGCGAGCTGCGCCTCGAATGCGGCCTTCACCTGGTTGAAGGACGTGACGCTGCTCGCATCTCCGGTAGGCAGGCCGACCCGCTTTCCCGTGCGTCGCCACACTCCGTCGTTCAACGCCAGCTCGAGGGCCGCCGGCAGGTTGATGAAGCCGCCGGTGAGGTGGATGCCTTCCTTGGCCTGGACGCGAGGCTCCACGCAACCCATGATGGCGAAGTCGCGGGACTCAGCGATGCTCAGTCCCTTGCAGGCCATCGAATAGGCGATGAGGTCCTCGTTGTAGAACTTCGGGTGCCCCGTGCCCAGCCGGGCCAACTCACATGCCCGCAGCAGGAAGTCCTCAGGCGTGTCTGCGTGGACGCGAACGGAGATATCCGGCTGCACTACCTTAAGGTCAATCATCGCATCGAGGCACAGGTGCGACACTTCGTTTGTGGCGTCCGGCCCGTCCGGCCTCCGGCCACCGATATTGAGGTTCTGCCACTGCGGCACGCCGGTGTAGAACTTCGATGTGTCGGCGTTTACGAAGAGCATCAGCTCGGAGAACTTGATGAAGAGGCACTCGACGAGCTCGAGCGCGGCATCCCGACTCGTGTTCCCGAGGTACGGGTACATGTACTGGTCGAACCGGCCGGGTGAGAGGGAGTGCCCGCTCTCTTCGATGCGGATGGCGACGTGGGTGAACCAGAACGACTGCACCGCCTCGTGGAAGTCCCGGGCAGGGTATTCCGGCACCCGGGAGCACACCTCGGCGATACGCTGCAGTTCGGCGCGACGGGCCTCATCCGGCTCCGTCCGCGCCAGTTCGAGGGCGCGCCGCGCGTAGCGGCCCGCGAAACTCACCAGACCCTGCAGGGCCACCCGCGCGGACTTCAGGAAGATGACGCGCGATGGTGTGGTGGGGTCAGTGGGGTCGAGCGTGTCGATGCGCTCGTCTACCTCCCTGATGATGCCGCTCACTCCCCATTCGAGCACCCTCCGGTAGTTCGGCACGACTGTCCCGATGCCCTTCTGAATGAGCGAGTAGTTGTCGATGATACCCGTCGAACGGGTCGGCCAGGCCCCCGGCTCGAGGTAGATGAGTCGCGCCGTGTCCGAAGGACACTGCGAGAAGAGCCGCTCCGCGATGGTCCTCCCCTTCCAGAACGGAAGGATGTTCTCGCGCACCTCCCTGCGGTCATCTTCGGACATGAGGAGCGGGTCCCACGCCCGCGTGTCCACACCGTCCAGCTCGGCGCCAAGCCAGCCGGATTGCACTTCAGGGAAGAGCTGGGCGGCTCGGGGGCGCACGGTCGGCGCGCCGACGATGAGTTCTCCCGGGGCGATCTCGATGGGGAGTTCCGTCAGCAGGCGGTTCATCGCGTGGCCCCACACGGCCACGAGCGGTTCGCCCTGGTGCTCTCTGTGCACCCGGGTGACGATGCGCGCACGTGTTATGTCGACAGATGGCTTCTCGCCGACCGTCCGCTGCCGCAGTTGCTCTACTCGCGCGTTCATGTGTCCTCCCCTCGCGTGACGCACGCCGCCATGATTGCCCGGCGTGAGAACCGGCCTCGGGTCACAAACGTACCATGATTGCGGGTCTTTCCGCCAGTCCGGTATGTTTTACACCCCCGTACGTTTGTGGTATCGTTCCGGTCTGGTGCTTTCCCCCTTTCTTCCGTGCGATTGTTCACGTCTGCAGGAGGGCAGGAGATGATCAAAGGCGACCAGTACAAGGAACGCATGGCGAAGCTGAAGCCCAACGTATACATGGGCGGCAAGCTGCTCGACCGCTTCGACCCGAAGGTCGTGCGCGGCATGAATGTGATGGGCAGGACGTACGACTTCGCGTTCGACCCCGAGTTCGGCGGAGTCGGCACTGCCACTTCCCACCTGACCGGTGAGCGCATCAACCGCTTCACCCACATCCACCAGAGTGCAGAGGACCTCTTCAACAAGCAGAAGATGACCCGCCTCTACTGCCAGGAGGTTGGCGGCTGCATCCAGCGGTGCATGGGCATCGACTCGATGAACGCTCTGTCTGTCGCGACGTACGACGCGGACCAGAAGTACGGGACGAAGTACAACCAGAACTTCATCAACTTCATGAAGAGGGTGCAGAAGGAAGACCTCTCGGCTGTCTGCGCCCAGACCGACGTGAAGGGGAACCGCATCTGGCGGCCTCACGAGCAGAAGGACCCCGACCTGTATGTCCGCATCGTCGAGAAGCGTCCCGACGGCATCGTAGTCAGCGGCGCCAAGGCGCACAACTCGTGCTCAATCTACGTCGACGAGATCATCGCCATTCCGACCCGGAACATGACGGCCGAGGAGAACGACTGGGCGGTCGCCTTCGCCGTTCCGGCCGACTGGGAGGGCGTGACCCTCATCAATGCGGCGTACGCGCCTACCGCGCGCAAGAAGCTGCAGGCCCCGTTCAATGAGATAGGCATGAGCCACTCCATCACCGTGTTCGACAACTGTTTCGTTCCGTGGGAGCGCGTCTTCCTTGCGGGTGAGACCGACATCGCCGGCAAGCTGGCTCTCCTCTTCGCGCTGTACCACCGCCACAGCTACACCGGCTGCAAGGCGGCCGTGTCGGAGATCTACACCGGCGCCACGGCGCTCGCCGCGGAGTACAACGGCATCGATAAGGCGCAGCATGTTCGTCACAAGCTCGCGGACATGATCCAGGTCGTGGACCTCATCTACGCCGCGGGACTCGCGGCCGGCCTGAACTCGAAGAAGGCCGCGTCCGGCACGCAGATCCCGGACACCAACTACTGCAATGCAGGCCGCATGCTCGCCGGGGAAGCCATTTACGATGAGTACGAGGCTCTCGCGGCCATCGCCGGCGGTCTCGTGGCCACGCTTCCTCCGGAGGAAGATTTCTACGACCCCAAGACCGGACCCTACCTGGAGAAGTACATCATGCGTAATCCGAACGTCTCGGCGGAGGACCAGCACCGCGCCTTCCGCCTCTTCCAGGACATGATGGCTTCGGCCTGGGGCGGTCACAAACTGGTTGACTACCTGCACGGCGGCGGCTCTCCCGTCATCGAGAAGGTAGCCATCTACCGCGACCACAACATCGAGCACTCGAAGGACATCGCGAAGAAGCTCGCGGGTATCCCTGTGAAGGGAAGCACCAAGAACATCGACCGCGAGTCGCACGCCTGGCTCTAGACTTCATGCGCTGACACGAGAAAGGGGGCGGCCTCGATGAGCCGCCCCCTTTCCTTGTTTGTCCTGGGGCTCGGTTCGGTGCGACCCTCTCGAGCGCCTGCTACTTGCTGATGTCCATCAGCAGCCGTCCGTCGCGGACCTCGACTATCCTGTCGGTCTGCTCGGCGATGCGCCGGTCGTGAGTTACGATGATGAACGTGGTGCCGTAGCGCTCGTTTATCTCCCGGAAGCGCTTGTAGATGTTCGCTGTGTTCTCGGAATCCAGGTTGCCGGTGGGCTCGTCCGCCAGCACCACTCGTGGCTTGTTGATGAGCGCGCGGACGATGGCGGTGCGCTGCTGCTGACCGCCGGACATCTTCATGGCGGGGTTGTTCTTCACCTTCGCGATGCCCACCAGCTCGAATAGCTCGTCAGCCCAGTCAGTCACCTGACGGCCGGCCTTTCCGTGGCTGATGACGTAGGGCATAAGCGCGTTCTCCATCGCGGTGAACTCGGGCAGCAGATAGTGGAACTGGAAGACGAAGCCGAGCGTCCGGTTCCTCACCTCGGCGAGCCCGTCGGAGCTGAGCGCTGCCGTGCTGACGCCATCCACGATGACTTCGCCGCTGGTCGGCCGGTCGAGCGAACCGATGAGGTTCAGCAGCGTGGACTTGCCGCTCCCCGACTCGCCGACGATGGAGTTGAAAGAGCGGTCCGAAAATGACAACGTTATGTCAAATAACACCTGCACGTCGGGTGTGCCACGGTACACCTTGTTGACGTTGCGCAGCTCGATGACGTTGCCCATGGCCCTACCCTTCTCTGATGACTTCGATGGGGGTCAGCCGCAGCGAGCGCCGCGCCGGCGCCAGTCCGGCCAGTCCGGATGCCCCCACCGCGATGACGAAGGAGCGGACGATGAACGCCGGGTCGAACCGGAAGTCGACCACCGACTCCCCTCCGGTCGTGGCGAATGTCGTGAAGCCGTAGAGCAATCCCACGCCGAGCGCGAGCCCGGCGATACCCGACATGAGCCCGATGAGAAGGCCCTGGTACACGAATATGAGGCTGGCCGCGCGGTCCTTGATGCCCATGGCTTTGAGGATGCCGACCTGGCGGCGCTTCTGCAGGACGGTGATGGAGAGAATGCTGGCTATGGCGATTGCCACGGAGATGATGATGACGGACTGAATCATGTTGCTTGAGATGGACTGGCTCTGGATGGCGCTCAACAGCGATTCGTTCTCGTCCTTCCAGTTGGAGACGTCGAGGCCATCGTCCGCCAGCAATGCCTCTATCTCAGCGGCGATGCGGTCGGCCGCGAAGATGTCGCTCACGCTCACCTCTATCGAAGTGACGCGGTTGCCGAAGCCGAACAGGTTCTGAGCCGTGCGCAGGTTCGTGACGACCCAGCTGCCGTCAATGGCCGCCACTCCAAGGTCGAACAGGCCCGACACATCGTAGTCCACGATGGCGCCCTCCGTCGTGCGCACCTGGAGCCTGTCGCCGACCGAGATGTCGAGTTCGGCGGCAAGGTCCCGGCCGATGAGCGCCTCTCCAGCTCCGGAGAGGAGACGTCCTTCGAACAGTTGGGAGGCCAGGTGGTAGACGTCCGCTGTGGCGGCATCGTCCAGCCCTCGCACCAGTACCGGCACGGAGTCGTTGCCCTTCTTCACGAACGCGTTGGCGGACGCCGCCACCCCCACTGCCGCAACTCCCGGGCGCGACGCCGCGATAGATGCGACTTCGCCCCACCGGCCGATGGTCACGTTTTCCCCGGCCGAGGTGACGGTTATCTGGGGAGAGTTGCCGACCGTCTGTTCAACGAGTCCTTTCTGCAGGCTGTCGAGCAGCAGTCCGACGAACACCTGGACCGAGATGGCGACGGCGATGCCGCCGACGATGAGGAGCGTCTGAGTCTTCCCCGACAGGAGGAAGCGGACTGCTATGCGGAGCGGCAGGCTCATTGCTTGTCCCCGCCGAGTCGGAGGATATCGTCATAGCCGCGCAGTAGTTGGTCGGCCCCCAGTTCACCGACCAGTTGCGGGTGCTGTTCGAACGCCTGGCCGCCGACAACAATCCGGAAGCCGGCGCCGGTGCGGCTCCGCACCTCGCGCAGGTGCTGGATGATTCTGCGGGCTGCCAGCAGGTTGTAGGGATTGGTCACGCTCACGCCGATGTACGACGGATGGAGAAGCAGCGCCGCGTCAACGATTTCCTGCTGCGGAGTGTTCGCTCCCACGAACGTGACGTCGTAGCCGCACAGTGTGAACAGGTCAGCGGCCATCCGCGCGCCCAGCTCGTGGTACTCCTCGGTGGGACAGACGATGACGACGCGACCCCGTGAGATGTCGCCCGAGCGCTGGCGGCGGGACTTCATGAGGTGCGGCAGGCAGCATTCGAGCACCGTGCGGATGATGGAGGTGCGCACGTGCTCCTCCCAGATGCAGAGCTGGCGCCCTCGCCGGGAGCAGTGCTGCTCGCGCGCGGCGGGGGCGAGGACCTGTTCATAGAGCTCGACGATATCCAGCTCGCCGGCGTCCAGTCGCGCCAGAGCGAAAAGGACGCACGCCTCTGTGTCTTCAGCGTCCAGCCGGGCGCGGAACTGCTCGTAGAAAGCCCGGATGCCCGCAGTCCGATCGGTCGATTCTGTCATGTCTCCGGTCTCTCCCCGTGTCGAAGGAGGCTGGCGCGACACAACGTTGCTTCAAGCCATGTGCATCATAGCAGACCGACCTTCCTGGGCAACCGGCGCGGAGCCTTGCCTCTCAGAGGAGCCGGTCGCTCCCGGGAGAACGAGCCGCGTGCTGAGGATGGGTGTGGAACGTCGACGATGGAGACTCAGTGCCTGAGGGCGGACAGTGAACCGGAGACAGGCGTCGAACGGAGGATGCGTGCC
>JALNYR010000003.1 GCA_023229725.1 Dehalococcoidia bacterium | reverse complement strand
CGATCTGGTAGGAGACTAGGAACCAGGGCGGCCCCGTCTCTCGGGGCGGGGCCGTATCCCGGTTGAAGGAGGAGCATGAAGATCGAACTCCTCAAGGCGAAGACGGTTGACGGGAAACGGCACGCAGCCGGCGCGCGTCTCGTCGTGAAGAAGGAAGACGGGCTCCGCATGATTGAGGGCGGAAGCGCCGTCGAGATCATCGATGCGAAGAAGACGCAGGTCCGCATCATCGACGAAGTGACGACGGCTACGCGCAAGGACTTCGGTCCGGCGACGTTCACGAATGCCACTGAGAGGTTCCTATGACCTCAGAGCGCCACGTTCGCGTCAAGTTCATGCGGCCCTTGAAGTGGGACGGCGAGCTTCGGCAGCCGGGGTACGAGTGCGCGATGCCGATTGAAACGATGCGTTCGCTTCTGCGGCACGGCGCGGTTCGCTTCATGGACGATGCGCCCGAAAAGCAATCGATTGTAGGGCCTGTTGCGTCGCCTCGAACGACTGCGCCAGGCAAGAAGAGCGCCACCACCAAGACGAAGGGAAAGAAGGTATAGCGTGCCGATGCCAGCCGGTCCTGTGCAGAGCGCCTTCACCTGGGCTGCGTACGAAGACGAGGTGAAAGACTACCTCTTCATCGAGACGACCGAGACGAGTTACGACACCGTGCTTGAACGCCTCGTGAAGGCCGCGGCACGCAAGGCTGACGAGTACCTGATGAACGCCTTTGAGGATCTGACGCCGAAGATCACGATTGCGTCTCCGGTAGCGGATCAGCAGGTGGACATCAACGGTTGCGCGTTCACGGTGAAAGCGTCGGACGCGGATGCCGACGATCGAGAGTTTGCGATCGGCGCGACGAATGACCTCACCGCGCAGGCGCTCGTCGATCTCATCAACTCGGACATCCTAGGCGGCGTGGCGGAGATCGGTGTGCCGGGCGTCACCGCCTCGAGAAGCGGCGCGGTCATCACGCTTTCCAAGCGGTACGACAACGTGACCAACATCGAGTGCTCTTCATCGGACGATACGACGCTGCGTGTGGATCTCTACCGCGTGGCGGCGACGGTTCCGGATGACGTGATCCTCTGGTGTCTGGCCTTCGTCGCGTGGCGATTCGAGAACCGAGATGGGCGCAAGAGCACGCGGACCGAATCTGGCGTGACGGGTGTTGACTGGGGGGATCGTCCAGCGATGGACCTTCTCGATCCGTACGCGATGCACTACGCGGGGTGACGATGCCGACCGATGGGCGTTGGGAGAAGTGCATGATCGAAACCGGGGCGGCCACGCCTAGGCGCGGAGGCGGGGTTGCTCGCTCCTCGACTGGCACCGAAGCCTGGTCGCTCTGGTTTCCGATCACGGCGCGCGCCATCGAACGGTACAAGTCCCTTGACAAGAACGTCGAGTACCGCGTGCAGTTTCGGTCGCACCACACACTCTCACTTGAGGCGACGCGGATCGTGAGGCTGTCGGACGGCGGACGGATCTACGAGCCCGTGGCATCTCCCGAGGCTATCCGCCTTGCCGGAAAGGCCTCGCTTCTCGTGCGCGAGGTGCGGCAGAAGATCCAGTACGGAGCGGCGGAAGTTGAGGCCGAGCCAAGCGTTGCGGCTGCGGGGGTGACGGTATGAGCGTGAGCTTCAAGTCGAACCTGCCAGCCGTGACCGCCGCATTCGAGCGCGCGGGAAAAGCCGCCATGACCGCCGGCATCGAGAACATGCGCGGCATGACCGTCAAGAATCTCAAGCAGGCGGGAACTGGGCGCACGTATCGCGTGCCGGGGACGCAGCGCACGTACACGGCCTCCGCTCCGGGCGAGTTCCCTGCGGTGCGCCTCGGCACGCTCTCCGGGCCGGCCGGAGTCGAGACAGAAGTCAAGACGGACGGAACTAGCGTCACCGCTTCGATCGGCTCGCGCGTCAAGTACGGGCTCTACCTTGAGAAGAAGCCAGCCTCAAAGGGCGGGCGTCCATGGTTGAAGCGCACCCTTGACGAGAACAGAGATGCGATCTACGCGGGCTTTGAGAAGGGCTGGGCGGCGGCGCTCAAGAAGGAGGGCATGTAGATGGACCCTGTAGCTGCTGTCCTCGCAGACCTCTACGATGTTCTGACCGCCGACGCCACGCTCAAGACGCTCTCGGGCGGCACTGTGCGCCTCTTTCGTGGTGAAGCGGCAGAGAACCCGGATGGTCTGTACTTCGTCCACGACCTCTCTTGGAACTCCGAAGGCGGCGACGACTGGGCTGTGTGCGCCGGGCCCGAGTACACGCTTGAAATCTTCATCGACTCGAATGTCCCCGACAGCGTGGACGCGGCAGCAGACAGGATCGTGCGGCTCCTTGAGGGCCGGACGGCAACGACTCCCGAAGGCGACGCTCACTACTCGCTCAGCTACTTCAGCGGGGGAGACATCCCGACGGGCACTCATACGGAATGGCAGCGGTCGCTCGTATTCTGGATCTTGGCCGTAGCTAAGGGCCAGGTAGCGGCAATCGTCTAGCCAGGAGGAGGAACATGGCCGTAGCGATTCAGACCGGAATCACCACAAACTCGCATCAGAGAATGGTGATCGGCGCGGGTAAGGTGCTCGTTGACTTCGTGGATGGAGTGGGCGGCGGGTCCGAGCGCGCGATCGGCTTCACCAAGGGCGGCAACGTCTTCGAGGTGACGCCGGAGTACCTGGACGTTGACGCGGATGGCTCGTACGGCAAGGTCAAGGGCCTTGACATCATCATCGGGTGCGCCGCGAAGATGACCGTGAACCTCGCGGAAGTCCTCACGACGCAGAACCTCTTGCTGATGATGGGCGGATTGCAGTCCGCGGACCGCACCTGGACCTTCGTCACGGGCGAGTACCTGGGGACGGGGCTTGAGCTCACGAGCGGCATCGTTCCCGGCGGCGGCGTGAACATCGACAACAACACCGTGAAGGTCTACTACACGCACGCGGCGTTGGGAATTCCTCACCTCGCCGTGTCGGGAACGGACTACAACCTCAACGTCACGACACGCGAGATCACGGAGATCATCACCGGGGCGATCCTTGACACCGACGAGATCACCGTCGCGTACTCATACGACTCGAGCGCGTCGGCGGACAACTTCGACGTGCTGACGTTGAACCACGTTGATGACGACGACTACCACGACTGGGCGCTCGTCGGGCGACCTTCTTCTTCGGCGTTGACCAAGGCCTGTTACTGGGTCTTGCGCGATGCACTGGCGAATGGCGGCATGACGATCAACTTGCAGAAGAAGCAGAACCTCGTCGCCGCGCTTGCCATTGAGGCGCACTGGGACCGGACGAATCTGGACCTCAGCGATGCGCCGTTCGAGATTTGGGTGCCGCAGGCGTAAGCGGCAACACGGAGGCTGATGAAGTGAGCACGATTGGCTGGGAGGGGCCGCGGATCGATCTACCCCGCGGCTCCTATCAGTTTCGGCGGTTGGGGACGAAGGATCTCACGAAGCTCCTTGGCGTCTGGTTCGGGTATCAGCGGAAGACGGCTGCCGGCGTGGCGACGGAGGGCCTGACGCGAGAGGAGTTCGGGCGCTCGTTGTACGAGGTTTTCGCGTCTGAGCCGGAGGATCTGTTCGGATGGGCGTTCGGCACGCTGACTCCACTCGATGGAGCGAAGCAACTTGAACCGTCCGACGTTGAGGATGCGGAGACGATCCCGCTTTGGTTCCTGACGACGTACATCACCGGGCTGCTGGATCACGAGGACTTCGCCCGTTTTTTCGGCGAATTCTCCAGCCTTCTAGCGAAAGACGGCAAGCTGATGACGCTCTGGAAGACGCGGTCTGGGCCGTCCAAAGCCGCACGGGCTGGAAAGACGAAGACATCCTCGGAATCCCTTACGCTCGGCTAGACGAGACTCTGGAGGCCATTGGACGTGAGAAGCGGCGCGACGAGGAACGCGGGATGCGGCAGGCGGCATTCATGGCCTACCTCACGACCCCGCACGAAGAGGGCACGACATTCGGTTCTTACCTTGAGTCTTGTGGCCTGGGTGATGAGGTCGGTAGTGAGCTGGCGACGGAGGACGAGTTGAACGAAGCGCGAGAGGTTGCGGCTGAGGCAGATGCCCTGGCGGCGGCTGGCGCGTTCCGGCGCTACAGGGGCGTGCAGGCAATGAAAGCGGCGGCGGTGCTCGGATGAACGTATTCGAGGTGCTTGGGTCGTTCCGCATCGACAAGAATCAGGGTCTTACTGATCTCAAGGAGGTCAATACCCAAGGCGAGACGGCTGCCAAGAACATCGAGCAGTCTTGGGGAAAGGCTGCGGCGAGCGTCGCCGGGGCATTCGCCATCGGCAAGCTCGTCGGAGAGTTCAAGAGCTTCATCAAA
This sequence comes from Dehalococcoidia bacterium, assembly GCA_023229725.1. Classification (GTDB taxonomy): domain Bacteria; phylum Chloroflexota; class Dehalococcoidia; order GIF9; family AB-539-J10; genus SKVJ01. The sequence goes on along the minus strand of JALNYR010000003.1, from coordinate 36,400 downwards.
GATGCGATCCAGCAGGCAACGGAGTATGAAACCAAGGTCGCAGAACTCGCTACGATGATTGATCCGCGTGAGGCGGGCGGTGTTGGTGAGGCAATGCGGAAGCTGTCCGAGCAGGTGCCGATTACATCGCAAGACTTGATGACCGTTGCCAACGCTGCGGCGCGCATGGGAATCGACACCTCTGCGGAGATCGACAAGTTTGTTACAAGCGTGGCCAGAATCGGCGTAGCTACCGGAGAACTGCCCGCGGAGGTCGCGGAGGACTTCGGGCAGATCAAACAGATCTTGGCGGACTCCGATCTCGATTTCGAGGGGTTCGCTTCTGCTGTCGGCGCACTCGCGGAAACGCATCTGGTCTCGTGGGATGACCTCATCGAGAACACGAAAAAGGTTGCGGACAACTTCGTTGGTATGGGCGTGTCAGCGCCGAATATCGCCGCACTCGTCGCGTCTTTCACAGAGATCAGCGGGACGGCGAAAGAGGCGGCGTCACAACTTCAGAGCGTCGTCTCCGCGATGAAGGACAAGGACAAGATAGATCAGTTCGCTACCGCGCTCGGACTCACGAATGACGAGTTCGTAACGATGCGAGACAACAACTTCGTCGGGCTTCTCGGAGACATCGCCCAGAAGATAGCTGATGGGGGAGATAACGGGGACATCTTGAGGCAAGCGCTCGGGGAGTCTGCTTCTAAAGTGGAGATCCTTGGGCAAAACTGGGGGCGCGTTGAGGAAGCTGTGGCGCTCGCAAATGGAGAGTATGTAACGGCTAGGGACCTACAGGATGATTTCAATACCAAGTCGGACACGCTATCGACGCGCCTCGAGACTCTCGGTAATCGATTCACTAACCTAAAACAGGATGTGGGAGAAGCGTTGCTCCCGGCCCTGGAAGACCTGATAACTACGTTCGGGGAGAATGAAGCGGCCATTGGGAGCTTCTTCACTGTCCTGACGAAGGGTATCGCTGAGACGTTTGTCTGGATTGCAGAGCACAAGGAGTTTGTCGTCGGTGCTATCGCTGCTGTTCTCGCCGGCTTCCTGGCGTTCCAGGCGTATAACTGGATAGCGACCTTCAACCCAATCACGGCTGCGTTCCAACTAGCGGCGGGGGCTGCTGCGCTTCTTGGCGGGGCCATCGCATCGGCGATTGCGCGCGCGCGGGAGTTCGCGGCGGTGAAACGCATCGTCCATGAGTGGGCCGAAGAGATCAAGGCCGTGCAGAAAGCGAACGAAGACGCCGCCGCCTCGATGGTAGAGGCATCGAGGACCTCTATCGGGCGCAACGCTGGGCTGATCGGATCCGTTGCCACGATGGAGGAAGGCGGGATAACGCTCAACACCTCTATGACGAGTCCCACGGGGATCACGTCAGGCATCGCGGCGGATATCACCTACGTCTCTGGCCTACAAGACATGCAGGCCGCGGCGGATGAGAAGCGGGCGGTGGAAGAAGCGGAGCGCCTCGCAAGACGCCAGGCTGCGTGGAACGGGTTCACGTCATTCCTCAAGAACAGCCTATCGATCACGCAGAAGACCGTAGACGAGAAGACTGGGGCCATCACTGAGGAGTTCACCAAACTCGGTGATGAGTTGAAGAGCGCGCTGACAAACGTCTTCCAGGGGATCACGCAGGCATTCATCGATCAGGGTAACGCCGAACAGGAGTACCAGGACCGCCTCGGAGACATCAACGCCGACGAGAAGACGCGGATTGAGGAACTCGCCGCGTTGCGCGATCAGGACGTGGCGAATCTAGAACAGCAACTCAACGACAAGATCATCACGCAAGAGCAGTACAACGCGGAGCACCAGCGCATTCTGGATGACTACGTGTCTGCGGAGGAAGCCGCCAAGACACAGACGCAAGCGGCTCTTGAAGCCGAGAAGACCGCCTACGAAGAGACGAAGAAGAGCACCTGGGAGCTACTCAAAGAGACCGTGAAGAACGTCCTCAAGGCGCTCAAGGAAGAGCTGTTCTTGAAGGCGGCGGCATCTCTCGCCGAAGCGATCGCGCTCACGTTCGCGCTGAGTCCGCTCGCTCTGCCGAAGTTTGCCGAGTCTGGTGCCTATGCTGCGGGGGGCGCGGCCCTAGCCATCACGGGCTTCGCGCACGGCGGAATCGCAACACGAGAGCTCATGGCCCGCCTTGGCGATACCGGCGTCCACGAGGCGGTCATTCCGTTGACGCAGGCGAACCTATCCGGTATCGGAAAGGGAATCATCGCGGCACTTCAGGGTCCGCAACTGGCGATGGCCGGCGCGGGCGGCACGACCTACGCCACGGATATGCGGGGCCTGTTCGACGGCGCGACGATCAACGTGGATAGCCCGCAGCGCGTCGAGTCTCTGGCGCGTGAGATCAACACGCTCTGGGAGACGCGCAAGCGCGGGAGGGGGTACTAGTGGCAACCGTGCATCGCTTCACGTTGGGCGGCGTGGCGGATACGACGCTCGGTCTGCAACTCCTGCGCTCGCACACGGACGATGGACTGCCGGCGACGCGGGATAGGACGCTTGAGGTCCCGGGGCGGCAGGGCGCGGTGGACTTCGGGGCCGACCTATCCGCGCGCGTCTTCGTCTTGGAGTGCGTGCTCGTCGGGGCGACTACGCCAGAGACGCTGGCGGCGGCGGTGCGTGCGGTGTCCGCGGTGCTGTTGGACTCAGACGGGCGTCCGGTGGACTGCTCGCTTGTATTCACCAAGGAACCCACGCGGACGTACACCGTGCGCTATCTTGGCAACCTGCCGATTGAGCGCCTTGGCGGGGCCTCTGGGAAGATCACGCTGCCCCTCACGGCATTCGACCCCTACGCCTACGGATCCACGGTGACGACTTCGGCGACGGTCACGGCAGACGGGCAAGAGATTGCGGTAACCAACAGCGGCGGCTACGCAACGCCTCCGCGCATTCGCATCAGGAACGACGGGGCCGGGGACATCACCGGCTTCACTCTCACGTTCTCGGCACTCAAGACCTAGAAGGGGGTACTTGAAATGGCAAGCGGCTTCTCGACGACTGTACGAAACCACGTTCTCGACCACCTGTTTCACACGGGCGCGCCCGAGTCGGTGACGATCTACGGCGCTCTGTGCGATGCAGATCCGGGCGACGCTGGCGACATGGCGGGGCAGGAGATCGCGGCAGCGTTTGACTACGCGCGCACCGCGCTCTTGATGGCAACCGGGGCGAATGCGGGCTCCATTGCGAACACCACGGCGCTTGAGTTTCCCCCGGCCAACGGCGGCAACTGGGGCACCATCACGCACCTCGCCATCGTTGCGAGCGCGACTGAAGCGACTGATGACATGCAGGCATCCGGATCCCTGACCGCATCGAAGACGATCAACGACGGCGATCAGTTGAAGTTCGCCGTCGGCAACATCACCGTTTCGATTGCCGTTCAGGCGTAAGGCGGCGCTCTGTGATTCACGAAGCGGAGTGCCGGCTGACGTTGAACCCCAGTCTGTTCGGTAAGGCGACGCGGGTAGTGGACGGCGGGGAGCTTGCGATGTCTCTGTCCGTGCGCCAGCTTGCGAATGGGTGCCTGCCGACGACGCTCATCATCAAGGGCGAGCATATCGGAACCGTGTTGACGATTGCGGCAGCCTTGACGAAGACGGATGCGGAGATCGTCGCCACGGCGCGCGCGGTGCAGCCGGAGATGTGGGCGGGCAAGCCGGACGAGGAAGTGGCGCAGACGATCCGGGCCGCGGCGCTCGAGGAGCTGCGCCGCCTATCCGTGCCGCAAGCAGAGAACGGAGGCTGATGACGGATGGCAAAGCCTTACACGAAATCTAATAACGTCAAGTCGGACATCGCAGTCGCCAACACATGGCAGCGCGGCACTGACACGTCGATTGTCCTGACGAGCGGGGCCGACTTCGATGCAGGCGGCGGGTACATCCGCATCGGCGACGCGACCAGCTTTGCCATCATGGAGTACACCGGGAAGACATCGAACACGCTCACGGGGCTGACGGCCTGCACGATCGGCGTAGTGGTGTCTGTTGGCGACGAGACGAAGACGTGGCCGGCGGCGACGGAGGTCAAGCGCGTGATCGCCGGGGAAGAGATCACGGATCTCGTGAATGGCCCGGCGTCTGTGACGGACAACACGGTTGTCCTGTTCGATGGGACGACGGGGAAGAAGGCCAAAGCGGCTGCGGCGGATACGACGACGACGCATTTTCTCGCGGCCACGGCGGGGGCTCCCGCGTTCCGAGCGCTCTCGGCCACTGATCTCGGGGCCTGCATCACGCAGGCTGCAACGACGCTCTACGTCGCTAAGACTGGTGACGACGGAAACGCGGGCACGTCTGGTGCGCCGAAGCTGACGATCGGAGGAGCGCTGGATGCCCTGCCGTTCATCCTGGCGCATGCTTGCACGATCAACGTCGCGCCGGGCGAGTATGACGAGACCCTGACGACGAAGCTGTCCAAGTTTATGATCCCGGCGAGCCTGACGATTCAAGCGGTAGACACAGCGGACCGCGCGTGGCACGTTCGTGGAGCCGCAACGGCAGGGGCAAACACGACCATCGACGTTGAGGCGGCGCACGTTCTAGTAGACGACGAGTGGAATGGCGCATTCATCTCGATCTGGCAGGACACGGGGAGCGGGCAGATCCGAGAAATCACGGACTCTGACGAGTCAGACAACCGATTGACCGTGGCGACGTGGGACACGAACCCTGCGAGTGGATCGGACTACATCCTGTGGGGCGCGGTGCGCGTAGACGGCGAGGAATCGTCACCGATTGACTGTTCTGGTCTGACCAATGTGACATTCAAGGGTATCGGGTTCAAGGCGTCCTCCCTCGATCCAGCGACCACGAGTTACTACGGCGCGCACCTTTCCAACCTCTCAGCCGTGACCTTCGAGAATTGCGGGGCTATTCATTGCCGCTACGGGTTCCGATCGGCGAACCAGTCCTTTGTGACGCTGAATTACTGCTCGGCCATGGTTCCAGACGATGCCTCGATTGCCATTGGCTTCTGGTGCTTCTCGGCGATGGGTTCATACACGGGCTGCGTCGCCTATGGCATGGACGCCGGAAAGTCGTACAGCGTTGGGATCTACGCCAGCGGCGCTGGCGTATGGTCTGGATCAAGCTCCTATCCGAGCCAGATGCGACACCTCGGCAAAGGCGCGTGGGCCGTCATTGGTGGAATGGTCATGGGGACGACCGCGCTCGTCTACACGGACAACACGACGGACACTGACCCGAACACCCCGGCGAGCACGGCAGATCTCGTCGCGGACGGCATGGCGTTCATCCAGGATCAGCCGTAGGAGGTAAGCCTGTTCGGCAACGAGCAGTACGGCACGACGATGTACGGCGCGGTGAGTTCGGGTGCCGTTTACTACGGGATCCTGTCGTGTACCGTGAGCCCCGCCGTGGTGATAAACGGCGTCGGGGTGTTCTCTGGCGCGGCGTCTCTCTCTGGCGTGGTGACTCTGGCGGCAGTGGCGCAGGCCATCATGGACGGAATCCTGGCAGCTGGCACGTCCTCCGCGGTGGTTGCGAAGGGGGATTCTACCCTGCGAGGGATCGCCGCCTTTGCTGGGGCCTCTCAGTTGATCGCAGGGGCTACCCGCGTGCAGCCGGGAATCCTGAGCATCCTCGTCGAGCCGGGGATCTCCGCCGACCCTGACGCGGCGATGTCGGGCATCATGCAGGCCGTGGCGCATTCGGCGGCGAGCGCAGATGGGGACATGCTGGCGTCGGGCATCGCGGGGCTCGCAATCGTCTCCGCGCTCACCGGCTTCGCGTGCAAGGTGAATCCAGGCGAGGCTGCAATCGATGTCGTGGCGGCTCTGTCGGCATTCGGAATCCGCGTCAAAAGAGGTGCCTGCACGATCACGGCGAGCACGGCGTCCGCAATCTCCGGCCTTGTCTACATCGTTCGCGCGCTAGGCTACACGGGCACGCTTGTTCCTGGTGACGTGGTGGAGATTGACACCGACACGATGACGGTTACGCTGAACGGCGTGAACTACACGCGCTACTTCACCGGCGTCTTCCCGCACCTGCAACCGGGAGCCAACACGGTCACTTGGGACGATGATGACGCATCCCGCACCGCCGACGTGCGCCTGGATCATAAGCCGAGGTGGGTGTAGTGGCGAACTTCACGGCGCTCGGTACGTACAAATCACTGTATAAAGGACCTCTAGCGTCGTACACGACGCTCCGCGCAGCAGCATCGGCTGACGTGCTGCTAACAACCTTCGCGCTGTGCGGGCAGCGCAACTTTGGGACAACGTACAACATCACGCGAATGCCGCTCGTGTTCGATACGAGCGTGATCCCTGTGGGGTCCAACATCACAGGCGCGGCAATTCATCTGTACGCAAACTCGCTCTCTGCGGACACGGCGTGGAGCGTTGTTGTGCAGACTGGGGGCGGGACGCGCCCGTATTACCCGATTGCTCTCGAAGACTACAACTACTCCTTGTACAGCGGGGACGGCGGCTCGCTTGCGAGTGCGGACATCGTCCTAAGCGCATGGAATACTCTGACACTCAACTCGACCGGCAGATCATGGATTGTTCCAGAAGGCTACACGCGCTTCATGCTCCGCAACAACCGAGAGATCGCGGGAACCGCACCTTCTGGAGAGGAGGAACTGGGCTGCTACCATTACAGCGGACAGGCAACATATCTGACGGTAACGTGGGGAACGATCTACTCCGGAACGCTGTCCGCTTCCGTCTCCGCGACGATCACCGCCGACCCTCTGCGTGTCTTCAACGGCCAAGCGGCGCTCGCGGCAGTCGCATCGCTGTTCGCAAATCCTCCGCAGATCAAGTTCGGGGAGATGTCTGCGCAGGCCATCGCCTCGCTGATTGCGGCGGGCGGTATGCCGATCCTCGCTACATCTGCGATGTCCGTTTCCTCCATTCTTCAAGCGGCGGGGTGGCGCGTCGCGCAGGTGGTCGGCGCGGAGTCGGCCATCATCGCGGCGGGCAACGTCGGCGCGGTGGGCGACAAGTTCATCACGGCAACCGTCTCCATCACGTCCGCGTCTTCTCTCTCCGCGTCGGCTCTCCTCTACATCATCCAGGCGCTATCGTACGCGGGCACCCTCGCACCGGGTGACTTCCTAGAGATCGACTGCGACAAGCGGACCGTCAAACTGAACGGATCTGACGTGCGCTACAACCACTCGGGAGACTTCCCCAGCGTCTACCCGGGCGTGAACACTCTCACCTGGGATGACGCAGAAGCAGCGCGCACCGCCGCCCTCACCATTCGCCACAAGGAGCGCGAGCTATGACCGCACCAGTGACCGCGCCCGTCATCATCTATGACGCCGCAATGAACAAGGCCGCGTACCTGCCGCGCGCCTTCGGCATCTCCTACACGCTCCGCGCCAACGAAGTCGGCACCGCATCGTTCTCCGTCCCGCTCGACGACGAGCACCTGTCCGAGATCACGGCGCAGCGATTCGCCGAACTGTGGAACGGTGACACGCGCATCGAGCTCTTCCGCATCATCAAGGAGACGAAGGGCCACGACTACGTTCGATTCGACTGCGAGCACGCGCTCGCCACGCTGAACGATGATGAGTTCGCAGCGACCACCTACGCGGGCGCGGTGGCGGGAACCTCCGCGGCGCTGACAGCCATCCTCGCATCCCAGGCAGTCGCGCGCTGGACGCTCGGAACCTGCGACTTCTCAGAGGACTTCCTCTACGAATGGGCGCGCGGCACGAAGCTACTGCGCGCGGTACTCGACGTGCCGGGACGCTTCCAGGCCGGATACTTCTTCACCTTCAGCACGGCGACCTACCCGTGGACGCTGAACCTCATTGCACCGCCCAGCACCCCGACGGCCTACATCGACTACGGGCGCAACGCCAAAGAGCTTGCACGCGAAGCCGACTACTCCGACCTCGTCACGAAGCTCTATCCGCATGGCGCAGGAAGCGGAGTCGATCAGATCGGGATTACGACGGTAGAGCCCGGTGGCCTCGCTTACATCACGTGCAACGTCGCCACGTACGGCACGCTCACGCGCCACTGGACGGACCAACGCTACACGACCGAGGCCCAACTCTACGCCGCGGCGGTTGACCTGCTCGTCACGCTCGCCGAACCGAAGATGACGTACACGATCTCCGCGGCGGACCTCGTGCGCATCACAAACGAGTCGATCGACACCTTCACCATCGGCGCGCTCGTGACCGTGACGGATTCAATCCTCGGAATCGACGTGTCCGTGCGCGTGATGTCCCTCACGAAGTCCGACGTGACCGGCGCGCCCGGCGACGTGACGCTAGAGCTTGCCAACAAGGGCGAGGAGTTCGACTTCTCTGCCGCCGAACAGGTCAACGTCAACGACCTCTCGAACATCGACGTCTCGAACATCCCCGGCGGAACGCCCGGCGCGTTGCCCGGCGCACCGAGCGGCGCGGGGCTCTACGTCTCGACCGACTACCTCGGCTACTACGATAGCGGGTGGAAGACCTACATGGATTCCACTGGCAGGCTCTACGCCTCAGACGGCACGTACTGGTTCGACTTCAACCCCGTGCTGGGCACGCTCTCGATCAAGGTTTCGGCGCTGGACATCTCCGCGACTACGGGAATCGTGGACACGTTGCAGATCGTAGACCTAGCCGTGACCAGCGGGAAAATCGCCTCGCTCTCCGCAGACAAGATCACCGCAGGAACGATCGACGCTCAGACGATCACGCTCGCTGAGACGACGGGTAGCGCCATCTGCCAGGGCAAGACCGGACCGTCTGACACGGACCCAGGATTCTGGCTCGGCTACGCTGCCGGCGCGTCCATGTTCACGATCGGCGACGCGACCAACTACATGAAGTGGACGGGCACGCAACTCATCGTGGTCGGGGACATCACCGGAACGATCGCCGCAGACCTCAACATGAGCGGCCACGCGCTCTACAACTGCACCGACTTCCGCGGCGGAACGGACGCCTACCCTCACTGCCTGAACATTGACAACGACGAATGGCTCGGGTACTCGACGGACGGCACCGTGGCGAACTCGTCTTACCTACTGCTGACGGAGAACGTGAGCCTCAAAGGCTACACGGACGTAACTGTAGAGGCGCAACGCGGAGACCTCTACCTCTACGCCTATGACGATCTGTACTTTGACATTGGCGGAAGTTCTCCGATGCAGGTCACCGCGTGGGTGACGACCGGCGGCGCGCTCGGGGCGGGGGAAATCACGGTCGTCATCGGTGGGGCGACTCGAAAGATCACGTTCACGACATAGGAGGAGACGTGGCGAAGGAACGGAAAGAGATCAAGCTGACCCGCGAGGAGAAGATGGAGTTGATGGCCCATCTCTTCGCCGTGCAGTCGATCGACGCGCGCGCGGCAATGGAACGCGAGAAACATATCGGAGCCCAGCGCGAAGCATGGGAACGGATCCGCAGCCGCATCGAAGGGCTGCCGGACTTGAAGGAAGTGGACTTCTCGGCGGTGGATCGGGCCTCGTTCGAGGGGCCTGTTTTCCGACGCGGAGACGGATAGACTGGAACGCGAAAGGAGCACTCTTGGCGGATCCAACAGTCAGCGAGTCCTTGTGTGAGGCGCGGCGCGCGGAAACAGACCGCCGCCTCGAGACAATCGAACGCGACGTGGGCGAGACCCGTCAGGGAGTAGGCAAGCTCATTCGTGTGCTGCTTGAAGGAAACGGTCAGCCGTCATTTTCGTCCCGTCTCTCGACGATCGAGGGAGCGGTCGGGGGCCTTCAGAAGAACGAACGGGAACGGCTCGACGAAGAGAAGTCCACGAGGAAGCAGCGCATACAGACGCGCCTAGCTATCTGGCTTGCCATCGGAAGCGGGATTGTGACCATCGTTGGCAAGTTCATCCAGTTCTAACCGGGAGCGTAGGGACCGGCGCTGCGCCCCCGAAATCGTAGCCGGAAGAGGAGGAAGGTAGAGATGTGGAGTGAAGCGGTAGTACAGCTACTCGCCGGGGCGATTGCCGTCCCTGTCTGCCAGTGGCTCAAGAAGACGTTCAAGCTTGACGGGACCAGGATGCTCTGGGCCGCCGTGCTCATCTCGATCGTGCTCTCCGTCGCCGTGTCTGTACTGACGGGCGCGGGCGGCATCACCGAGATCCTGACGAATCCGGCGCTCATGCTCCAGGGCACGGGCATCATCTTCGGTACGGCGCAGGTCCTCTTCCGTAGCATCAAGGAGAAGCTGGACCTCAAGTTGCCGAGTGAGACGCTCTAGGAGGCGACCATGACGACGAATCAACTGCTTGGCATGGTCGTGTTCTGGGGGCTGGCGGCGGTGGGCGTGTGGATCGTGTTCCTCCGCAAGAAGCCACAGACGAACACTCCGGACACGCCGTTTGTTCCGGGCATTCCTGCCGGGAAGCGTCCCGCGCCGCGCTTCGCGGGCTTCCTCTTGCCGGCGTCCTGTGATGAGGGACAACGAATCGTCCTCGCGTGCTGGCCGAACAAGCCGGCAACGTCTGCGGATGGCCCTTGCGGCATTGACCGCGGGCTCATCGACAACGGAACCGGTCCGTACAAGGTCAAGGTTACGGCATTCCGCAAGTCGGACGCCGCCCGAGTGCCTGCCTACATGGGCGACACCGGGCCGCAGTGCGATGGTGAGTGGGTTGTTCCGGGTGAACTCGTGCTCTATGCGAATGCGGTCCGCCCGTACGCGCAGATTGGCGCGGGCTACCCGTGCGGCTTCATCCCGCTTGGCAAGCCGGATGCTGCGCCGAAGGACTGTGGCACGATCAGCACTGATCTGCCGCCGGCTGCCGCGATTCAACTAGCAACGGATGTGCTCTCGATCCACTTCACGGCCCGCAACGCAGACGGAGTGGAGATCACGCCCGAATGGATTCAGGAGGTGGCAGTCATCCCGAACAACTGCAAGCCGAAGAAGAAGTAGAGATCTCCCCTTCGCCGGGGACTTCTCCTCCTCTGGGGCTGGCTTCGGCTGGCCCCTTTGTCTTGGTATTGACAATCCATCCAGATAGATATATAGTACGCGGTGAAGGAGGCGCGGAATGAAGCTGTGGAAGATAAGCCAAGAGAAAAACAGGGGCTACGAGACCTACGACTCGGCTGTTGTTGCCGCAGATACGGAAGCCGAGGCGAAGCGGATGAGCCCGGGTAAGGGAGACGACATCACGACTCATAGCACAGGCAGTTGGGTGGTAGACCCTGCCTACGTCCAATGTGAGTACCTCGGCGAGGCTAAGACGGGCACGCACAAGGGCGTGATATGTGCCAGCTACAACGCTGGATGACGTAGGGCAAAAGAGACAAGGAGGCGCTCATGCCCATCAGAGAAGCTCGCGGAATCGTCTGCACCGTCTCGCTCGACGAGGAGTTGAAGATCCTCACGGAGGCGCGCGCGGACACACATCGCATCGTCGAGAGGTTGAAGCTCCTGTACGGGATGCAACCGAAGTTCGGAGACAAGGAATACTTCGCGCGCTTCGCGGCGGCGAACGCTGGAGGCTTCCTGTTCGATCTCATCCACGAGGTAGAACAGCGCATCGCGGAGGTCGGGATGACGCGTGACGAGGAGGTGATTCTTCTTGGCGCAGCGAGGAATGGGGACGATGGTCAGGATCGGCCCGGTGATGCTCCCGAGCGGTGGTAAGTCCGCCAAGGTCATCAAGGACTGGCGCGCGACGGGGCGCACGCTCACGGAGTTGGTTGCATCGGCGCTAGTTCACTACGGAGAGAGCGCAGAGTACAAGAGGGTTGTCAAGGAGGAATCGTGAAGACGAGGCTCGAACTGCTCAGGGAGTTGCGACAGAAGCTCGAAGAGGCGCGGGAGATCAATAGGGAGTTGGGCGGCGGATTGGCGATCATCAACAGCGACATCGACCGAGTATCCCTCGCCCTCTACCGCGAGATTGAGAAGGAGGCGGAAGGTGCTCACGCTGAGACCGTCGGCGCTTGACCGGATCTACACGTGTGCGGCGAGTGCTCACACAGAGGACGACGCCGTCCTGATCGACCATGAGGAAGGCGCAGACGCGCGTATCGGCAGCGCCGTGCATGAGATCCTTGCGCGCATGGTTGCCGAAGGGCTGCGCGACGTGCCGGACGTAGAGCCGGTTGCGCTTGCGTGGGGCGTGTCGGCAGACGAGATCCGATGGCTCTGCTATCGTGGCCGCGAGTTCCTTGACGTGCTGCGCCCGCAGTTGTCCGAGTCGCCGGAAGTGGAACAGCCGTTTGAGATCTCGTTGCCGGGCGATCTTGGCTTCGATGATGACCTCTACATCCTGCGCGGGCGCGCCGATGGAATGGACTACGTGCAGCGCGGCGAGGACGGGATCGTTCACGTATGGGACTACAAGACGGGCGAGCGGACCGAGGACGCGCGTTGCCGTCAACAGATGCTGGCGTACGCAGCGGCGGGGCTCGCGCTCTACCGCTCGGACACCCGCATCGTGACGGAGGTTGTTGTCTGGGTCGCGTGGCTCAAGACGGGCGAGCGGACCGTGCGGCGCTACGATCCCGCGGAAGTGGAGGCGTGGGCGGTTGAAGTCCCTTCGATGGTCGAATGGGACGGGCGCACGTACACTCCGGGCGATGCGTGCCGGTACTGCCCGCGCGTGGCGGTGTGCGTTGGCCGGATGCAGCTCATGGCGACGGGCGTGGAAGTCCTCACGCACGGGCAAGGGACGCTCGCGGTTCCGACTGTTGGCAGCATCTTGGAGCCCGAGAAGTTCGGACGCGCGGTGATGGTGTCAAAGATCCTCAAGAAGATGCTAAAGGAGTTCGATCGGGGGGCTCTTACGGCTGTCCGCTTGAACGGCGGGCGCGTCGAGTTGCCGAGTGGAGATGCCGTGGTTATCAAGCAGCGGGCGGGCGACGCGAAGATTGACCCGCGCGGCCTCTTGACCTACCTGCGCGACGCTCACCCGGACTTCACGGACGACGAGCTTGCCGCTATGGTGAAGGTCAGCAAGGAGCCTCTGGAGAAGTTCATCAGCGGAAGGGCTCCGAAGGGAGAGAAGGGCAAGGCGATCGAAGCGGCGATGGAGCGGCTTGAAGAAGCTGGCACGCTTACCCGCGGCGCTCCGGTTGAGTGGGTTGACGTTCAGAAGGGGGAGCAGGATGCCAAGGAGTGAGACGGCTCTAGCAACGATCGGAACGGGGGACACGCTGGACGCGCACCTTCGCGCGTGGAAGCCGTCCGTGTCGCAGCTCATGGAGAACGAGGCGCGGGCTGGGCAACTGCTCCAGATGGCGTCGGCAATCGTGCGCCGGCATCCGGACCTTGCGGAGTGTACGGCGATGAGTTTCCGGGCGGCGCTTGAGGATGCGGCGGTGTTGGGGCTGTTGCCAACGGGCCTAATGAACCTCGGACACATCGTCGCCTTCCGCAACAAGTCAGGCTCGAAGGATGCGACGTTCATCGCTGGATACCGCGGGCTCGTGGACATCGTCTATCGATCGAAGAAGGTCGCCGGCCTCGACGTGGGGCTCGTTCACGTTGACGACGGGTGGCGCTACTCGCGCGGTCTGACGACCGTTCTTGAACACGATCCGAAGTTCACGGGCGTCTTCACGTACGAGAAGCGCACCGAGTTGAAGTGTGGGTACGTGACGTGGTGGGACGTGATCGACGGTCGTCCAGTCGTTCAGCGGCACGTCGTCCTCAACTTCGAGCAGCTCGAACGCATCCGCCGCAAGAGCAAGATGGGGGACTCCGGGCCGTGGCGCGACGACTACGAGCCGATGGTCTACAAGGCACTGATCCGGTTCGCAACGAAAACGATGGCCCTCACCCCGGAAACAGACGCGCTCCTCGATCGGGCCTTCTCTGCGGAGGACGCGAAGCTCGGGCTCAAAGATCCAGTGATCGACGTTGAAGCCGAGATCCCACCGGACGGGCGTGCGCCGACGAAGCCAGCCGAGCCGACACTTGACGGAGACAAGGAGCGTGCGTGATGGAATACGATGCACGCCTTGAGAGGGAACTCCTTCAAGCAGCGCGTGACTGGATGTTGGCTGGCCCTTTCGTGATCTGGTCGTATGAGCATTACGGATGGTGGAAGTCTGAGCGGCGCGGGTACACCCGCGATCTGCGAGAGGCCGGAGTGTATGTGAGGGAAGAAGCCGAAGAGATCACGCGCATGGCGAACTCATTTGGCTCAGTCAACGAGGCGGCAATCCCCGTGAAAGCAATCGAGGAGTTCCGGTCGCCGACACTGACGCCTGAGACGTGATGAGCGCACGAAACGAGCGTCCATTCGGACCGAACGAGCGGCGGATCATTGATGCCTGTGACACGTTGCGCCGCGCGCCGCTTGTGTACCCATGGAAGGAGACGCCTTCGATCTCTCTTCCGGTGACGTTTTCGGACGCCCTTGTGGAGTCTATCTGGCACGACTTCATGGCGCGGTGGTACAGAAGATCCGAGACGTGATACACTGACGCGCCGGGGCCGAAGGCCGTGGCCCCTAGGCCGTCCAACAGACGGCAGTAGGCCCCGCGCACTCTCACTGTTGGGAGGTGCTGTTGGCTGACTTCACGAATCTACAGGCCGCGCTCTGGTATGCCAAGCGTGGATGGGCTGTCTTTCCCGCGCATACGATCAAGGACGGCGCGTGTACTTGCGGCAATCCCGCGTGCGGCTCACCTGGTAAGCATCCGATCGGACAGGTAGTCCCGAACGGAGTCAAGCAAGCCTCGCGTTTCGAGGGGTCTGTTCGCGCGTGGTGGAACAAGTACCCGAGTGCGAACATCGGGATAGCGTGCGGCAAGGCATCGCTCGGGCTCGTGGTGCTGGACATTGACGCGGGACACGGCGGCGACGAGAGTCTGGCCGAGCTCGAAGCCGACCACGGAAAGCTACCGGACACGCCGACGGTCATCACGGGCGGCGGTGGGCGTCACTTCTACTTCCACTCAGACGCGGAGGTTGCGAACTCCGCTGGCAAGCTAGGCGAAGGGATCGACCTGCGTGGTGAAGGTGGATACGTAATAGCGCCACGATCGGCGCACATCTCTGGGAGGACCTACGAATGGGAGGCGTCGAGTCGCCCGGAGACCGTCCAACTCGCCGAGCTACCCTCGTGGATGTGCGGCGCACCCAAACGCGGGCAAGGAAACGGCACTACGCTCGATCGAGTAGACCCTACGGCGGTCTTCGCTGGCATCCCGGCCGGGAAACGTCACGCCGAACTCTACCGCTACGTGTGCCACCTACGTTCACAGGCAGTTGTAGCGCAACCGGAGGCTATCACCCTGGCGTGCGCCGCCTTCGCCGCCTGCCAGCCGGCGTACACCGACGAGGAACCGGAGGCGATGGTTGCCGACGTGTGGCAACGCTACCCCGCGGGGCCGAACTCTGGGCAAGGCGAGCCAACTGGTCCTCTCGCTGAGGCGATGGACGAAGAGCCGACCGCGCCGATCATCACCTGCGAGGACCGATCCGTCTGCGTGGAATGGGTTTCGAGAGGAATCCGCGCGACGGCGAAGACTCTCAAGGAGCACTCGGACGGACGCATCGGCGGGCACCTCACGATCGAGACGACTCTTCCAGGCATGGCGCGCGCGCTGCGTTCGGCGCAGTTCACCTTCACGGCGCTCCGGTCCCGCACGGAACTGGCAAACGATCTCAAGAAGAAGCTGCCGGAACTGAACTGGGACGGGATGATCGAGGATCTCTGCGAGGAGGTCACGCGGTTTATACAGCAGGGAGAAGAGACAGAAGAGATTGATACGCTCGTTGAAGCGCCTCCCGCCGAATACGCCATCTGGCCGCTCGTGCTCTACAAGCACCCGACGATCCTATTCGGAGATCCAGAAGCAACGAAGAGCTATATCTCTGCCCTCCTGATTTACCTCATCGGCTTGCCCCCTCAGAGGATCCTGGAGATGGAGGTGCGCAAGACGCTTCGTAACCCCATCTACCTAGACTGGGAGGGCGAGCGGGATGCACTGGCGTCCAGGTTGTATGCCCTGCGCGTTGGGATGGAACTCCCGCCGGCTCATATCGCTTACCGAAAGGGGAAGCGCTCTTTGATGGATGATGTAGACGCGATCAAGGCAGAGATTCGTGAGAGAGAATCTGAGTTCGTCATCATCGATTCGTTAGGCCCTGCGTGTGGACTGGGAAATCTCAACGATAGCCAGCCTCCGATGGAGTTCTTCACGGCGCTTCGATCGCTCGGGGTCTCGTCGCTGATTCTGGCGCACAACGCGAAGAATGCTCCGAGCAGTGGGAGAACTGTCTATGGTAACATGTTCTTCGGGGCGCTCGCGCGCTCGATCTGGGAGGCGCGCCGTGATGATTCTGACGATGCAGATTCCGTTGAGGTAGGACTGTTCCATAAGAAGATGAACTATGGCCGGCGCGAGCGACCGATCGGGCTGCGATTCCACTTCGGCGAAGGGGCAACGCTCGTCACCCCCCACAGCGTGAAGGAGCTCGCCGCGGCTACCGGGATGATGCCGCTCACGGACCGCATCCTCCGCGCGCTCAAGGAGTCTGGAAAGATGTCCGTTGCTGAGTTGGCCGAGCAGATGGGGGCGGGGCAGGAAACGGTTCGCGTGACGCTCTACAAGCTGCGCGACAGGCACCCGGCGCTCGTCGAGCGGTTCGACAAGGGGCGATGGGCGGCGGTCACGCAAGAGGAGTCAAAGGAGGCAGTAGGATGGGCTCGGTTCTAGGGTACACGGAGTTTCTAGAAGGGAAGGCGTCTGTTGTCCGCAACGCCGGCCTAGATGTCCGCGCGGAAGATATTCACGAGAAGCTGTTCCCGTTTCAGCGTGACATCACGCGATGGGCGATCCGCAAGGGGCGCGCGGCGATCTTCGCGGACACGGGGCTCGGCAAGACGTTTATGCAGTTGGAATGGGCGAGACTAAGCGGAGGACGGTGTCTGATTGTCGCCCCACTATCCGTAGCGCGGCAGACTGTGTGCGAGGGAGTGAAGATCGGCGTACCGGTCTACTACACGCGCTCAGGGGACGATCTGTCCAACGGCGTGAACATCACGAACTACGAGATGGTGACGGCGTTCGATGCGGAGGACTTTCAGTCGATCGTTCTCGACGAGTCCAGTATCCTCAAGAGCCTGGATGGGAAGACGCGCAAGCTTCTCACGGAGATGTTCTCCGAGACGCCGTATCGTCTGTGCTGTACGGCGACGCCGGCCCCGAATGACATCGCGGAGATTGCGAACCACGCGGAGTTCCTGGGGATCATGTCCCGCGCGGAGATGCTGTCCGCCTTCTTCGTCCACGATCAGGACGGATGGAGACTCAAGGGGCACGCCGAAGAGCCGTTCTACAAGTGGCTTGCGTCTTGGGGAATGAGCGTGCGCAAGCCGAGTGATCTTGGGTACTCGGACGATGGGTACGATCTTCCTCCGTTGACCATCGCGCCGCTCTGGGTAGAGTCGGACGCGGTGACGGACGGTGCCCTCTTCCACCTTGGGATGAAAGGGATAGCTGACCGGTCTCGCGTTCGGCGCGCGACGGCGGTGGAGAGGGTAGCGAAGGCCGCAGCGATTGTGAACGCGAGCGTCGATCAGTGGATCCTATGGTGCGGGCTCAATGCCGAAGCGGACGCGGTAGCCGCTGCGATTCCCGGCGCGGTGAACGTCCAGGGGTCCGACTCGCTGGAAGAGAAGCAACGGGCCTTCGAGGCGTTCCAAGACGGTTCTCTCCGCGTCCTCGTGACAAAGCCGAAGATCGGCGGATTCGGGATGAACTTCCAGAACTGCCACCGCATGGCATTCATCGGGATCTCCGATTCGTGGGAGTCCTACTACCAGTGCGTTCGGCGGTGCTACCGCTTCGGGCAGACGGATCCGGTGGAAGCCCTGATCGTTGTCAGCAAGCAAGAGTCCGAGGTCTGGGAGAACGTACAGCGCAAGGATGCGGAGGCGACGAAGATGAGCGAGCGGCTTGTGGAACACGTCCGCGAGTTCGAGCGGGCAGAGATCGGGGACGGCCAAGCACGGGCAGAGTACGCCGAAGACACGGTGCGACACGACGGCTGGGAGATGGTCCTCGGGGATTCCGTGGAGACGATGTCACGCGTAGCAGACAACTCCGTTGGACTGTCCGTCTTCTCTCCTCCGTTCCAGTCGCTCTACACGTACAGCCCGAGCGAGCGAGACCTTGGCAACTCGAAGACGAAGAGCGAGTTCTTCAAGCACTTCACGTACATCATCGATCACCTGCTCCGCGTCACCATGCCCGGCCGGAACTGCGCCGTTCACGTCCAGCAACTCACGACGACGATGGTCACGCACGGAGTGATTGGGATGCAGGACTTCCGCGGCGACGTGATCCGGGCATTCGTTGACCGTGGATGGATCTACCACGGCGAGGTCTGCATTGACAAAGACCCGCAAGCCCAGGCCATCCGAACGCACAGCAAGGGGCTCCTCTTCGTCCAGCTTCGCAAGGACTCGACGTGGAGCCGCCCGGCGCTTGCCGACTACATCCTCCTATTCCGCAAGCCGGGAGACAACGCCACGCCAGTTCACCCGGACATCACGAACGACCAGTGGATCGAGTGGGCGCGTCCGATCTGGTACGGCATCAAGGAGACAGAAACCCTCAACGCCCGCGAAGGAACTCAGGAGAAAGACGAGCGGCACATCTGCCCGCTCCAACTCGAGACGATCGAGCGGTGCGTCCGCCTCTGGTCGAACAAGGGAGACCTCGTGCTCTCTCCGTTCGCCGGCATTGGCTCCGAGGGCTATCAGGCCGTGAAGCTCGGGCGGCGTTTCTGGGGCTGCGAACTCAAGCGGTCCTACTGGGAGACGGCGTGCCGCAACATCCGCGCCGCCGAGACCGTGGAAGATATACCCCTGTTCCAAGAGATGGCGGACGCATGACCAATAAGCGCAGCAGACGCGCATCACCTGTAATCGCTGTAGCCGCGCCTTACAAGTCCCTTTTACAGACTTTCTACGCGTCAGAGTTGTACCCTCACTTACAGTTGGCCTTACTCTTCCTTCTACTTCACCGTACTGCTCTGCACTGTAACCGTTACGTACCACCGTTACAAAAGCAGAGTCTTTGCTTTTGTTCTGTACCCATTACGTACCTAGGTTACAGATTCGTTACAGCCTGGAAGCCGTAGGGACTTGACAGGCTTACGGAGATGATTTACAATACACCCATGCTCGACGAAACGAAGCTCGAGAAGATGGCAGAGCAGGTAGACGAGATCCACGGGCTCCTGTTTCCTCCGGTGCGCGAGAGGCCGTCACGGGCAGAGATGCCGGCAACGCTCATCGATCGCATCACGGAGGAACTGACGTACCGCCGGAGGGCGACGGTCAAGGAGCTCGCGGAGTGCCTGCAAGCGAAACCGGAATCGGTGCGAGTCTCGCTCTACGCGCTGCTCAGGCGCGGGGACGCGGCGCGGGTAGGCCGCTCGATCTGGGCGAGCACGCACACGGGGAAGGAATAGGGAGGAAGCGATGAAGTGCGCAGAGTGCGGGTACGACGGAGACCAGTTGACGAATACGGTTCGAGACGAGAAGGGTGCGGTCTTGTTCTTCATGGTCGGGCTTGAGTTGAAGACGTTGGTTGTCTGTCCCTCGTGCGGGACGGTGCGAGCGGAGTGAGGAGGAGACGATGGAGCTAAAGTGCTGTCCATTCTGCGGCGCGAGTTCGGCGACGAGCGCAACGAAGGCGGGCTCGCAAAGCTGTGCGCAGAGCAGGAGAAGGTCAACGAGCGCAACGCCGCACTCGAAGAGGCCGCGCGGACGCTCCGTGCTCTGTATGTAGTAGCGGCTGGGAAAGGTCACACGGGAGAGATGAGCGGTCTGCGGTTGGGGGAAGATGCGATCCGCGCGCTGAAGGAGGAGCCATGACGCCGCAGCAAGTCTGGGAGGCCATGCGGGAGCACTGCTTCTGGAAGCTGGCCTACGTCGTGCCTGGAGACCCAGATCCGGATGTCTGTCCAAAAGAGCGCGGCATCAGGTGTGTCTCGATGGATACCTGCCCGCTTCTCAAGGAGGCCCGCACATGAAGACCATCTACCTACTTGTCAACGCGGTTCCATACGAGGGAGTGGATATCTTGCGTGCATACCGAAAGCGAGACGACGCCGAAGCGAGAATGAACACGCTAAGGCGATCCCGCGAACGGTGGGAGGACAGGCAACGCGCCTTAGAGGTAATCGGTAGTGGCGACACCTGGATGTCTCCGCCGCACGATTGGACCGACCTAGACATCTGGCCAGTGAAGTTGCAGGAGGCCCGCGATGCCTGAGACCAAGTTCGGAGAGCTGGAGTCGCTCGTCGGAAGGACGTTCGAGAGGCGAGGATATCAACGCACCGTAGAACGCATGGTTCGGTTCAGCATCACCGGAAGACGGTTGAAGCGTCCGCGCGTTGAATGGGTGAACTGGGAGGACTGTCGGTGCCCAGGGCTCTATGTGCGCCATACAGCGTCCGCTCGGCGCATGGCTCGTTGGCTCTCCGGCGCTGAGGAGGTCAAGACGTGAAGACGTTCACCATGTACCGGCGGGCGGTGCCACAGGATACGCACAACGAGGACCAGCGCAACGCTCCAGACGAACCACAATTCGAGGGCGTCGTCTTCTCCGACGGGACTGTAGCCGTTCGCTGGCTCACTGCCAAGCGCAGCACGTCGGTATGGTCGTCTATGGACGACATGCTTGCGATTCATGGGCATCCCGAATACGGGAGCGTGTTGGTGTGGGAAGGCGAGGAGGTCAAGACATGAGCGTAACATCTACCGGCCTCCGCTGCGACGTGTGTGGAGACTACATCCTTCCTGTGCTAGACGACGTGTACGAACGCTTCGGCGTCAAGGGGATAGATGGAGAGCTGCACTGTCATCCAAAGTGCAAGCAGGCACTCATCGACTGCGGAAAGGACTGGACGAAGCTCCCATCCGGTCCACTGAGAGATGCGTTCGAGGAAGCCGCCAAGAAGGAGGTCCCGCCATGCTAGTCCGCTGCAACAAGGCCGACGATTCGAGGTGCCCCGACACTGACCGAACGTGCCCTAGGAAGATCCCGCATGAACCTAGGGCTGGGAACGTGTGCTCCGAGTGGTTCTACTGCATACGCAATCCAGTTCTCCGCGTCCGCTGCGTGAAGGTCAAGGAGGAGAAGAAGACATGAATGCACCAGTAGTAGTGGCCTGCCCGCAGTGCGACAAGCTGCTCTCAATCGCCGTTGCGACGGACATGCCCTATCACTCTCTGTGTCGCGCGGAGTGCCGCTTCTGTGGGTCCGCATTCGCCCTGGAGTATTGGGCTGAGGTCAAGGGGTTCACTCGGGACGAGTCCGCGCTCGCCGAGCGCGAGAAGGGAGGGAAGACGTGACGAGGAAGCCCGCAACGTGGGATGAGTTCAGGGCAGCCGGGATGCTGTGGTGGATCAATAGAATCCTGCACGCCTTCGGCTGGACAATCACTTGCCAGGTCGAAGAAGACGGGACTACCTCTGGAGCGTACCCCGAGCGCGTGACGTTCAGGGGCTTCGACAGGGCTGACGAGGAAGCCGGGTATGGAAGAGTCGCACACTTTCTGACAGAGAATGCGCAGACGCTCGAACAGGAGGCTGGCTATGATGACCCACGCTGAGTGGAAGCAGCTCTGCGCGTCGGACCCCGCCAAGGCCAACGCCATCTGCGCAGAGAGGATGGGGTGGGAGCGCAACAGGCCAGAGTCTCAAATGGGGTGGCACAGCAAGAAGACTGGTTACGGCACTGCCGAATGGGACTGGTTCCCGATCACCTCGCGCGACGACGCCGCGATGATGGTCGAGAAGGTTGCAAAGAACGGCGACGCCGTCAGCAGATTCATCGACACGCTGGGGACAGAGACAGGCGGAAGGAGGGTCAATCCGCTCAACGGAACCGTGTCCGTGTCATGGCAGCCGGTAGATGTTCTCCTGGCCCCGCCCCCCCTCATCTCGTACTGCGCCTGCGTCGCGCTCGACAAGGAGCAACCATGAAGCCCGAGCCGCAGTCGAAGGCACAGGAAGAGATGCTGAGAAGGCTTATGCCGCAACTACAACTGGTGAATGCCGCCAGCGTGATCGGCCCGTTCTACATTGCATGTTGCCGTGGCCTCTGCGGCGTCGGGCTCGTCAGGGAAGTGGGGGATGGGCAGTGGGCCATCACCGACGCTGGTCAGCAGTGGGTCCGCGAGCACCCGGAGGTGAGAACGTGATCCCAAGACACATTGTGTACAGCATTCAAGACCCATTCGATGGGCGCGTGTTACTATCTGGCTCCATCCCGTACGACAAGCGCGTTGGATCAACAGGAGCATACAGCCGCCTATTGCGTGGCTTGCGAGACAACGCCAACCTGTATGCTGGGCGTACCCTAGAAGGCAGGAAGGCGCGGCTCCGCATCGCCATTCCAACGTGGGGCCTCGACAAGGAGTCCGCATGACGCAGCCGAGCGAGGCGTGCAGGTGGACACAAGGGAGCGATGATCGTTGGCATACCGACTGCCAACAGCTGTGGTATGGCGGGCTTGGCATCTACGGGCTGCACACCTGCCCCTACTGCGGCAAGCCCATCGAAGTGAAGGAGGAGACGTGAGCGGAGCGATTGAGAAGTGCATCGTCCTGTCATCTGCGAAGTTTGAGGATCGGGTTGCCGCCCGCGCCGAACTCGCCGCCCTGCGCAAGGAGAACGAAGAACTGAAAGGCAAGAACGAGTTGCTCTGTCGAGCCGTCGAGGCGGCTGCGGCCGAGAACGCGCGGATGAGAGAGGCGCTAGAGAAGGATCTGCCTGAGTTGCAACAGTACATGGAGGACGTCGGTGGTTGCGATCACTCTGTTGGGATTTGCTGCTGTCCGCTGGAAGATGCAATCCGCGTTACGAAGGAATCCCTCTCCGGCACCGCGCCATCCACGCACAGACTCGGCCCAGTCGAGAGGCTCAGGGAGATCGCAACCAGAGCAGATGTCCTGGTCGCAGACTGGAACGGGGACGCTGGCGACATGGGTCGCGCTACGTCTCTACGCGATGCCATCGCCGCCTTGCTGCGAGAGGAGAAGACATGATCCGCAGGCTTCTCGGTAGACTAGACAACTGCTGGTGCCACATCAAGTGGGGGCCGCATCCTCTGCGGAGAGCGCAACGGATCTCAGTCAGCCCGTCGGGGAACGATCGGCGCGGGGACGGGACACCAGAGAGGCCATTCCGAACGCTGAAGCGGGCGTGCTGGGCCGTGCCGACCATCGTGGATGGGCCAGCGTCCATCGATGTGGCCGGCGAGAAGACAAAGGAGGCCGATGCTCCATCCGATCGGTAAGGGGAAGCACTCGAAGTACCCGTGCGGCGTGATCGTCTTCCACGGGCGTATCGTGCGCGTGCCAGTGGACACGTGCCGCGAGTGGGCGCTGCATCGGTACGCGACAGTGGAGGCGCTGTGGGATGACACCGAGCCGGACATCTTCTACCTGCGCTTTCACGTTGGGGACGCAGGTTCGGCCGCCCTGTCTCCATGCGGAGTTACCTCGCGCACCTTCTCGATGGTGGAGCTTCGCAAGCACTTCGGGAAGGCGATGCCAAACGGGAAGCGGGTAGCTGTGCGCGGCGTGTACGAGAGTGACGGGTTCTACCGGTTCAACGTCCGAGACATCGTGAAGTGAGGAGGCAGAATGACGCGGGAAGAGATCATGCAGATGCAGCCTACGGCTCTTGGCAACGCGGCGCGGAAGCATCTCAGCGGCGACGAGCGAGTACGTTCTCTCGGCGCGAAGACGCTGCTGGATGATGTGCTGTTCGATCGGATGCGGCAAGAGCACGGCTACGCGATGGTTGAAGCGTGGGCGTCCATCGACGGGAAGCCGGGCGTCTTTCAGGCTCGCTACGGCTTCGGCGAATCCGGCGGGATGATGCAGGGAACCACAGCGGATCAGGCAATCAAGCGTGCGTTTGTGCTGTCGCAACAGGAGGCGTGATGCTCAACGGGCTCATGGCAGTAGCGGCAATCGTGACGGCGCTCGTCTTCGGCGGCGGGCTGGACAAGATGGAACAGGTTGCGTGCGAAGTCTCGTTCGAGTTGACCCCGTACAGTCTCGAGATGCACGTCGATCCGGTCTTCCGTGTCTGGGGCGACTCGCCGGCAAGCGCGCTGACGTTCGCCAACGTGATCGTGATGGACGAATCTCTACGCGGGACGAAGCAGGAAGCGTACATCCTGCACCACGAGATGAACCACGTTCGGCAGTTCCAGGCGCTTGGCGTGGCGTGGTACCCGGCCTCGCTCGTGCTGCCGATGGAGTGGTGGCCGTCGCGGACGCAGGTGCAGTGGGACAATCCGGCGCAGTCCGACGAGTTCATGTGGCAGCCGCCGACGTGGTGGCGCGATATGTGGCACTTCTTCACCGTGGGGATCAGGCTGGGATAGGAGGTCGGCGTGGATGGTATCTCGGTAACTCTGCAACGCGGCAACGGAACGCAAGAAAAGATCGGGGAGTTCGCTGTTGTTGGTGCGCCCTTCATCGACATCGTCTTCCAGCTTCGGCGCGAGGTTTGTCTAGAGCGCGACGACGAACTTCACTTGGACTTCTCAGTGCCCGTTGTGTCGAGGGTGTCAATCATCGGCGCAGTGGACACAGAGACGTATCGGTATAAGGAGGATTGGCAGTACTCGACTGGCAGGATCGAGCTCCGCCAGATCGTTACGCACTTCCGGTTCACGAAGATCAAAGAGGACGCCTGGCTGGAACTCCTCGATGCGCAGCCTGAAGGACTACACGCACCCTCATCCGATCGGGCGGTGAAGATCCGGTGACGCTTGCCTTCCGCCACAAGGACATCACGGATGGGGACGCGCTGCGTTGGGTGATTCGCCGCGGGAGCGAGGTCTGTGCCGAGGTCCGCTGCAACTATGACGAGCAACGGAAGGTGTTTGACGTCGTGCTTCGTGATGCCGCCGGTAGCCGTTGCGTCGGATCCGTCTCTTGTCTTCCGTTGGCGCATGAGGTAGTCTCAATCGCTCCGCGCAACATGGCGGACGCCTCCTTGACTCCGGGGAGGTCGGACTGAGCCACCGGCCTCCCCCTCGCTCAACTCAAGGGGATGGAGGGGAATGGAACGCATCAAGGGCTTCACGAAGCCGAAGACCTGCTACGCGATCCGCGCCGACTGGTTGAAGAAGAAGCCGGCCAACGTCGATCGTGAGCAGTTGCGCCAACTCGGAGAGTCAGAAGGGAGCGATGCCAAAGACCAAGGCGAACTTCACGACCGCCGATGAGCTTCGCGGCTGCGTCGAGGGCTACTTCGCCATGTGCGACGCGCACACCACAAAGGCTCACGTCGGCAAGGGCTTGGTCATGGAAGTCCCCGATCCGCTCCCGTACACGTTCACGCGGCTTGCCGTCGTCTGCGGCACGGGTCCCGAGACACTCAAAGCCATCATGTTGCGGGGGGAGAAAGATCCAGGCGGCCCCGACGCAGAGAAGGCAGACATCATCTTTCAGGCCCGCCTTCGAATCGAGGCGAATCTCGAAGAGCGAATGCTCCGCGGGCTCGGCTACGGGCAGGGGCACATCTTCGCACTCAAGAATCACTACGGCTGGCGTGACACGGTAGAGCACACGGGAGCGGACGGCGGCCCCATCCTGATCCGCTTCGACAAGCAGGACGAGAAGCTGTGAAAGACTCCATCCTCTTCTTCTGGAAGCCAACGGCGGCGGGCGTGTCGCTCGTCGCGCTCTCCTATCCGCTCTCCTGTCTGATTACGAAGCCCGAGCATGGCGTCTACGTTGGCAAGTCGTGACAGCCTACTACAACGACAACGACCCGAAGGTCTGCGCGTGGCTGCGGGAACTCATCAAGGAAGGACTGATAGCTGATGGCGAGGTGGACGAGAGAAGCATTGCGGACGTCCGACCGAGCGATCTTCTCGGATTCTCCCAATGCCACTTCTTCGCAGGCATTGGTGGATGGAGTTACGCCCTGCGCCTTGCCGGATGGCCTGATGATGAGCCTGTTTGGACCGGATCTTGTCCCTGCCAGCCATTCTCCGTCGCAGGCAAAGGACGCGGAGATAAAGACGAGCGTCACCTGTGGCCCGAGCTCCGACGCCTCATCGCGGAGTGCCGCCCTCCAGTCGTCTTTGGAGAACAGGTTGCGAGCAAGGCTGGGCGAGGATGGATCGCCGGAGTACGCGCTGACCTGGAAGCGATGGGATATGGAGTCGGGGCCGCAGATTTGTGCGCTGCGGGCGTCGGCGCGCCGCACATCCGGCAGCGGCTCTACTGGGTGGCCTACACCGGATGCGAACGCGATGAACGACGGCGAGAGTCTGGAGAGTTGGCGGGCGCGGGCAGAGACGCTGAAGGCCAAGGGCTACAACGGGAACGGTGCGGGGATGCCGATTGCGATTGCCGCGCAGATGGCGGGATGGCCCTCACCGATGGCCGGGACTCCGGCACAGAACGGCTACAACGAGGCGGGGAACAACGACAGCAGCCGGAGGACGGTGGATCTTGTCGGTTGGCCCACGCCATGCCAACAGGACGGCCCGAAGGGCGGACCATCTCAGGGCGACGACCGTCTCCCTGGGGCGGCAGCATCCTCATCCCTTGTGCCGACGGAAAAGCGCGGCGCATTGAACCCACGATTCAGCCTTTGGCTCATGGGGTTCCCGGCAGAGTGGGCCTCTTGCGGGGAGCGGGCAATGCTATCGTGCCGCAAGTCGCGGCGGAGTTCGTGATGGCGTATGCCGAATCCATCGCCCGCGTTTGAGAAGACCGCGAAGCAGCGCGGGGCGATTGACCTCCTAGCGAGTCCGGCGCGCAACGTCATGCTCTACGGCGGCTCGCGGTCCGGCAAGACGTTCATCATCCTCTACGCGCTCGTCGTGCGGGCGCTCAAGGCCAAGTCGCGTCACCTGATCCTCCGCTTCCGCTTCAACCACGCCAAGGCCAGCATCTGGCACGAGACGCTGCCCAAGGTGATCGCTCTCGTCTGCCCCGACGTCAAGGTGAAATGGAACAACTCGGACTACTTCATCACGTTCCCAAACGGATCGGAGATCTGGATCGGCGGCCTCGACGAGAAGGACCGCACCGAGAAGATCCTCGGTACCGAGTGGAGCACGATCTTCTTCAACGAGTGCAGCCAGATCACGCACGCCGCGGTAGAGATGGCGCTCACCCGGCTCGCGGAGAACTCCGGGCTCGTCAACAAGGCGCTCTTCGATTGCAACCCGCCCAACAAGAAGCACTGGACCTACCTCAAGTTCGTCGAGAAGCGCGACCCATCCTCAAAGGCAATGCTCGCCAAGCCGGACGACTACGGCATGATGCTGATGAACCCGGAAGACAACCGGGAGAACTTGCCTGAAGGCTACATCGAGGACGTGCTTGGGCGGCTGTCGCAGCGCAACCGACAACGCTTCCTGTTGGGCATGTGGCTGGACGTAGCGGCGGGCGCACTCTGGAACATGGAGATGATCAAGCGTCTCGACGGCGCGCCGGAGTGCGAGCGTATCGTGGTCGCAGTGGACCCGGCAGCATCCTCCGGTGACGAGGCGGAATCCAAGGGCATCGAGACGGGCATCATCGTTGCTGGCAAGAGCGGTGACCGCTTCGTGGTCCTGGATGATCTCAGTGGCACCTACACGCCAGACGAATGGGGCACCCGGGCAATCGAGGCGTACTACCAGTGGCGGGCAGATAGAGTGGTCGGGGAGCGCAACAACGGCGGAGACATGGTTGAAGACGTGATCCACGTCCGAGACCCAAACGTCGCCTACGATGACGTATGGGCATCGCAAGGAAAGTCCCGGCGCGCGGAGCCCGTGGCGGCGCTGTACGAGCAAGGGCGCGGCTACCATGTCGGCGTGTTCCCTGACCTCGAGGATCAGATGGTGTCATGGGTCCAGGGATCTACAGTAAAAGATATGGGATTCAGCCCAGATCGCATGGATAGTATGGTATGGGGGTGCCACGAGCTGATGCTCGCGGAGGGCGGGGATGCGGAATTTGTGGACTACTGAGGACCGTTCCTATTGACTTGTCTCCGTTCGTGCGTATACTGAGCGCGGAGGTCAGGGATGAAGCAGACCGAGAAGCTGTCCATCTACATCGCAGCGAAGTACCAGGACGAGAACCTGCCTGAGCGCATCGCGGCCATCGCCAAGCGCGAGTACCGCTCCGTGAACTACATCGTCACGCAGGCGATCATCGAGTACGTGGAACGGCACGAGGGGGAGAAATGACGTGGCGAAATAAAGAGCTCGGCGTGACGACCCCAAACTATGACGGCTCCGTGTGGGGAGTTCCGTTCAAGGCGGGAAACCGCGTCACGATCACCATCGAGGAGGCCGTCTCGGAGTGCTGCGAGAAGTGGCGAGGTGTAAAGGTCTGGCGTGGCACTACAGCGTCATTCGTTAGTCTCGGTCCGGTCTCTCCGATCTATTGCCCCGAGTGCGGGAAGAAGCTATGAAGAGCCCTCTCACGGGTACGGTGCCGGCGGTGCCATCATCGGCTCCGATGTCAACTGGCACTGAGGGGAAGCGCGCGGCGCGGGGGCAAGTGGTCTCGGGAAAGCCATCCCCCGCCGCCGTGTCGCTCGCTGAGTTGCGCAAGGAGCTTGGTCGGGAATGAAGCGCGGAAGTGACTTTGAGGTCTACTTCATCGACATCGGGATGCTCTGTGGCGGGTATCCCCTCGACTACAAGGCGCGTTTCAACATGAGTACAGGCAAGACGCACTGCTACGCCTTCATGGGAAGGCTGCTGGGATTTCCCGTCCTGTACAGCGGGGTGTGGAAATGACCGGACGTGACGCTCGCAAGATCCTTGAGGCCGCGCACCTCGCACGGATGGACAGCCACGGCGAGAAGTCGCGCGCCTACCCCGGCAAGTCCCTGCGCGAGTCGTACGAGATCTGCTATTCGGCGTGCGCGCACGTCCATCCGAAGGGCAAGATCCGCCCGGTGATCGAGCAAGCCATCGAGACGGACTTCGTGCGGGCGCGCCATTCGCGCTAGAGTTGGGGGTGGGGTCGTGAAGTGGACGCAATGTACCGACCTAGAGACAGCGGCCCCACCTTGGAATTGGAGACCTGTTGAGTAAGGGAACGAAGTAACATGCCGAAGCAAACACGGACTAACCCAGGAAAGCGCGAACGAGAGGCTGGAAAACGCCATAGGCGTGGCCGGATCTATGGATCAGGCATCCCCAGTGGGGGGTTGAAGCTCGGTCGAGAGCATTCCCGGCGCTGTATCCGTGACTTCCTGTGTGTGGCAGACCCCGAAAGACAGGCCCGGGGCGCGGGTTATGAGCCCACTCCCGCGGTCCCGGGATCTCCGTAAACAGTGACAGCCCCAGACTGACGCCTGGGCACAACAGCAAGCAGGGCGGCTCGAAAGGGCCGCTCTAGCTTTTCACCCCGTTCTCTTGTAGTTTCCCCTCGTGGCCTCAACGATGAGGGGGTTCATCGCAACGGCGTTGGAAGACGGCTTTGCTCGTGCCGTCGCATCTACGCTTCGCCGGCCAGCCGAGAAGGCGACGGTCATTCCGGACTGGATGCAGTCCTCGCAGCCCTGGCGTGACTGGAGCGTGCAAACCGCCATCAACGAGGGGCTGCGTTCGCACTGGGTAGTGTGGCGCGCGTTCACCCTCAAGGCTCGCATGTTCTCGAGCGTGCCGTGGGTCGTGCGTAGGCCGGGCCACGGCGGTGATGTCGAGACCGTCACGGATCCGAACCACCGACTCGTGAAGTTCCTTCACTCCCCGAATCCCTACCAGACATGGACGAAGATCCTCTATCTCGACTCGCTCTACGCAGACACCGCGGGCGATTACGTGCTCTACCACTCGAATGCAGGCGGCGATGCTGTATGGCCGTTGCGCGTAGAGAACATCCTGATTCAAGCTACGTCTCTCCTCGGACGGTCGTACACGTACCTCGTCGGCGGGCAGGAGACTGTGTACGCGCAGGATGAGGTAGTCCACATCCAGCAGGTAGACATCGGCTCGGAGGTCTACGGGCTCGGGACGATTCGCGCCGCGGGGAAAGCGGTCGATACCGGCAACGCCGTGCAGACCGCGCAGGCAAAGTCCATGCAACAGGTCGTGCGCCCGTCCGGGCTCCTCTCTGGCGACATGGGCAAGGACGTGTACGATGCCCTCAAGGCGGACATCGCCGCGAACAAGGCGGGCGCGGAGAACGTCGGCAAGCTCCTCATTGCGCGTTCGACTCTCAAGTTCCAGCCGTTCATGCTGACGCCAGCAGAGGTGGACTTCATTCAGTCGCTCGGCCTGTCGAACGATGCGATCTGCGCCGCGTGCGAGGTAGACCCGTGCTTGATTGGGCTGAAGGATACGACGTACGAGAACAAGCGTGCGGCTGAGGTCTTCCTGTGGAACACGGTCACCATTCCGCGATTGCGAGACACGCGCGATACCTGGAATATGCAATTCGTGCCGCGGCTTGGCCTGTCCGACGGCAGCTATCTCGACTTTGACCTCTCGCGCACGCCGGCTGTAGTGGAAGCGATCAAGTCTGCCGCGGAGACGGCGCGGATCTTCGCAACGAATCTGCATATCTCGCCGCGTGCGATCAACGAGCGCCTTGGCCTTGGCTTCTCAGCGGAGGATGTCAGCGAGCAGGCGTACATCCAGGCCACCATGATTCCTCTTGGGTCTGATTCGGTGTTCGACACGGACGGGGAAAGCGTCAGCATCGGTGGCCGCTCGCGCATGGTGAACCTCTCGGACAAGAACGCCATCGGTGCATTCTGGCGCGCGAAGGATGGAGAGAAGAAGGCGTTTGAGCGAGCCATCGCCGCGCGTGTCCGCGAGCTGTTCCAAGACGAAGAGAAGCGAGTCCTTGCCGCGTTCACGAAGGGGAAGCTTGACCTGGACAGCGAGATCGACGAGGGGCGCGTGGCGTACGAGCGCGCGATCAAGGCCGTCTCCCTGAGCGTGATTGAGCACTTCGGGGATGCAGTAGACAAGCCGATTCCAGAGCGCAGTGTCCGCTTCAACGTCGGCGCGCCGAACATCCTGCGCTTCCTGTCGAAGTACGTCGCCGAGCAGATTACGGCGGTATTCGATTCGACGAAGCGCGAGGTGCGGAAGATCGTCGCCGCGGGGCTGCAAGAGAACGTCCCGACAGATGACATCGCACGCTCCCTCAAAGGTAAGTATCGCGAGTGGTACGGAGAGAGCGGTGTAGCGTTCGATACCTCGCGGGCGTTCACGATCGCGCGGACTGAGGTTCACTCGCTCGCCGGATTCGCGCAGCACGAGGCAGCGGCGCAGAGCGGAGTCCTGCTCTTCAAGGAGTGGGTCTCGTCGCTTGACGCACGCACGCGCGACAGCCACGCGGCGATGAACGGCGAGGTCAGACCGATGGATGAGCCGTACTCGAACGGGCTGATGGCCCCAGGCGATCCAGATGGGGACGCCGGGGAGATCATCAACTGCCGATGCAACGAGATCTACCACACGGAGAAACCATGAACGATACGTACGTACGGGCGTTTGACATCGCAGAGGACGACGTGCCCGGCAGGTTTACCGGGTTCCCGTCGGTCTATGGCGTCGAGGATACGTACGAGTCTGTATTCGACGCCGGTTCCTTCAGGAAAACGCTCAAGGATCACGTCAAGAAGGGCTTCCCAATCGTGTGGATGCACCGACCGGAGGAACCGATCGGCCTGGCGCGTCTGCAAGAGCAAGAGCGCGGACCGTTCGTCGAGGCGGGAGATCTCGACCTTGACGTTCAGCGTGGGCGTGAAGTTCACAGCGGGATGAAGAAGCAGTACATCACGCAGATGAGCCACCGATTCCAGCCCGTGAGACAGAAGATCGTCGAAACAGACGGGCGCAAGGTGGTTCACTTCACGGAGGTCCGTCTCATCGAGATCTCTCCGGTGACGATGAACTTCGCCTCGAACCCGGAAGCGTCGATTGATTCGGTACGAACAGAGATGCAGGAACAGTTGGATGAAGTGAAGGCGAGAGCTACGCGCGAGAGCCGCATCGTCACTCTTCCGCGCGAGCTTACGGACGGGATTGAGCGCCTTGAGCGTGCACTTGGCAACAAGCCGCGCGCCCGCACGTCGGGAGACCACCTGCGAACGCTCGCAACGGAACTCGAGCGCCTGGATCGGGCGCTGACGAAAGGAGCATGACCATGCAGGAAAAGCTGGGATTCTATCGCGCGCCGGATGGCGCGGAGGGTGGGGCTCCCGCCCCGGTAGCGGACGAAGGGACGCGGGCTCTGGAGGGCCTTGGCGTGCAGGTCAAGGCGCTGGCAGACAACGTCGAGGGCTACAAGCAGCGGATGACGGAGCAGTTCGGCAAGGACCTCACCGGCCTGAAGGAAGAGACGGAGGCCAAGGTCCGCGCGCTCGAGGCGAAGCTACTTGATGAACTGCGCAAGACGGCTGCCCCGTCGGTGCCTGCGACGGCCACGAAGGAAGACCTCTGCGGATTCAGCGAGGGAACGCGCGGTTTCGGCGAGTTTGTTGCGGCTGTCTCGGACGCGACCAGAGATCGTGGGAAGCCGGTCGATGCACGCCTCGTCAAGCTTCAGGAGGGCGCAGCGCGCACGCTGAACATGGCGACCGGTGCTGCTGGAGGATTCCTTGTAGCGCCGCAACAGTGGGCTGGCGAGATCTTCAAGATCGCCTACCCGCTCACGCTGTTGCAGACGCGCTGCCGGCAGATTCCTGCGGGCGATGCCCCGGACGCCGAGATCTCCATTCCCGCACTCGATCAGACGGGAACGAAGGGCCTGTACTCCGGCGTCACCGTCTACCCGATGTCCGAGGGCGGCACGGTCACGACCAACGCCGGGATCAAGTTCAAGCAGATCACGCTGAAGGCGCTGGAGTTCGGGGCCATCCTGCCGTCGATCACCGAGAAGCTGCTCCGCAACGCTCCGGCGCTTGGCGCGTTCGTGACGGGGCTGCTCCGCGATTCGGTGACGTCCTACGTCGAGAACACGATCGTCTCGGGCGGCGGCGTGACGACTCCGCTTGGCTGGCGCACCTGCGCCGCGCGCTACCTTGTGACGCGCGCGACCACGAGCGAGATCAACTACATGGACTGCGTCAACATGATGACGCGGATCCTCCCGAGCGGCGGCAACTACGTCTGGGTTGCTCACCCGCTCTGCAAGGCGCAACTGATGTCCATGACGGACGGTGCCGGCCAGCTCGTGTGGCAGATGAACGGACGCGAGGGCGAGCCGCAGTCGCTGCTTGGCCTCCCCGTCATCTACTCGGAGTTCATGGCCGCGCTCGGATCGGTCGGCGACTTCGCGCTGGTGGACCTCTCGTACTACCTGCTCCGCAACGGCGCGCCGCTCAAGATCACGGATGACATGGGCCTGTCGGGTACGAACTTCTCGACGAACATGCGCTCGATCAAGGGCGTCTTCTCGATCGACGGGCAGCCGTGGCTCCAGAGCACGTTGAAGCTTCAGGATGGCACGACCGAAGTCTCGCCGTTCATTGTCCTGAATGCGTAGCGAAGTCTGAATAGCGGACTCAGTCCGCAAAGGAGAACGCGATGCAGAAACTGCACGAAGGGGTGAAGCTCGATACCGGGCTCTACCCGATGACGAACGCGACGAGCCAGACGGGCGTCTACTTCCCGTATGACAAGTATCGCCAGGGGGTCTATCACCTCATGGCGTCGGGAATGACGGACGGACAGTCCCTCATCTTCGCGGTGTACGAGGCGACGGACAAGGACGGAACTGGGGCCGCGCAGCTTGGGGCCAACGTCACCCTCTCGCAGGGCACGAAGATCAACAAGTGCCAGATCACCTGCGCGTCGGTCAGCGTGAGCGACACGGTCATCATCACGATGTACAAGCTCGAGCACGGTGAGCTTGTCGCACAGACGGCGCTCACGTTCACCGCGGCGGCTGCTGAGTCGCTGACGAATCGCCAGTTCAACCAGGCATCGACCGATGCAGCGTGCGCAACGTCGCTTGCGGCGTGCATCAACCACGCGACCTACGGCGTCTCCGGCATGACCGCAGCGGCGGTTGATGCTGTCGTGACGCTGTCGATCACGGTGCCGGGCGATGGTGTGTTCGACATCACGGAACTCGCGGCGGCGGTTGCCCGTCTCGTGGTCGTCGATCTCGAGCAGCAGGCGTACTTCGCCGTGCTGGCCGACGAGTTGACGAGCGGATTCACGCACGCGGGCGCGCGGGTCTCGAGCGTTGACACGAACGTCGAGCTTGCGTGCTCGTTGCTTCGGTCGCTGCCGCGGTACTCGGTTGTTGGGCAGTCGGTGGCGGCGTACGACGATTCGGAATAGGGGGTGACGGATGAGCGATCGACTGCGATCAAGAGACTTGCGCGATGGTGGGCGCAATACCACCTACGCGAAAGCTACGCAGGGCGTGCTCTCCGGTGAGGTTCTCTTCTCGGATGCGGTCTCCGGGGTGGCTTCGGTCGCCCTGGGGACCATTCCGGCAGGGGGACGCTTCGTCGAGGCAAAGGTCAACATCTTGACGGCCTTCAATGCCGGCACGACGAATACCCTCACGGTGGGCATTGCTTCGGACACGGACTACTTGTTGGCGGCGGGAAATCCAGACGTGGCGGATAGCGAGACGATTGGCAACCTTCTCGACTACCAGCCGACGGAAGACACCATCGTCTACGCGCGGTACGCCTACACGGGAACCGCGCCGACGACGGGCAAGGCCGTGGCGTACGTGACGTTTGAGCACCCGTAAGGAGGGAGCGATGAAGAGAGCACTAATGGCGTTGGTGATTGTCTCCCTCGTCGGGTTCATCGGCGCGGCGCGGACGGACATCTTCGATTCGATCAACGTAGGCGGCACGGCGACGTTCACAGGGACGATCGGCTTCACAGGCACGACGATCGAGTTCTCCCCGTCAACGTCCTTTGCGGTCTACACGCCGACGATCTATCTCGGGTATGACGCAGGCGCACGGATGAACGTCGCGGTGTCGGACACCACGGGAAACGTCGCAATCACGCACACGGGGTCAACGAAGAACCTGTCGTGGACAACCGCGGGCGCAACGACGTTCACCTTCGGGAGCTTCCTGATTGACGGTTCGACGGTCGTTCTCGACAACGGCGCGACGCTGGACAACACGGGATCTGCCACCGAGCTCCTGATTCAGGAGACGAACGTCAAGCTGAGTGGCGCGGTCCAGATGGAGGCCGGAGCGGTCACCGTCGGCACGAGCGGAGTCTCGTTCGATACGACGTTCTACTCGGACACTGCGGGCAAGACGCTCGTCTGGGGTGACACCGAGTTCCTTGACCTGACAGTGGCCGCGGGTGACGAGGCATTCAAGATCAGCAACGGGAACTTCGTCCTGTCGCAGGTGACGGCGGCAGCGGACCGCAACTCCCCGTGGATTGACCTCGTCGGGTACGACCACGACACGACGGAAGAGATCGACATGGGCTGGCGTGTTGAGGTCACGGGCGCTGCTGACTACAAGATGTCCTTGTACGAGGACGGCCTGAATACTGAAGTCGCTTCGTTCGATGAGAGCGGAAACCTACAGATCGACGGGTCTCTCACGGCGGGGTCCATCACTGGCTATGCGATCGGCGTCGATGTCCAAGCGTACGACGCTGAGCTTGCTGCTCTAGCGGGACTGACATTCGCTGACGACCAGATCATTCTCGGCACTGGGGCAGGCACCATCGCTATGGCTTCCTGCACGGTGTTCGCGCAGTCGATCTTGGACGACGCGAACGAGGCCACGTTCAAGGCGACGGTCAACCTCGAGATCGGGGCGGACGTACAAGCCTACGATGCCAACCTCACGACGTGGGCAGGGATCTCACCAAGCGTCAACGTCCAGTCATTCTCCGCAGCGGCTGACTACTCTACGATGCGGACTCTGCTTGGAGTTGCTGTGGGCAGTGACGTGCTGGCGTACAGCGCGGATCTCGCAACGGTAGCGACAGCGGCGGGTACGGCGACGAACGAGGGCATGGTGTTCTGCACGACGTTCAAGCTGGACTACGGGCAGACGGCATCTCAGACCGTTGGAATCGTTCCGGCGAACGCCTACGTGATGGATCTCGAGGTCGTTGTGACGACGCTGTTCAACGGCGGCGGCACGGACACGCTCGACATCGGGATCAGTGGCGGGGCGGCGGACGGGTACGCGAACGACCTTGACCTTTCGACTGCGGGCTACATCACGTCGGGCGTTGTGTTCTCCGCGCTGGGCAGTGTTGGTGGCGCGGATCGCACGATCACCTGTCTGTACGTGGATCAGAACTCTGACGCAACGACCGGCTCGGCGCTCGTGAACGTGTACTGGCGCATGGGAACGGTAGGAGACTAGGAACCAGGGCGGCCCCGTCTCTCGGGGCGGGGCCGTATCCCGGTTGAAGGAGGAGCATGAAGATCGAACTCCTCAAGGCGAAGACGGTTGACGGGAAACGGCACGCAGCCGGC
>JALNYR010000140.1 GCA_023229725.1 Dehalococcoidia bacterium | reverse complement strand
CGACTGAACTTTACGCAAAGGGGACTCTGTTCGTCGAAGGCATCATCGTGATGCAGGCGGTAGAGTTTTCGATCGACTTCGACACGAACGACAACCCGGTCAACACGCTCGCGTTGGGCTTCGCTGGCATCACGCCCGGCGCGGGCACGACCGCTGTGAGCATCACGAGCGCGGTGCCTCGAACCGGCTTTGAGATCTCCTATCACAAGTGGGCGAAGGAGCGGAAGGCGATCGAGGTGCTTGGATACCGAGGTGCATCGAGCATCTCGGTCAAGGGATTCATCAAAACCGTGGGCGAGAAGATCGGTGTGGATGGCGTCACGGGCACGATCACGATCCAGGGTGGTGAGCCCGAGGTCTAGGTCGTGCACAGGGCGGGTCGGATGCACTGACCCGCCACCATCCACGGGAGATCGATCTCCCATCATCGGAGGGTATGGAAGATGGCACCACCGTGGATCAGACAACAGCAACGAGAACAGAAGAGCCCGAACGCGCCACCGGCTGACGTGCATCCGGGCGAGCTTGTGGCGCGGCTGCAACAGATGCCGCGCCCGAACAAGCGCGACTTGCCATTCCCGCGCAACGATGACGATGGACAGCCGATCGGCAAGTTCGCGTTGTGGGTGCTCATGCAGCACGAGGTTGACCTGTGTCGTTCCGATGCGGAGCGGTACGCGACGGCGTTGATGGAGCGACCCAACAAGGAGAAGCCGAACCAGTTCGCGTGGAACGAGAACTACCAGAGCGCACTGTTCGTCGAGGTGTTGTATCGCTCGTTGCGCGAGAACGACGACCTCTCGAAGCCGTTGTTCCGATCGCCTGATGAGATCCGGCATCACCTCAGCGATGACGAGTGCGTGCACCTGTACGAAGCCTACAGTGCATTTCAGCAGACGCATGGCCCGTTGTTCCGTGTGCTGACCGGGGACGAAGTGGACGAGTGGATCGAGGTACTCGCGGAGGGTGCCGACCACTACCCTTTCGAGCTTTGTTCGCGCGGACAGCTCGTAGCCCTGGTCGTTTCTTTGGCGAGCCAGATTCGCACGTCGCGGACTGGCGGATCCTCCTCTGGTACGCCTTCAACCGATGGTGCAACCGACACCCCGAGTACTTCGGGGAAGGTGGTTGAGGAGTAGCCCATGCCAGCGCCCGTCGTAGTCAAGTTCGCCACCGCTGGTGCGAAGGAAGTCGAGGCGGTCTTTGCGTCGCTCACGAAGAAGATCAACGACTTCGGGCGGGCCCAAGCGTCGAGTGCGACGAGGGCCGCTCGTGCTGCCGCCACTGCATCGATGACGGGGACCAAGTCAGCGGCGAGCGCGGTCGATCGGGAGGCGCGTCGTCTCGATGCGATCAAGGCGCGCAGCGCTACGATGGCGGGTCAGCATGCGAAGCGGGCCGCCACTGCTGAGATCAACGAGGCGAAGCGAGCCGCGCGTGAAGTTGAGAAAGCCGCCAAGCAGATCGAGCGTGCGCGCGAGCGGGCAACCAAGAAGGCGGAAGCTGACG
The DNA here is from genome assembly GCA_023229725.1 of Dehalococcoidia bacterium. Lineage (GTDB taxonomy): Bacteria > Chloroflexota > Dehalococcoidia > GIF9 > AB-539-J10 > SKVJ01. The sequence continues at coordinate 5,033 of JALNYR010000140.1, read as the reverse complement.
CCAGGAAGCTAGCGAACATTCAAGCGCGTGCGGCCAAGGCGGAAGAGACCAAGCTTGGTCGTCGTGCTGGTGTTGCGAGCGGTATCGTGACACGTGGTATGTCGAACGTGACTGGTTCGCTCACTGGCGCGGCTGGCATGCTTGGTGCCGGTGTTGGTGTCGCGATGGTCGGTGGTGGTGTAATGAGCGCGTTTCAATTGAACAAGCGCGCCGCGTTGCTCTCGAATATGACGCAGATGCCGGGACTCCCTGGATCGACCGCTCGGTCACCCGAGGAGTTGATCAAGATGGCTCGCGCACCGGCCATGGCGACTGGCATGCCGGCCGAAGACATCATGGGCGCGATGGAGATAGTGGGTGCGCGGGCCGGCGGCGCCAAGGGCATCGAGAAGCTGCAAGGCGACTTGATGGAGTTGACCAAGCTTGCGATCGGTGCGGGCATCAGCATGGAAGACATGGGCGGGGTCGTTGCGGCTGCGTTCAACGCTGGCGTGGAACCTGGCGACGACATCCAAGGGCTCGTGCGGTCGTTGATCGCGCAAGGCAAAGCGGGAGCGATCGAGTTCAAGGACTTTGCGGACGAGCTTGGTCGGCTCGGTGGTGTCGGCTCGAAGTTCGGGTCGGGCACCCGCATGCTGCAAGACATCGGTGGACTGACCCAGATTGCGGCGCAGACCGCGATTGGAAAGGAAGGCGCGCGGACCGTAGTGGTCGACATGATGCGCGAGTTCACGCAAGGCCCGAAGATCTCCATGCTGGGTCAGATGGGCGTTTCTGTGAACGACCCGACCACGGGCAAGATGCGGAACCCGGCTGACCTGATGGCCGAGACCGTTGCTGCGATCGAAGGTGGGGCCGCGCGCAGCATCAAGTTGCCGGGCATCTCACCGGGCCAGCGCGCGAAGATGAGTGATGCGGACTTGAAGGCCAGCGCCTACTCGGCAATCTTCACGGGCCGCTCGAACGAGATCGCAACCAACCTGGCCGAGACGTATCGCAACGGGTACAAGGATCCCTACTCGCCCATGGTGATCAAGGGGGCCGATGCGATCCGTGCGCGGGTCGAGGAGACCTCGCGTCCGTTCGATCAGACGAAGGAGCAGAGCCAGAAAGAGTACGAGCAGATCGCACGCATGAACGAGCTTGCGCGCGCTAACGAAAACTTCAAGGCGAAGATGGCCGAGCTACTTCCGCCTCTCACGAAGTTGATTCCGGTCGCGACCGCGCTCGCAGACAAGTTCGCCAACCTTGTTGTGAAGTTCGCTGAGAACCCGCTCAAGGGTATGGGTGCGTTGGTGGCGTTGTCGATTGGGAACGAGATCATGAAGGCCGGGATCGCAGAGACGATCAAGGCGGGCTTCACGACCGCGATGGGTGGGAAGGGTGGACTCGCTGGTGCGCTTGGCACCATCGCTGGCATCACGATGATGGTCACGACCGTGTGGCTGACCGGCAAAAGCATCATCGATCAAGCGTCTGATTCTGGTGAGGAGATCGGCAAGGCGGGCGCGGCAGCCGTGCGTTCATCGGCGACCACGCGACGGGAAGCTTCTCGCGAGTGGGAGACGGGAACGTACAATCCCGAAACGGTCAAGAAGCTAGAAGCTGAACGCACGGCCGCACGACGAGCGCTTTCAGAAGGCGAGATCACGGCGGGCACGGTTGCTGGTGCTGGTTCGCTGGCAGGTCTCTACGACTTGTTCAAGCGCGTAACTGTCAACCAGCAGGGCATGGATAAGGGCGAAGCGGAGCGCGTGATCGCAACCAACACGAACTTGATCAACTCGATGAACAACCTCAAGAGTTCGATCGATCGAAACGGTGGTGGGGGCAAGCCGTCGAACAGCACTACGCCTACGAACAAGACGGTGGAGATCCCATGATTCAAGATTGGGAAGTACTTGCGCAACTGCTCCCGCTCACGTGGCGTGGCATCGAGGTGCCGTGTATCCGCATGGGTACAGCGTGCGGCAACCGGCTCGCCGAGCATGAGCAATACGCCGTGCCGGCGTCCGACGTGGAGAACGGCGGGCGCAAGAGTGCTAAGCACAGCTTCACGATCCCGTTCCGTCGTTTGATCCTTGGATACAGCGAGCTGTACCCGCGTACGTTCAGGCAGTTCTTGAAGGCGCTGTTGAACCCGGACGTGGGCAAGTTGCAGCACCCGGAGTTCGGACTCATCGACTGCCAGGTGGGGGACTGGTCGTTCGATTGGGTCGCCGAGAAGCGCGACGGTTGCGACCTGCAAGTGACGTTCATCGAGACCAACGAGAACGGGCTCACGTTGGAAAAGGCCGCTCCGTCCGTGGTCGACGCGCAGCAACTCGCACTCGATATGGCGGTCATGTTCCTCGAAGCGGACCCGCCGATCGTGTACGAGGACCCGAGCGGTCTCACGTTGGCCGAGCAACTCGCGAAGGTGGCTTCGCTGAAGTTGCTTGCCGAGCTTGAAGTGGCGAGTGCGCTTGCGGAAGTGCAGCGCGTGATCGATGGGGTCAACGGGATCCTTGACGTGGTGGGTTCGTTGACGGACCCGAACGCGTCCGCGATGTACTCGGCGGGCGCATCGATCGTGGCGTCGATGGAGCAGCTTACGAAGTCGCTCACGGTCAGCGGCAGCGGCAAGCGCATCGTGCAAAAGATCAACGACAAGGAGCGCACCGTTGCGGAGGCCAGCGCTCACTTCGGGCTCGCCACGGGCGCGTTCTACTCGCTCAACCCGGCATCGGGACGGAGCGGCACCGTGCTCGCGAACCAGACCGTGCTGGTCTACGAGGGTGGTGCCTGATGTGGCATGAGGTCCAAGTCGTGTGCGAGGGTGGTGTCACCATCGATGGGATCGACTCGTACACGATCACGACCGAGCTGATGACGCCCTGTGCTGGTTGGTCGATCGAGCTGGGCGGGCTGACGAAGTGGCGCAAGTACAGTGGCGTGATTGAACCACAATCGAAGGTGCAAGTGTACCTCGATGGTGTACAGATTATGATGGGCTGGATCGACTCGATCGATACCGATTCGGACGCGGGTGGGTTCCGCACTTCGATCAGCGGACGCGACCACATGAAGCCGCTGGTCAAGGCGAACGTGCATCCCAACACGGTGATCAAGGATCTCACGATCGCGCAAGCGGTCGAGAAGGTGTTGATGCAGGTCTACCGCTCGAACGTGCCCACGCTCTACTACGACAACGAAGCGAACCGGAAGGTGCTTACGCGCAAGACCAGCAAGAAGGGCAAGCCGATCAGCACGGCCAAGCAGATCGAACAGTTGCAGCCGCAAGCTGGTGAGGGTGCGTTCGAGTTTCTGATCCGGCTCTTGCGTCGCAACGGGCTGTGGATGTGGGGCACAACGGATGGTGGCATCGTGATCGGAAAGCCGAACTACGAGCAAGCCCCGAGCTACACGATCCAGCGTGGGTTCGGGGACACCGAGTCGATGGTGCGGCACGCGCGGGTGAGGCGCGACAAGACCAACGTGCCGTCGCATGTGTTCGTGACTGGCAAGGGTGGCAAGAAGGGCGACAAGAGCAGCGCGGTGCAAGCACGCGCCGTTGACGACACGTGGAAGCTGTGGTCCCCCAGCTACGTCAAGCACGATGAAGTGACCACGCCCGAGGAGGCAACGAACATCGCGGTGCAGGAGATGAGCCGGCACAAGCAGAACGAGTTCGTGTACGAGGTCACGTTGAAGGGCCACAAGGACACGCTGACCGATGCGTACTACGCGATGGACACCGTGGCGCACGTGCACGACGAGGTCGAGAGCGTCGACGCGGACATGTACGCTTCGAGCTGCACGTGGAGCCGCAATGCATCGGAGACGACCACGAAGCTCAAGCTGGTGAACCTTTACTCGATCGTGTTCGCGGAGGAGGACAAGCAATGACCGAGTTCGCATCCATGTTCGATGTGTTGGAGATCGTGCGCACGACCATGATGGGGACGGCCCGCAACGTGGTGGGCTTTGTGGTGCGGTCGCCGACACCGCTGCCCGATGATGAGGGTGCGCCGACCGAGACCGAGAGCGAGGACGTGGAGGCGTGGACACCATACGGGTTCGTGAGCAAGCCACCCCCCGGGGCTGAAGCGTTCGTGCTCAGGTTGGGCCGCTTCGTGGTGTCGATCGCATCGCGTGTGGTGGAGACGGCCAGCGTGTATGGGATGCTCGCCGATGGTGACGTGGGGTTGTACTCGGTTGGCAAGCAAGTGCTTCGGCTGAACAAGGACGGGTCGACCACGTTTCTCAAGACGACCGCATCGGGCGAGAACCTCGTGATCACGATCACGAAGGATGATGAGATCAAGGTGATTCAACCTGGGGGTGCCTACATCGAAGCGACCAAGACGGGACTCATCCTGCGCCACGACACGGCGCCCGTGACGATCTCGAGTGGTGTGCTGGTGCAGATCATCGCGCCGACGTTCTGCCAAGAGGTTGGGGCGAACAAGTTGCACGTGGGTGCGGGAACCCCTTTGATCATGGACGGCGCGATCCCGATCGCGAACGTGTGGGTGTAGTGATGGAGCACCGCGATGACACTTTGCAAGTTTCCGGCGCTGCCGCCGATCCCGTGGCCCGGGTTATCGTTGGATCTTCCGATCCCACAGATCCCATCGATCCCGTGGTTGGAGCTACCGGAGTTCGGCATCACGATCGCGATACCGCCGATCCCGATCCCGGGGTTGTCGCTCGACATTCCGATCCCTCAGCTACCGTCGATCCCTGTGTTGGAGCTGCCCGATTGGAACTTGGTCATCGTGATCCCACCGATTCCGTGGCCGGGTCTGTCGCTGGATCTTCCGATCCCACAGATCCCATGGCCGAGCTTGCCCCCGTGCCCTCTAGACGGCGCATGATGCTTCCCGGCATGATTCCCTATGCCGAGGACTGCCGATGCATTCTAGGGGCATCCTTGACCCGGCGCGGGCCACGTTCGGGTGGCCGTCGTGGAACGGTTCGAGTGAGCAACACGGGAGATCGATCTCCCGTCCGAGGAGGGTCCGATGGGCTTCGGTAGTGACCCGGCGGCT
>JALNYR010000139.1 GCA_023229725.1 Dehalococcoidia bacterium | reverse complement strand
CGGAAACCGTCAGGATATCGCCCGGGGCGAACCCCGCGACATCCACCTTGTCTCCGACTGATGCCGTACCTGCCGGCACACGGAACTCATGCAGGTGAGGGGCCTCCGCGAGCCCTTTCAGGTGCCCCTTCTCCGCTTTGGTCAGGCGCTTCGAACTGCCGAACCCGAGCTGGATCGCGTCGTAGCCATCCTTCTCGGCAGTCTTCACCTGGATGACCGTGCACGGCCCCGCCTCAATTGCGGTCACGCCGACGCACTCGCCGTCGTCCAGGAACAGCTGGGTCATACCTATTTTTCTACCGATAATGCCACGCACAGGAACGCTCCTCACTCGCGTACTTACAACTTGATGTCAATCTCGACGCCGGACGCGACGTTAATCTGGGTCAGAGCATCGATGGCTTTCGACGTCGGATCCTGGATATCGATGAGCCTCTTGTGCGTCCGTATCTCGAACTGCTCACGCGAGTCTTTGTCGATATTTGGCGAACGCGTCACGCAGAACTTCTCGATCCTGGTCGGCAGGGGGACCGGCCCAACGATAATGCCGCCGGCACTCTCGACCGCTTCGACTATCTGTCGGACCGCCTGGTCCACCAGACGATGATCAAAGCTCTTGACCTTCACGCGCACTTTCTGACTCGTCATATCGATGCCTCTGTTCTCTTCACTGACTCTTCTTGACTATCTGTTCGGCGACCGTCGCAGGCGCCGGTTCGTAGCGACAGAACTCCATGGTATGCGTCACCCTGCCCTGGCTCAGAGACCGCAACGCCGTGGCGATGCCGAACGTCTCGCCTAGAGGGATCAGACAACCAACGACGGTCGAATCCGCCTGGGTGTCAATCCGCTCTATCCTTGCCCTGCGGGCATTCAAATCACCGATGATATCGCCGGTGAATTGCGTCGGGGTGGTTATCTCGAGCTTCATGATGGGCTCAAGGACTACCGGCTTCGCCTTCGGCAGACCGGCCTTCACAGCCATCGAACTGGCAATCTTGAACGCCAGTTCAGAGGAGTCCACGTCGTGGTAACTGCCGTCGTACGCCGTCACGGTAACGTCGACAACCGGATAACCAGCAGGTCCACCGGTCTCGACGGCCTCTCGTGCGCCGGACTGGATAGCAGGCAGGTACTCGCGCGGAATCGTGGCTCCCTTGATGGCATCCACGAACTTGAATCCACTGCCGCGCTCACCGGGCTCCAGTTTGAGCCAGACGTGCCCGTACTGTCCGTGCCCGCCCGTCTGACGAACGAACCTGCCCTCTGACTCAACGGCTCGGGTGATGGCCTCGCGGTACGCCACCCTGGGCTTGCCGACGTTGACCTTCACGGCGAACTCACGTGACATGCGCTCCACCATCACTTCAAGGTGAAGCTCGCCCATACCCATGATGATGGCCTGCCCCGTCTCCGGGTCCTGGCGCACCTTGAAACTCGGGTCCTCATCAACCAGCTTCCCGAGCACGTCTTCCAGCTTCTCAGAATCGGCTTTGGCGCGCGGCTCGATGGCCATCGCCAGCACCGGTTCGGCGAACCGGATCGATTCGAACACGACCGGCCTGGAAGGGCTGCATAGCGTGTCACCCGTCACCGTACCTCTGAGGCCAAGGGCGGCGACGATGCTACCCGCATCGGCATCAGTCACTTCCTCACGATGGTTGGCGTGCATGAAGTAGAGCCGTCCGATGCGCTCCCGCTTCATCTTCGCCGTGTTCAACACCTGCGAACCTGTCGTCACCGTCCCCGAGTAAATCCGGAGATAGGTCAATCGCCCCATGAACGGGTCGGAGACTACCTTGAACGCGAGCGCAGCCAGAGGCTCGTCGTCGCTTGGACCGCACACGATCTCCTGTGAGCCGGCGGGATCATGACCAATGACCGCGGGAACATCGAGCGGCGACGGGAGATAGGCGACGACTGCATCCAGCAAGGGTCGAACACCCTTGCCTCGCAGAGCGCTTCCGCAGAGCACGGGCACCACTTTGTTGGCGACCGTGAGCCGCCTGAGCGATTCGACGATGAGCTCGGACGACACTTCCTGTCCCTCAAGGTAGGGAAGCAGGACCGCATCGTCGTGCTCCGCAAGCCTCTCAACGATCACGTGACGGTACCTGGCGACCAGATCCGCTTCGCTGGCCGGCACAGGCTGATACTCGAGCGGCTGGTGAGAGTCCTCCGGAAACAGGATGACCCTGTTGCCTATCAGATCGATGACGCCACGGAATCCAGATTCCGCCCCGTAAGGCAACTGGACTGGAATCGTCACTGCATTCAAGCGCGTCTCTATGCTCGCAAGGGTGCGGAAGAAATCCGCCCCCACCCTGTCCATCTTGTTGACGAAACAGATGCGGGCGACGTGATACCGGTCGGCCTGTCGCCAGACCATCTCGGACTGCGCCTCAACTCCGGCCACCGCATCCAGAATGACGACGCCGCCATCGAGAACGCGAAGGCTGCGCTCCACCTCGGCGGTGAAATCAACGTGCCCGGGCGTGTCGATAATATTGATGCGATGCTCGGCCCAGTGGCACGTGGTTGCAGCGGCCATGATCGTGATGCCACGCTCCCGCTCCTGGTCCATCCAGTCCATGACGGCTGTGCCCTCATCCACTCCGCCGATCTTGTACGTACGGCCAGTGTAGTGAAGGATGCGCTCGGTCACAGTCGTCTTACCGGCATCAATATGGGCAATGATGCCGATATTACGGACCCTCTCCATAGCAAATGAGCGCGTCATCGCCTTGACCGTAGACTCAAGAACAGACTTGACTGCAGCCATGTCACCAGCGGTAGTGCACGAAGGCCTTGTTCGCGTCGGCCATCCTGTGAATCTCTTCCCGCTTCCTCACCGCAGAGCCCTTGCCCTGCACGGCATCGACAAGCTCGGCGGCGAGCTTCTCTTGCATCGACTTTCCGCTCCGCGCCCGGGCGGCGACTATCAGCCACCTCATTGCGAGAGCGCGACCGACGTGTCTATCGACCTCCATCGGTACCTGGTACGTCGCACCGCCGACCCTGCGCGGCTTCACGCGGATCAGAGGCGTTGCGCTGTCAACCGCCTTCTCAAGCACTTCGACCGGCTCAGCATTCGCCTGCTCAGCCGCGAGCGCCATTGCGCCGTAGACAATCTTCTCGGCGGTGGCCTTCTTGCCAACCATCATCACGCGGTTCACGAACTTGGCAACGTCCACACTGCCGTACTTGGCGTCCGGCAGAATCACGTGCTTGTTTACTCTCTTTGCTCTTCTGGGCATGTCTCACCCCTCGATGGTCGCTACTGCGGGCGTTTGGCGCCGTACAGGCTTCTACCCTGCTTGCGGTTCTGGACACCCTCGGTGTCGAGCACTCCGCGCACGATGTGATAGCGGATGCCTGGGAGGTCCTTCACTCTGCCGCCCCGAATCAACACAACCGAGTGCTCCTGAAGGTTGTGACCCTCACCAGGGATGTAGGCATTCACCTCAAGTCCGTTGGTGAGCCGGACACGCGCTATCTTCCGCAGCGCCGAGTTCGGCTTCTTGGGGGTCACCGTCTTGACCTGGATGCAGACCCCCCGCTTGAAGGGTGCACCCTTCGTCAGGATCGTCTTGCTCCTCGATGCATCCTGGATGTAGTGCAGCGCGGGAGCCTTCGTCTTCGAGACGATCTTCTTCCTACCTTTTCTTACCAGCTGACTGATGGTCGGCATACGTACCACACCTCACTCTATCTGGACAATCAAAAGAGCCGGCTAGCCACGCCGCGGGTCCACTCCACACGAGCCGCGAGCCCTAACTAGCTGGCTCTGTAACGAATCGAGGAGAAACCGGTGCCTTGCAGCTGACTCCGACGGTACACTTTATCACCGGTCAACGTACTTGTCAAAGGATGACGATAGAGCCGCATAACGTTTGCACGCCCGTCTTCTTTCCTGCTATAGTAGGTCAGTTCCTCCGAATACGTGAGCAAAAAGAGTGGGTTCTACCCACTTTTTTGTTGCTGGCGCAGACGGAGAGACGGAAGGTACAGCGTATGAAGACGGAGTTCATGGCGGCCATCACCCAACTCTCCTCCGAGCGCAACCTGCCGAGAGAGGTCATCCTTGAGGCACTTGAGGCGGCGCTCGTCTCCGCGTACAAGAAGGAAGTGTTCACCGCCGAGCAGGATGTCGTCGTGAGGATCGACACCGCGACCGGAGACATCCATGTGTACCTGTTGAAGACGGTGACCGAGACGATTGCCGATGCGGACAGGGAGATATCCCCCGCGGATGCCCGCCGCATCCGCAAAGACGCGGCCCTCGGAGACGTGCTCGAGATTGAGTCAACGCCAACCGGGGCCGGCCGCATCGCCGCGCAGATAGCCCGTCAGGTTGTGCTGCAGCGCCTGCGCGAAGCGGAACACCATGCGACCTTCGAGCAGTTCGTAGGTAAGGAAGGCGAAGTCGTGACCGGCTCGGTCCAGTTCGCACAGCCCAACGCTGTTTACGTGAACATCGGGCGGCGCGAAGCGATACTGCCCTTGATTGAGCAACTGCCGAGTGAGCGATACCACGCCGGACAGCAGCTCAAGTTCTACCTGCTGCAGACCAGCCAGGAAGGCAGAGGCCCGCGCGTTACGCTCTCCCGGTCCCACCCCAATCTGGTGCGGCGACTCTTCGAGATAGAGATTCCGGAGGTGCACGCCGGCGTTGTCGAGATACGCGCGGTGGCCCGTGACCCGGGGCACAGGAGCAAGGTCGCCGTCTCCAGCCGGCAGGAATCGGTGGAGCCCGTCGGTTCGTGTCTGGGCCCCCGGGGCATCCGTCTGCAGAGCGTCGTGAACCAGTTGAATGGCGAGAAGATCGATGTGGTCGAATGGCATGCCGACCCGCGAATCTTCATTGCCAACGCGTTGAGCCCGGCCCAGGTGGCCCGCATCGACCTCGATGAGAGCCTCAGGACCGCGACGGTCATCGTGCCGGACAAGCAGCTGTCGCTCGCCATTGGGAGAGGCGGCCAGAACGCCCGTCTCGCAGCGAAGCTCACTGGATGGCGGATAGACATCAAGAGCACGTCGGCCGTGGAGGCTGAACTCGGTGAACCTGTAGTGATGGAGGTCACCTCGATACCTGAGCTGCAACCCGAGGAAGCCGTCGCCGAGGCGCCTGCCGCGCAGGAGACCGCAGGGGCCGTGGAAGTGGCGCCGGAGCCAGCCCCCGTCGCGGGATCCGCGGAGACGCCGGAAGCCAAGCCACAGGTCGTGCGGGAAGAAGAGGCTGTCGAAGGCGCACCCGAAGCGGTTCCGGCAGAGGGACTTGTCGAGGGCAAGACCCTGGAGCAGCTGCTGGCGAGCGAGGTCTTCCGGTTTGACGAGGACTCGGGGAAAGGCGAGTCGGTGCTCCGTTTCGCGGAGGACATCCTGCCCGGTGGACGCCGAGGCGGGAAGACCGACAAGACGAAGACCAAGAAGAAGAAGCACCGAACGTATGGTGATGAGCCTGACGACGCCTAAGTCTGCGCCACAGCGCACATGTATCGCCTGCGGGGCCCGCAGGGACAAGCGAGCGCTGATACGCGTGGAGATGGGACCTGACGGCGTTCTGAGCATAGGCGGCTCGACGCGTCAGCAAGGCAGGGGAGCATATCTCTGCCCGAGCAGGGCGTGCTGGGAAAAAGGCCTGAAGGGCGCCAGACTCGAACACTCACTCCGCACCCACATGACCGACGATAACCGAGCGGCTCTGCTACAATACACGAGCACGCTCCAGGAGTCCGAATCGCATGGCAAGAACAACGCCGAACAGGAATAGACCCCCCATGAGGGCACGGAGGCCCGCACCGCCGCAGCCCCGGCCAGATAACCGACCAGAGGTCGTGGCGCCCCGCCCCACCGTCGGTGGGCGACCCGCCCCGTTGCCCCAGGTCGAACTTGGCGGCGTGTCGATGACCGTTAAGCAACTCGCCGAAGTGCTGCAAGTGGATGTGGCGCGGGCCGTGAAGCAGATCATGCGGCGCGGCATCATGGCGAGTGTCAATGATGTCATCGATTTCGAGACAGCCGTGCGAGTTGCCCAGGATCTCGGATTCCAGGTCGTTCGAAAGAAGCAGCCGGCAGCGGCCACCTCCAAGAAGGCACGGGCGGGAGACACCCTCAGCACTCGTCCCCCGGTCGTCACCGTCATGGGACACGTGGACCACGGCAAGACGACCCTCCTGGACACCATACGCAAGACCAGCGTGGCTTCCCGCGAGGCGGGAGCCATCACGCAGCACATCGGTGCCTATCAGAGCGTGCTGGGTGGCCGCGCGCTCACGTTCCTGGACACGCCCGGCCACAAGGCATTCACGGCCATGCGCGCCAGAGGAGCACACGCGACCGACATCGTTGTCCTCGTCGTGGCTGCCGATGACGGCATCATGCCTCAGACTCGTGAAGCCATCGACCATGCCCGGGCGGCGGGCGTGCCGATCGTGGTCGCAATCAACAAGGTGGACAAACCGGAGGCCAACCTCGACCGTGTCAAGCAGCAGCTCTCGGAGGCCGGCCTCGTCATCGAGGAGTGGGGAGGCGACGTGGTGTGCGTC
>JALNYR010000138.1 GCA_023229725.1 Dehalococcoidia bacterium | reverse complement strand
GGGCGTCTTTCTCTGCTGCCGTGACGTTGGCCGTCACATGATTGCGCAGCGCAAGGGCAAGATAATCAACGTCTCGTCCAACGTGTCCCGCGTGATTCAGCCGCTCCGCTCCGCCTACTGCGTATCGAAGGCAGGCGTTTCCCATCTCACACGCGCCTTCGCTCTTGAGTGGGCCAAGTACGGAGTGAATGTGAACGCCGTTGGCCCGGGTCCGACCATCACGGAGTTCAACCGGCAGTACTTCGCCGAGCACCCGGCCGACCTGCAGGCGAGAATAGACTCGATACCGATGGGGAGGATGGGTGCACCCACCGACCACGTCGGCGCCGCCGTGTTCCTGGCATCCGAAGCCTCTGACTTCGTCACCGGCGAGACCCTGCTGGTCGATGGCGGGTCGACGCTCTGGTAGCCGGCCGTCGGAGCGCTACAGCTCCTGCAGCGCGTAGCGGTCGTTCATGCCGAGTGAGACGGCCTCCCGGACCTGGTCCCTCGGGTCGACGCCGGTGCACTGCCTGAAGACGTCCGGCTTCACCCGGTCGACGAGGTCGAGCGCCGCCGCATCGATGGCTGCCGCGTCGCTCCCGATGAGATAGCCGATATCAGGACAGATGATTCGGCCCGGATTCGAGTCGCAGTCGCAGTTGGCGGCCATATTGTGAAGCGAGCTGACGTAGAGGACGTCCTTCCCTCTCGTGCATGCGCGTGCACTCATAGCGAGCCCCCGGGCGAGGCTCATCACCTCGAAACGGAGCGCTCCCGTGGGGCATGCGAGGGCGCATTTGCCGCAGCCTTCGCATGCGGCAGCGTCGAAGTGCCACTCGGTGTCGACGGAAAGTGCGGCAGACGGGCACGCCGCCCGGCACAGCCCGCACAGCGTGCAGGATGCCGCGTCGTGGACCGGCCTTGCCATGTGGTGAATGAGCCGTTTGCTTGCCTTTGTCACGCCGCCCATGCCGAGGTTCTTGATGGCGCCGCCGAATCCCGCCTGGATATGGCCCTTCACGTGGCTGAGCACCAGCATGCACGTGGTGGAGTGCAGTGCAGCGGCAACCTCGAACGCCGCGCTTGACTCAACCGTCTTGACGCCCCGGTCACCTATCACCGCATCACACCCCACGTTTGCCTTCGTGAAGCCGTGCCGCCTGGCGACGCGCTCGTAGCCGTCGCGGCTCGACCGTTCGCCCGGGTACGCCACGGTCGTGTCGAACAGGAAGGGGCGGCCTCCGGCATCGAGGACGGCCGACACAACAACGCGGGCGAGGGCAGGCCGGATGGCATACGGATTCCCGGGCTCGCCCATGTGCAGCTTGATGGGGACGGACGCGCCCGCGAAGCGCGCCACCCCCAGCGTCCGCAATGCGCCCGATATGTCGTCCTCCCGTCGAGTGAAGTAGACGGTGTTCTCAGTCATGTGTTGCTCCCTGCTGTCCGGCGTGACGTGCGATGGCGTGGATTCTAGCTGGACCAGAGGTGGTGATACAAACGTCGCCGGCCGGCACGGCTCTGCCGGTGGTCGGTCGCGCCTTCGCGCGTATAATTGCTCCGTCGCATCCAGGAGGTGACGCATGAACGTTCATGAGGCAATCCGTGCCCGCCACAGTGTGCGGGATTTCCGCAGTACGCCAGTTCCGGAAGAGAGCCTGGCGCGGGTGCTCGAGGCGGCGCGGCTGGCGCCGTCATCAAGCAACCGGCAGGAGTGGCGCTTCATCGTGGTGCGCGATGAGGACAGGCGTCGCAGGCTGGCGGTCGCCGCCAACAATCAGATGTTCATCGCGGTTGCTCCGGTCATCATCGCAACCGTTGCCACCGAGCCTGATTCCATCATGACGTGCGGCCTGCCGCGGTACGCGGTCGACTGCACCATCGCCATCGACCACGTTACGATCGCCGCGGTCGAGGAAGGCCTGGGCACCTGCTGGATAGGCGCGTTCTCGCAGGAGAAAGTGCGCGACATCCTGGGCGTCGGCCCTGACTGCATGGTTGTTACCATCATGCCGCTGGGGTACCCGACGTCAGACGCCGTTCCGGCGAAGTCGCGCAAGCGGCTCCAGGACATCGTCCGCTACGAGACGTACACACCGTAACGCGCATACCCGGCGCAGCGCCGCCGGGACTATCGAGTGTGCGCGACGCTCACACGAGTGCGGTCAGGAAGACGGCCACCACGCCGACGAGGAAGATGCCGTCGAACAGGCCCGCTCCTCCGATGGAGATGACGCCGGGGAATCCTTTCATCCGGTTCAGGTTGAGGAGGTCGGCACCGATGAGCGTTCCGAGTGTGCCGGCGATGTAGGCGCATGGCGCGGCGAACTCGCGAGCCAGCAGGATGGCGAGCAGCGCCGAGAGCAAGGGTGGGACGAACATCGGCAGGACGATGCCTCGACCCGGGATGGGGCGCGCTATTGCCCTGGCCACGGCGGCCATGATGAGCGTGGCGACGCCTATCTCCCAGAGCGACGGGACGACGCGGGTGAGGTAGAGGCAGAGGCACAGCGGGATGATGGCGCCGCCGACGTTGATGGCGATGCCCGTGTACTGCGTCTGTGGCGGGGCGAAAAGGCTGCGGACGTTCGCCGGCACGGCGCGCTCCACGCGGCGACGCGACAGCGGGATGTTGATGAGCGAGCCGGCGAGCATGAGGAAGATGAGCGCGATGGCGGTCGACGGCGAGAGCCCCAACTCCCCGAACGAGAACGTCAGCAGGTTCAGGAAGAAGAGGCCCAGTATGAGAGGAATCGACAGGAAGAGCAGCACCGCCGCGAGACAGCCCAGTGGCGCGAATATCATCGTCCCATTCTCCTATTCGGCGCGCTTGAAGTGCGACATGTCTAGGCCGGTCGGCACATCCAGAACGACCGGCGTACCCTCGCGGTTGAGCCGCAGCGCTTCCTCGAGGGCCGGTCGGAGCGACCCGGCATTCTCGACTTTCCGCCCGTGACAGCCGCACGCGCGGGCGATGCCCGCGAAATCCGGCTGCACCTCGAACGCCGTGGTGTTCCAGCCCACGCTCGTGTTCTGATAGTACATCGGCCAGCCGAGGGCCGAGTTGTTGAGCACCACCCAGGTGCAACCCGTCCGGTACTGGGCCGCGGTCGGAAGCTCCTTCAGGTACATCTGGAAAGCGCCGTCCCCGGTGATGCACACGACGTTACTCGACGGCGCGGTCAGCTTCGCCGCGGTGGCTCCCACCACGCCCATCCCCATGCACGTCTGCTCCGCCACCGTGACGCAGGCCGAGTCGTCGCCCACGGTGTAGAAGGGGTGGAAGTACGCCCAGGAGTCCTGCGAGCCGTTCTCGTTCACGAGCACGGTGCTGTCGCCGAACACGCTACTGACTTCGTGCACCACGCGCTTCGCCGGTATCGGGAACTCGTCCGTGTCACATTCGGCAGCCACATCCCTCAGGAGCTGCGTCTTCAGACCTGCAAGGCCGGTGAGGCGGCGCGCACGGTCCTCGCGTCCTGTCTGAGTGCCGCGCAGGCGCACAGCGTCAAGAAGCTGTCGCAGGACGAGCCCGGCGTCGCCGACTATGCCCACGTCGGGGAGCCAGTTCCTGCCGAGCTCGGCGGCCGAGACGTCGACCTGGACGAGTTTCGCGCCGGCGGGAAGGTCCTTCCAGCGGTGCGTCTGGAAGGCCTCGTTGCGGGTGCCGACGGCGAGAACGAGGTCGACGCTCTTGAGGTGGTCTCTCGCCACGGTGTTGCGGTAGAGGCCGACAAGTCCAAGCGCCAGTGGATGCTTCTCCGAGATGATGCCTCTCCCGCCCGGGGTTGTGGCGAATGGCACGCCGAGCGCTTCTACCAGGGCGAGGAATGCCTCCCCTGCTCCTGACAGCATGGCGCCGTTGCCGGCGATGGCCACGGGGCGGCGCGCCGCCAGCAGCATGTCCACTGCCTGGCTGACGAGGGCGGGGTCGCCGGACGACCGGAGCCGAACGGCAGGCGTGTAAAGAGGCTCCTCGATGTCCACGGGGTATCCGTGTGTTATGTCACCTCCGACATCCGTCGGCAGCTCGAGGTACACGGGTCCCGGCTGGTCGTTCAATGCCAGGTGGAACGCGCGGCGCACGTACCACGCGAGCCGGCCGATATCGTGTACTCTCGCGGCCCACTTCGTCACGGGACGCATCATCCCGAGCTGGTCGCACTCCTGGAACTCCCCCATTCCCTCGGTCTTCTGGCTGACGGAGGGGCAGATGACCACCAGCGGGCTGCAGCCCGAGTACGCTTCAAGCACGCCGGGTACGAGGTTGGCGACGCCCGGTCCCGCCGTGGCGCTGCACACGCCCGGCATCCCGCTGAGCCGCGAGTACGCCATCGCCATGAAGGGCGCGGACCCTTCGTATCGCAGGTTGATGCCTCTCAGCCCGGTGGTCCTGGCCGCGTACAGCTGCAGGGGGCTGTCGCCCAGGCCGAAGGTGAACTCGACCCCCTGGGCACGGACCATCCTCGCAATCGCTTCCCATGGGTACATCGCTTCTCCTCCTTGGGGTCGCACCTTGTACCTGCGGGGACTCACTCCCCGTCGCGCACGAAACACAGCAGCCGCCGGGGATTCTCGACAGTGAACTGCCGGATGAGGTCCTCGCTGACGCCGCGCAGGCGCATCATGGGTACGACGTACGCCGGGATGTGGCGGTAGCCCCACCCGCCCCAGCGAACGCGTCGACTCCTGACGCAGATGTCGTGGGAGATGAACACCTGCCCTGCGTGGCCGCGTTCGGCAAGCTCGCGCACCTCACCGATGCGGTCCGTGTCGTTGGGCAGGTCCATGTAGTCGTCCGATGTCCAGTATGATGGGAAGTGCCCTTCCCAGCCCCAGAGGTCGTACTCGAGCACGCACCCTTCGTCGGCCAGCCGGAGGCGGTCGTCGGAATCTCGCAGCCGTGCATCGATGTGGCAGAAGATGACGCGGGTGAGGTCGGCTCCCGCCTCGCGCAGCAGACCCACGAGTTGAAAGGGCGCCTCGCGGTTGCGACCCGGGTGCAGGCTGATAGCGGCGCTGGTCTCCTGCTGCGCCAGCGCGGCCGCGCGCACCGCACGGAGTTCGGTCCCCGCGGCCGGCCAGTTGCAGGCTATCTCACCGATAATGCCGGCACGCACGCCGGTCGTGCCCACGCCCACCTTCACGTCGCGGATGAGGGCCCCCGCCATCACGTCAACGCTCATGTCGCGATACGGGCCCTCCAGGGACGGCTCGGTGTAGAAGCCGGTTCCCATGACTATCTGCACCCCGGTCGCGTGTGCGAGCCGAACGAGGGCGGCCGGGTCGCGCCCGATGCCGGGAACCGTGACGTCCACGAGAGTCGAGCCCCCGGCCTGGCGGAAGAGGGCGAGCTCCTGCGCGGCTTCGCCCTCGTCCAGCATACGGACGTTGTCCAGGTTCTCGTAGGGGTGGTACCGGAGCCAACTCAGCGTGGCCCAGCCCACCGGCTCGTACGCCATACCGCGGTCTGAGGCGGCTGCGGGGGGAGCGAAGATGGACGTTCCGTCGAAGACGAGGTGTTCGTGCGGCAGCGTGAATCCAAGTTGCGCGCCCGGCACGGTTCCGAGCACGGTCTGGGCCATGAGTTCCATTGGTCGGCTCCCTTCCCCCGGCGAATGCGGGACGGCGGTCCGTGGAGATTATAGTGCCACACGTGCCTGGTTCGCGGAAGATGCGGCAGTTGTTGCGCGCGCGGCGGTGCGCGAGCGCCCGGAGACTGGTACGATACAGGCTGCCGCGGTCCCATGCGGCGCCTGGAGGCTTCGCGTGTCGCTACTGCGCAACAGCAGCTTCATTCTCGCCCTGGCGGTGGTGTTCGGCATCGCGGCCGGCCACGGGGCCGCGTTCACGCGCACGGTCGTCACTCCCCTGCTCGCTGTCATCATGACGCTGTCACTGGTTGGTGTCTCATCGGGTGTCTTCCGCGGCGGGAAGAAGCTGCTCAAGCCCGTGGCGCTCTCGCTGCTGCTCAACTACGGCCTCCTCGGCGGTGCCTTCATTCTGCTGTCTTCGCTGTTGCTCGATAACGCGGCACTGCGGGCCGGGTTTGTCCTCATCGCGGCGGTGCCTCCCGCCATCGCGGCCATCCCGTTCACGTACCGCCTGGGTGGCGACCTGTCGTTCACGCTGCTTGGCTCCGTCGCTGGACACATCGCCGCCTTCGTCCTCACTCCGCTCATCACGCTCGTGGCGCTCGGCGGCAGCCTGGTGCAGCCGCAGCAGCTTCTCACGGCCCTGCTGCAGCTTGTGGCGCTGCCCTTCGTTGTCTCGCGATTGCTGCGGCGCTCGGGGCGCATCGTGGGCTGGCTGAACGTCCACCGCGGCACGCTCATCAACTGGGGATTCTTCTTTGTCGTCTACACCATCATCGGATTGAACCGGACCGCGTTCTTCCACGTCTCGACCGACCTGCTCAGGGTTGCAGCCGTCTCTTTCCTCTGCACGTTCGGCATCGCCAACGCCATCTATGGAGCGACGCGCTGGACACACACCGCCAGGGCGAATCGGGTAAGCTATGCCGTGTTCGGGGCCTGGAAGAACTACGGCCTGGCGGGGGCGATTGCTCTGCTCTACTTCGGGGAGGCCGCCGCGCTGCCGGCCGCGGTGACGACGGCATTCGCCATCGTCAACTTCATCGTCTTGAACGGGACCATTGCCGTGAAGGAACGGACGACGCCAGAGA
>JALNYR010000137.1 GCA_023229725.1 Dehalococcoidia bacterium | reverse complement strand
CGGCCGTGGCGGGAGTCGACGGCCGAAGGCCTGCTTCTGCTCCAGAGTGTGAATGTGGTGGCAAGCGCTTCGGCAGTCCTTGCCCGACGCGCAACGCGGCATGCCGCGTCACTGCTCGTCCGCTGCCCATCGACGGGCAGACGGTTCGGCGTTCCAGACATGCCCCGTCCGTCAGTGCTGTCGGGGCCTGCAGTGCGTGGGGAGGCCGGGCGTCAGACCTTCTTCTCGACCACCTGGGGCAGCATCTCGTGGCGCCGCGTGCCCCTCAGTTCGGGCAGGTCGTCGATGAGCACGAGCCGCGCCCAGGTCTCCTCCGGGTCTTCGCGCAGCGCCACCGTGAATGGTCGCGTGAGCTTCACCGGGGACTCGCGGACGATGGGCTTGATGATGAACTCGGTCTGCGCCGTGGGCGCCCGGAACGTCGCCAGGGCGAGGTCGAAGCACTCAATCATCACGGTGAAGCCGCGCGCCTCTTTGCGCACGTCCCAGTCTTCTACCCTCGACGGTCGGCGCGCACCCGTCTGATGCAGAACCACCATGGTGCCGCCGGCGTCGCGCAGCTCGTGACAGAACTCGGCAAGCGGTGCAGGTTCTCCCTGGCTGCCAGGTTCGCCGCCCATGATGCGGTCCAGATTGTCGATGATGACGAGCGGCGTGCCGCGCTGCTTCCTGATGAGGTCCCTCAGCCATGCTCGCCGCTCCTTGTCGTATAGCAGGAACCCGCATCTCGAGTAGCACTCGATGGGGGCCTCCTGGAGATCGACGTTGTGACCCCGGGCGAGGCGCTCGAAGCGGCGTTTGAAGCTGGCTGTTCCGGAGTCCTCGTCGATGAGGATGACGTGCTGCTGTTCGACCCGGAATGCATCGAGGAAGTCATGCCCGCCCGCGACGCAGATGGCGAGTTGCTCGGCGAGCCAGGCCTTTCCTGAGTGCAACTCGCCAATCAGTACGACCGAACTGCCCGAAGGAACCAGACCATGCACGAGCCATAGCGCCATATGACACCCCCTCGTTCCTGAGCGGTCCTGTCTGAAGTATGCCACACGGTCCCGGTTTGTCAACGCAACACGAGACGTACGTTCAGCCGTCGCCCGGCGCGAACGGGTGATGCGCCGCGTCGAAGTCAGGGCGATAGAACGCGGCCGCCCCGGGCTGCTGTGCCAGGATGTGGTCGCAGCCGAGGTCCTGGGCGATGGTGACTGCGTCGAGGTACTCCTGCGCGGTGATTCGCCGCGAGAGGAGCGGCATGTGGAGGGCATGGTGGGTCGGGTAGTACTGCGCCATGAGACTCAATGTGACGTGCGGAGACACGTCCCGGGCGACCCACGAGAGCGACTCGCGACTGCCGGCGAGGCCGCCGGGGAGGACAAGGTGGCGGATGAGCAGGCCCCTGCGGGCGGTCCCCTCGCGGTCGAGGACGACCTCCGCGCCCACCTGGCGGTGCATCTCCGTTATAGCTTCGCGGGCTGCACGGACGTAGTCGACTGCACCGGAGAGGCGCGCGGCGACGCGTTCCGAAGCGTACTTGATGTCGGGCAGGTAGATGTCGACCACACCATCCAGAAGCCGGAGCACGTCGGACGAATCGTACGCGTTGGTGTTATACACAAGGGGCAGCCGGAAGCCACGCTCAACGGCGAGGCACAGCGCCTCCAGAATCTGGGGCACGAAGTGAGTGGGCGACACGAGGTTGACGTTGTGGCAGCGGAGGACGTCCTGAAGTTGAAGCATCGTGTCGGCGAGCGCTTCGGCTCCCTCCTCCCGTCCGGCGAACGCGTCGGCAGCCTGACTTATCTGATAGTTCTGGCAGTAGACGCAGCGCAGGTTGCAGTTCGCGAAGAAGATGGCGCCGCTGCCGCGGCTCCCCGATATGACCGGCTCTTCTCCGTGATGGTCGCAGGCAGAGGCGACGATGATTGAGCGTGGAGAGTGGCAGAAGCCTCGCTGTCCCGCCGTGCGGTCGACCCGGCATTCGCGCGGGCAGATGTCGCACGATGAAAGGTGCGCCAGCAGCGAGTCCCTGCGGCGCTGCAGCTCTCCGCTCTTGTACAGGCGAAGATACGAGGGGCTCGTGCAGTCCGGCATCATGCGGTCGTTCAAGCTCCCGTTCGACATGTGGTGCGTCTCCGCTCCGGCCCGACCGGCCGCCCGGCGGTCGTGGCCGTATGATAGCGCGTTGCGCCGCGGCGTTGCCCCGTGAACAGGCACAGCGTATCCTGTTGGGCGGCCCGGGTCACGGTGCACTGCCTGACCGGGTGAAGGAGTTGCGACAATGAATGGCGAGAGTCTGAGCCGGGTCGAGTTGCTGCAACTGCTGGGTGACATGGACTCGGCGACAGGCGAGTGGTTGAGCGTCTACCTGCGGCCTGAGAGCGTGCGCCCGCGTTCGGAGCGACCCGTACTCCAGTCACAAGTCGACGAGCGTCTCATCGCCGTGGCGTCCCTGCTGGATGACGAGGAGGTGCAGCGGCAGGTCGAGCGCTACGGCACGGGCCTGGTCGTCTTCCAGTCAATGGATGCGACGCATGCGGTTGTCCCACCGTTTCCAGTGCTGAGGGACACGGCGTGTGTCGGCCGGCCCGAGACCGAACCGCTGCGCGAGCTGATGGGACAACCACGCCGCATCGTCTTCGTGCTGGTCACCTGGGGCGCCTACGTGGCCGGCCTGTACGAGGGATTGCGGTACGTGCGCCACAAGCAGGGCACAGGGCATATCCACCCACACACCAAGAAGGGCGGCAGCAGCCAGGCGCGCTACCAGCGCCGGACCCAGGGGCAACGCGCGGAGTTCCTGCGACGGGCGGGCGCCCATATAGATGAGGAGTTCGGGACGGAGGCAGTCGACCACCTCTTCTTCGGTGGAAACCGGGTCATACTGAAGCCGCTCGCTGACGAATGCCAGTTCGTACGACGGCACATGCCGGTCTTGTCGCCACGGACCTTGCTCGTAAAGAGGGCGACGCTGGCATCCCTGGACGGGGCATTGGGGCA
Organism: Dehalococcoidia bacterium; assembly: GCA_023229725.1. GTDB lineage: Bacteria > Chloroflexota > Dehalococcoidia > GIF9 > AB-539-J10 > SKVJ01. The sequence continues at coordinate 3,744 of JALNYR010000137.1, read as the reverse complement.
GGCATACTCATCGGTGCGGTTCCGGAAGTAGGTTGGCGAGGATGGCGGCGTACCCCGGACCAAAAAGAAGGAGCCGTTGTTCGCGGCTCCTTTTGAAGTCGGGGTAGTGTACGGACTACGCCTTGCCGATTCTGAAGACCTTCGTCTTGCAGGCCGGGCACACGCCCTGCATCGCGGGGCGCCCGTTCTTCAGGGTGATCTGCTTGGCATCCTTGATCTCGACCTTCTTCCGACACTTCATGCAATACGCTGTGGCCATTACGAATACCCTCCTCTCGACTGATTGAGCTCGTACCACTGCTCAAAGCTATTTTTACTAGAGAACCGTGGTGTTGTCAATACTTCGGCCCGTGTTTCGCCGCAAAAGCACTCGCGCCAGCACGAGAAGGGCCGTTCCGGACAGCAGCAGGACCTTCCTGAGCAGCGGCATCACCGTCCAGAGGCCCTCGACGGTGCTGTCGAACCACAGCTTCCATTCTATCTTCGGAAGCTGGAAGAGGCGCTTCCCGGTCTCCGGGTCCTGCTGGTAGAAACGCGCATCAGGGTTCTCGAAGACGGTCTCGTTCTTGCCCTGGTAGTCCACCCATACGTGGACGAACGAGCTGTTGAAGCGGTACGGGACGCCCAGCCGGTCGAACACTGATGCCAGCACAACAGCGCGGGCTTTGCAGTCGCCCACTCCCGCCTCAACGACGCGTTGCGTGGGCGGGAAATACCAGGGCATGCCGTGGACTTCCCAGTCGTATCGATACGGTATGCGGCGGAGTATCTCCTGTTCGATGGCCGCCGGGTCGTCCGGCAGCCCTTCGCTGATGGAAGCCACGGCCAGGGGGTCGATGTCGGGATTGAAGACACGGTAGACGCTGACGCCGATGTTGAGCGGGTTCGGATACAGGACGAAGAGCACCCACAGGGCGATGAGAGGGCCGGTGCGGTGTTCAAGTGCGAAGCGACACCGCCGACGAACGTTCGGCGCCGCTTCGATGAGCCGGCGCCGCGCCTTTGCGGTGAGTCCAGCCACGAGATGAACGAACAAGTTCCGGCATTGTAGCACGCGAACGCGCGATGCATGGTCGGACGAAGAGGGATGCAGCCGCGGCCGGGAGCGTCACGAGACGCCGGGACAGGCGTTGGGCTGCACTGAGAGCCGGAGGTATTGACAAAAGGTGACGCGAAGTCTTAGCATGGCCATATGTTGGAATGCGCATATGCGCATATCCGCATATCTCACCTCCATGAGAGAGCTGGTCAGGGCGTGCAAGGCAATATCGGCAGAAACGCGGCTCCGAATCCTGAACATCGTGATGGTCAGGGAGTGCTCCGTGAGCGAAGTCATGCAGGCTTTGCAGGTCTCGCAGACACGGGCGTCCCGGAACCTCGGGGCCCTGTACGATGCCGGTCTGTTGAAGACGCGCCGCGACGGCTCCTGGGGGCTGTATTCGGTAGACCAGGAGGGACTCGACGGGCACTCAGTGGAACTCTTGCAGGCGCTGCAAGGCATGCTGAAGACCGACAGGACTGCTGGACAGGATGTCGTCCGACTCGAGCAGTCTAAACGTCTTGAACCCTAGAACGTTTCCATTGCTTGTGTGCCGGGGGCAGCCGGTGAAGGGGCCGGCGCCACAGACGAACTTGAAAGGGGGCGGCCATTGAAGGGAGGACTCTGGTTTGTCCGTCTACTCCTGATCTTCGTGGTCGGCGTCGTTGTGCTGAGCCCTCTTGCTGTCCACGGCGAAGCCTCCGCTCCTCAGCCGATGCGCCTGGACTATGACACGTCCGGCCTTCTGCTCCCGTCGTCACCGGTCTATCCCGCGGTCAGTGCGTATCGCGACGTGCGCATGAGCCTCGCTGAGCAGAACACCGAGAAATCGGATCTGAGCCTCGAGTTTGCCAACCAGGATGCCGTCTCCATCAGCGAGTTGGTCCAGAAGCAGGACTACGTCACCGCGACGAAGCACTGCGCGACCTATCAGAACAACTTCGACCGTTCAGTCGGCTGGCTGGTCATCGCCGCGGAACGTGGCAGCGATGTTTCTCTGCTGCTGGGGAGACTGAAGAACGACCACCTCAGTCAGCAGTGGGTCCTCGGTGAAGCAGCTCAGTTGCTGCCGGAGTGGTCGGGCGACGCCATCGACGTGGCGCGCCGGCACGCCGCAACGGTTCTCGCTCAGGCGCTGGCGTCGCTGGAAGGCAACGAAGCAGTCGTGGAGTACCAGAGTGCGCTTGCCGCCATGTCCCCCGAACCTGGCTTCTTCGAATCCATGGCAGACAGGGAGATGCCGGTGGTGCAGACACCGTCACTCGCGTTTGCGTCGGCGCCCGCGACCGAGGTCAGCCCGGCGCCGAGCGTCGTTGAAGAGAACGTCGTGGCGGTCGGACCGGACATCGCCTCTCTGAGCGTGAGTCCCGACACCGTTGCTCCGAAGGGCACCTGCCGCGTCACGTGCAACGTCATCTGTGACGACGAGGCATCGCTCGAGTACACCTGGTGGTGCTCGAAAGGCGCCATCTCCTCCGACGGTTCCGACGCACGCTGGACGGCGCCATCGAAACCCGGTACGTACCAGCTGCGGGTGACCGTCATGGACGGCAACGGAGCCGGCGACGCTCAGTCAATCAACGTCTCTGTCAAAGACGATGAGGAAGAGGACGAGGCGAATGAAGGCGAGGATGACGACTCCATCGACTCCGGGTCGGATGCGCCGGCGCAGGGCAGCTCATCGCCCGACATCCTCGGGGTGTCAGTGACGGCCGACCACAAGTACCTGGAGCAGTCGATGGCCGGCTACTCGATACTCGTCGACAGAGACTGCACCATCAAGTGCGAGGTGGCCGATACCGACGGCATCACATTCACGTGGACCGCGTCCAGGGGTGAGATCGTCGGTTCCGGAGACACTGTGAAGTGGCTCGCGCCTCACGCGGTCGGCAACTTCACCGTGACTGTCACCGCCAGGAACGGCAAGGGGCAAGAGGACAGCGTCACGCTGACCTTCCATGTCACCACGTGTTCACAGTGCTTCTAGAGAGACACCAGGGTCCTGAGTTAGCTCGGAGGGGCGCCGCGTGGCGCCCCTCTGCGTTGACTGGTCGGTGCCTGTGCGGCAGCCCGGTTCCCACCCGCCTGAGCCCTGCCTTTCTCCCCTCTCCCCTGTTATCATGCGCTGCACCGTCTCGAGACAAAGAGCCGTGGCCGGACCGCGCGACAGCCGGAGTCCCGGCCGACAGCAATGCGACAGGAGGGCGACATGAGCATGTTTGACCTGACCGGCAGGACCGCAATCATCACGGGTGGAAACCAGGGCATCGGCTTTGCCATCGCCGAAGGACTGGCCCGACACGGGGCGCGGGTTGTCATCGCCAATCGGCGGGAGCAGCAGGGACAGGCCGCCGCCGGAAGGCTGAGCAGTCAGGGGTTGACCGCAACCGCGATTCCGGCTGACGTGGCTGACGAGAAGTCGGTTGCCCGGCTGGTCGATACCGTTCTGAGTCGGCACGGGCGCATCGACATACTGGTCAACAGCGCGGCGGTCATTGTGCGCAAGCCGATAGAGGACATCACGGCTGAAGAGTGGGACACGCTCATGGGCGTCAACCTGAGGGGCGTCTTTCTCTGCTGCCGTGACGTTGGCCGTCACATGATTGCGCAGCGCAAGGGCAAGATAATCAACGTCTCGTCCAACGTGTCCCGCGTGATTCAGCCGCTCCGCTCCGCCTACTGCGTATCAGATCGGAAGAGCGTCG
>JALNYR010000136.1 GCA_023229725.1 Dehalococcoidia bacterium | reverse complement strand
ACGGGACACCACGTGACGCCGTTCAAGTGTGTCGCTCCCGGACCGGAACCATGCCGTCGGGCTCCCCCGTCAGAGCGCGGGTATCCGCAGCCCACAATCCTCTATCACGCGGACGCTCCATTCAGCCGTCGAACGAAAAGAGAGGGGGCAGCTGACCGCTGCCCCCTCGCGTATGACAGTACACAACCGGCTACAGCATCAGGCGCGGAAGCACGAGGATGATCTCGGGGAAGATGATACACAGAACCAGACCGACCATGATGAGGATGATGAAAGGTATCACGCCCCTGATCACATCGCCGGTCTGAACGCCAAATTCGGGCGGACACGCCGCCTTCACAAAGAAGATAGCGTAGGCGAACGGCGGCGTCAGGAACGACATCTGCAGGTTGACGCACACCATCATTGCAAACCAGAGCGGGTCGAAACCGAGCGTCGCAGCAACGGGTGTGATGATGGGCACCATGATGAACACGATGCCTATCCAGTCGATGAACATGCCTAGAATGAAAAGGATGAACATGACGACAAAGAACACGCCCCACTTGCCGCCCGGAGTCGCCAGCAGCAGGGCCTCAACAACGCCTCCACACTGCGCCCGAATGAACACGCCCACGAAGGCGAACGCCAGGGACGCGATGAGCAGGATCATGCCGCTCAACTTGATTGTGGAGAGAGAGGCCTCCTTCAGTGCCTTGATGCTGAACTTCCGGTACGCCATCGCAAGAACCGTGGCGGCCAGCGCACCAACCGCTCCCGCCTCGGTGGGCGCCGCGATGCCGAAGAAGATGCTCCCCAGCACCGCCAGGATGATGAGCAGGGGAGGGACGAGCGACTTCAGCAGCAGCACCGTCTTCTTGACGAAGGGGACGTTGCGCTCTTCCTTGGGAACCGGAGGACCCATCCTTGGATTCAGAAGACACGCAACAATTATGTAGATGAGGTACAGTGCCGAAAGCAGGAAGCCCGGAAGGAATGCCCCGAAGAAGAGCTTGCCAACGCTGAGGTTGGCCATCGGTCCGTAGACCACCAGCATGATGCTCGGCGGGATAAGGATGCCGAGGGTTCCCCCCGCGCACACAGACCCCGTTGCGAGCGGCTTGCTGTAGCCACGCTTCAGCATCGCCGGGATGCCGACGAGGGCAAGCATCATCGTGGACGCCGCGATGACGCCCACGCAGGCGGCCATGACCGTCCCGATGAGAATAGTGGTAATCGCGAGGCCGCCCGGCACCCCACCGAACCAGAGGTACAGCGAGGAGTAGAGGTCCTCCGCAACGCCGGTTCTCTCAAGCATGACACCCATGAGAACGAAGAAGGGGACCGCGAGAAGTGTGTAGTTGGTTATCTGGTTGAACATCCGCGTGTAGTACATGTCGGCGATGATGCCGGGACCCCAGAGAAGCAGTCCAACGATGAAGCCGACCGAGCCCACCGAGATGGCAAGCGGATAGCCAAGCAAGACGCCAACGAGGATGCCGCCCATCAAGAGAGCGGTGACGAGCTCAGCACTCATGTCAATCATATCGTTCACCCTTGGCCGCCATGTAGAGATCACGCCAGAACTGGGCCAATCCCTGAATGAGCAGCAGCGCAACGCCGACGAAGATGAGAGTCCGCATCGGCGCAATCGGAGGATACCAGTACGTAAACACCGACTTCTCACCAATCCTCCAGGCATACGCCATCCACGTGAATGCCTTGTAGGTGATGACGGAAATCACGGGGAAGAACAGCAACGCGAAGCATACCGTATCAACGACGGCCTTCTTTCGCTCCGAGAACTTCGCGTAGAAGAGGTCAACCCGGACGTGGCCCTTCTCGAGGAGGACATAGCCCCACGAGAGGGCGTACATCGCGGCGCCCAGCTGGATGGGCAGTTCATAACCCCACATTGTCGGGTGGTTGAACAGGTATCGCTGAGCCACCTCGATACAGGTGATGGCCGCCGCAGCAAGACAGATGTACTTCACCGCCTGGCCCATCCAGGCGTTGACTGAGTCAATCGTCTTCAGGAGTCTTTTCACGTTTATAACACCTTGGCCTCGCCCCGGGCCACCTGCCCGGGGCGAGGCGTGCGTTCAGTCAGAACTGATTGAAGGGAGACTCGCTACACGCGGTTCCAGACGGCGCGTATGGATTCCTGGAAGGCCCAGTAGGATTCCAGAATCTCCTTGGCGAAAGGATCGCTGGCAGTCTTGGCACTGTAGAAGGCACGGGCAGCCGCCAGATATTCCTCTTCCAGTGCGACCGGCAGCTTGTCAACCAGGACACCGTAATCACGGAAGTTGTCCAGGGCGACGAGTTCGCTCTGCAGCAGCTCGGTGTACGCTCGGATGGTCTCAGCCTGGTTCACCTCGCTGATGATGGCCTGGAGGTCAGGCGTAAGCTTGTTCCAGGTGCTCTTGCGGATGATGAACGGGTTGTACTCGTACGGCTGGCGAGCGCCGGACAGGTAGATGTATTTGGCCGCATCCTGCAGTCCGAGGTTCCAGTTCAGAGTCGCGCCGGACACCTCGAATGCGTCAACGACGCCGCGCTCCATGGCCTCGAACACGTCGCCGGCCGGCATCATGACGGTGGACGCGCCCATCTTGGTCAGGATCTCGGCGCCGTCGCCGGCAGCACGAACCTTCACGCCCTTGATGTCACCGGCCTTGGCAAGCACCTTGTTGGTGGACAGGAAGATCTCAGGCGTGCCCATCCAGCCGCCGTTGTCCACCAGTTGCACGTCCATGTTGACCGAGTCGACCATGCGGTAGGCCAGGTCATAGCCGCCACCATCGCGGAACCACGCCATGGCTTCCATGGGCGACATGCCTCCGGAAACCATCGTGAAGATACCGCACTGTGGCATCTTGTCCACCCAGTACATGAAGCACGTCACGGCGTAGTCAAGCGTGCCGGTCGCGACCGCATCGAATTCCTTCGTTGCGGGCGCAATGCCGCCACCGATCTCGGTGGCCATCTGGATGCGACCGCCGCTGGCGGTCTCGATATTCTCCGCAACCCTCAGCAGAGACGTGTGCTGCGCGGTGTTACCGCCGGCGTGGGACTGTCCAACCCACTTATACGTTTGCGCTGCGGGCTGGGTGGGAGTCGTCGGGGTTGTCGGGGTGGTCGGAGTGGTCGGGGTTGTGGGAGTAGTCGGGGTTGTGGGAGTCGGTTCTGGAGCACAGCCGGCAATCAGCATGCTGACGACGGTCAATGCACCAATGAGGGACCACATCAACTTCTTGCTCACCTTTCACCTCCTGATTATTTGGTCGCCCGGATAGACAAGACAGATGGGAAGGCCGCGCACGGCCTCCCACCACGTACGAAAGTATAGGAAGGGCCAAACGAAGATGTCAATAGCGCGGCTGGAAGATGAAGTCGGAGTGCCTCCTTCCACGCCCATATCTGACAAGGCCGATGGCAGAGTCCGCAGTTCGTCGTGCAGCGCCTCATGCATGCATCGTATCGAGCCAGTCGCTCCCGACACGGTTGGCCCGCCCGCACACAGCCGGCCTCGCGTGCTGTGCGGCCTCCACAGCGACCCGGCAAACGCCCGCCCAGGACCAGAGCACCTATGCCGAGAGTAGAGGCAGAACAAGAGGGCCGTCCGGGATGACGCCAACCTCGGCCGACGCACCCAGCCGCCTCAACGCCTCCGCCAGGGCCAGGTCGAGGCTGTGGACCGGCTCGAGCCGCATACTCCTCACTAACGCGTCGTCAAGCTGAGACTTGAGCATCACGTGATTGCGCATCTGGATGCGGGAAAGAATCTGGTTCTGCCACTGCACGCCCAGCGGCTCCTCGCGCCGAATGCGCTGCAGCACCTCGATGGGGCCATCGCATGAACGATGGACATCCACAAACGACTGCGGACCGGTTCCGGCGGCGCAACTGGAAGCGATGATGACAACCCCGCCATCGCGAGTCACCAGAGACGCCACGTCCATCCCCTTGACGGTCTGGTAGAGGTCGAGGTCCAGCGGCGCGCCGCTGTTCGTCGTGATGGCAATGTCCACGCGGTGCGGAACCTGCACACCCGCGTTCTCGCGCGCGGCAGCACACCCGGCCTCGTGGGCAGCCACGGCGTCGCCCGCAAACACATGCGTTATCTCCTTCTTCCGGTTGAGGAGAACATTGACGATGAAGTCCAGACGCGCCATCCTCGCCATCTCGACCATATCCTCGTGTATCGGGTTGCCGGCAAGCACACCGGCCCGGGCGGCCGGGTGCTCAATCATGCGGTAGCCATGATTCACGTACGCGGAGCTGACGCCGAACACGCCCGGAGCGATGCTCTTCCGCCCGCCCGAGAACCCCGCGAAGAAGTGCGGTTCGATGAATCCGGTGGACAGGCGGAAATCGGCTTCAACCACCACTTTGTAGATGTCGACCGGTGTGCCGCGGGTCGTGGTGCCGATGTTCACCGTCTGCGCGGGGTCGTGGTTGAGCACGCGATAGTTAGCTACGATGTCGCTCCCCAGCAGGCGTCGCAGCCCATCCGCATCCAGAGGAGGATGCAGACCCAGTGCCACCACTATCGTGATGTCCTCGCGCGGCACGATGTATTCCAGCTCGGAAAGAATGGGTGGCAGCAGGCGGTCACCGGGACACGCGCGAGTGTTGTCCGTCACAATCACCACGACGCGATCGCCGCGGCGCAGGGACTGCGCCAGCGGCTTCGCGCCTATGGGATTTCGTAGCGCCGCGAGCACGGCCGCGCGTTCGTCGCGCAGTCCCGCTTGGTCGCGCGACTCCAGCACGAAGGAGAGGTTGCGCTCGGGCACGCGCACCTTCAGGCTTGACGTTCCATATGGGAGGTCAAACTCGGCAAACATCGCACGTCACCTGATGGCCGTTCCCGGGTTGAGGATGCCGTTCGGATCGAACACTTTCTTGATGCCCCGCATGATCTCTTCCTGCTTCGGGTCCATCAGGAGTTCCAGGTACTTGAGACGGATCTTCCCGACGCCGTGCTCGCCGGTGATGACGCCGCCGAGCTGCACCGCCGCCTTGTAGATCTCCTTCTTCACGTCCTCGGCGACTCCGCGCTCCACCAACTCCTTCAGCATGTAGGGGTGGAAATTGCCGTCCCCGGCGTGCGCGATGGTGGCGATCTTCGTGTTGTACTTCTTCGCAATCTCATCCAGTGCGTCGAGCATCTTGCCGAGGCTCGCAGGAGGCACGGTGATATCGGAGTCACCCGCAATCTTCGGCTTCATAGCCGAGTAGATCTCGCTTCGCATCTTGAGGATGTCCGCCTGCTCCTGCTGACGCTCGGCGATGAGAACATCGATGGCTCCGTTTGCCTGGCAGACCTGTGACATCGTCTCGGCCTGGGCGTATACATCATCCTCGTTGGCGCCGGCCAGTATCAGCAGCAGGTGGGCCCTGCCCTTCTCGGCGGGCCACTTCATGCCAAGGTTCTCGGCAGAGAAGACGATGACCTCGTGGTCGACGTATTCGATGGCCATGGGGATGACGCCGCTCTGCAGTATCTTCGGCACGGTGTTGATGGCCTTCTGGCGGTCCTCGAAGGACACAACCAGCGTCGCGGTGCCCGCGAATCTCGGGTAGAGGCGCATCGTCGCCTTCGTGATGATGCCGAGGATGCCCTCGCTGTCAATCATCAGGTGCATCAGGTCGAGGCCCGTGTTGTTCTTGAGCAGCTTGCCGCCCATCGTGGTTATCTCGCCGGTGGGCAGGACAACCTCAAGGCCCTTCACGTACTGTCGCACCACGCCGTACTTCACGGCACGAGAGCCACCGGCGTTCGCCGCAATCATGCCACCAACCTGTGCGCCCTCATCGCCGGGGTGGGGCGGAAACAGCAGGTTGGCATCCCCGACCGCCTTCAGCAGTTGCGCCAGCGTGACGCCCGCCTGAGCCACAACCATGAGGTTCTCCGTGTCCACCTCTTCGACCTTGTCGAATCGCTCCATCGAGACAACGATGCCGTCCCGGGTCGGCATCGCACCGCACACGAGGCCGGTGCCCGCGCCTCGCGGATACACGGGCGTCTTGTCCCTGTTTGCGAGCTTCATGATCTGCGATATCTCCTGGGCGGTCCCCGGCTTCACGACAACCACGTGCTCGGCCGGCTTGAGCCGCTGGTCGGGCGTCGTCTCATCGTACAGGTAGGTCTGCATCTGGTCCCGCTCGGTGATGACCCAGTCCTCACCGACAATCTTCTTCAAGCCTGCAACATCAATCATCGTCTGTCTTATCCTCCTTGTTCGTTTGTGCAACCGGCAATCCGTCGACGGTTCCGCCGCTTCACCTGATGGCGGAGTCGGGACTGAGCACATTGTTCGGGTCGAAGAGCTTCTTCAGACCCCGCATCAGCTCGAGAGACTTCGGGTCGATGCACATCGCGAGCTCGTCGAGCTTGGTCTTGCCGATGCCGTGCTCGCCACTGATGACTCCGCCCAACTCGACAGCCTTACCATACAGCTTCTTCTTAACTTCCTTGACGACGCCGCGGTCCTTCAGTTCAAGCATGAGGTGCGGATGGAAGTTCCCGTCGCCCGCATGGGCAACCATGGGGATCTTCGTGTGGTACTCCGCGGCAAGCTTGTCCACTGCGTCCATCATGTCGCCGACAGACGCCGGCGGCACCGTGACGTCGAGAATCTCGGCGAGCTGCGCCTTGTACGTCATGCTCTCTTCGCTGCGGATATGCAGGATGTGGGCCTGCTCTTCGCGGCTCTCGGCGATGAGCGTGTCAACCGAGCCGTTCTTCTCGCACGTCTCCGCAATCTTCTGA
>JALNYR010000135.1 GCA_023229725.1 Dehalococcoidia bacterium | reverse complement strand
AGCATGTCCTCGCTCGGGAACATGAGGCCCGCATCGATGATGATGATGTCATCACCGCATTCCAGCACCATCATGTTCTTCCCGATCTCGCCGAGTCCTCCGAGGGGGATGAGGCGAAGCCGGGGTTGGGTGGACTTCCTATGCGCTCTCCGGCGCCGCGAGGCAGGACGAGGAGCCTGAGTCTGTGAAATAGCTGCGGTGGTCTGTTGTGTGTTTTGTTCGGGATTATCCATGTCTCTAGAAAAGGGCGAGCTGTGAACCACCCGCGGATTCTTGACCGGGCGGCCCTACGCTCTCCATATCCTTCAATACGTGCGCCAGGCGCTGCATGTCCTGTTCGATGACGCCGCGGAGACTGGCCTGGTGGAGCGCCGCCGCGGGGTGGTACATCGGGAAGCACAGCACATCGCCCATCTGCCGTGGCTTGCCATGCACCTTGCCGATGGCTTCGTCGGGAAGGTATCTCGCCAGAGAGTGCCGACCGAGTGTCACGATAACCTTCGGCTGAATCATCTCTATCTGCCGGTCCAGCCACGGCCTGCACGCCGCAATCTCGCCGGGAAGCGGGTCGCGGTTGCCGGGCGGACGGCACTTGACAACGTTGGCTATGTACACCTCGTGCCGGTGAAGACCGATGGAGAGCAGCAACTCGTCGAGAAACGCGCCGGCCGCTCCCACGAAAGGGCGCCCTTGCTGGTCTTCGTTGAAGCCGGGCGCTTCGCCGATGAACAGGATGGCGGCGTCCTCAGCTCCCTCTCCCGGCACAACCCGTGTCCGCTGCTGAGCCAGGCCGCACCCCTGGCAACTCGCCATCTGGCGGCAAAGCTCGGTGAGAATCGACATCCAGCCTGATATTAGCAGCAGGCGTACGGGTGGTCAATTACGACCGAAGTCCTCCTCTTCCTCGTCCTCGTCTTCTTCCTCTTCCTCCTCGTCCTCTTCCTCGTCTTCTTCGCCCTCATCCTGCTCCCAGATGGGCTCGGTGAACTGGTCGATGTAGGCCGCGGTAGCCTGCTTCGAGATGACGTCCATCTCCAGCTCCGACTTCTTCGCAAGCCCGTTGAGTTCCTCGATGTCGACCGTGAGGTCCAGCATCTCGGCCAGGATGCTCAGCACTGCCAGCGCGGCCTTTGGGTGCGCCATCTGCGTCGCAAAGCCCGGGACCTCCCCCAGCAGGCAGAGCCCCTCGATGCCCCGCTCCTTGGCGCGCCCCAGCACGAGGCCGTTCAACCCGGCGATGCGCAGCGTGCCTCTCAGGATGACCTTGTAGCGGCTGAACTCCTCCAGCAGCTCGTGCCGCGTCGCTACGCCCCAGACCTTGGTCTCTTCCGAGTAGTGGATCCGGGTCACGGCGGCGGCGCAGCTGTAGATGCGCTTCACACCAAGCTGCTCGGCCGCATCGAGCACCGTGTCCACCATCTCGTATCCCTTCGGCTGCGGCTGCTCCTCGCCGATGAAGAGCACGAGGCCGAGGCTCTTGTCTTCCTTCTCCCAGTAGTAGAACTTGCTCCCCGGGAAACGAGGCTCCTCCACCACGTTCTCCCTCACCATCACCCCGACCGGCTCGAAGAAGTACTTCGGGTCGATCTGCCCTATCTCTCTCGCTCCCAGCTTCTCCTTCAGGTAGCGCGCGAGGATGAGCGAGACGTTGCCGATGCCCGGCCATGACGCCAGCATGACGCAGTTCTCGACCTCCGGTATCTCGGACAACGTAACGGAGATACCCTTCTGACCTTTGGCCTCTCTCACGCTGCACCCCCTTTGGCCGATATCGAGACCCCATCACACAGTATGGAAGGCGTCCAGAGATGGCCGTCCACCCAGCGGGAGTCGCTGCCGACGACGACGTTGCGACTCAGCACGTCGAGGATATTGCCGGCAATCATCGTGTCCTTCACCCTGCCCACTATCTCGCCCTTCTCGACCTTGTAGCCGAGCAGTACGTTGCCTCCGAAGTCGCCCGCCAGCAGGTTCCCCTGGCCGGCCCCGATGAGTTCCTCCACGACCAGTCCGCTGTCGATGCTCGAGAGCATCTCATCGAAAGTCTTCTTCCCCGGCTCAAACCAGAACGCACTCATGCCGGGTCGAACAGGACTGCGCGCGTCCATGCGGCGCCCGCTGCCCGTGCTCTGCGTTCCCGCCTCTCGTGCGGTCTGCAGGTCGTACAGGAACTCTCCCACCACGCCGGACTCGATGAGACACAACGGCCGCGAGGGCGAACCTTCCGCATCGAACGGTGCGCTCGTGGGCCGTCCTTCCAGGGTCGAATCATCCCACAGCGTCAGACCGCTGTCGAACACCGCTTCTCCCTGCCTGCCTGCCAGTCGCGATGCCTTCTCCAGCACATTCTTGCCGTTGAACGCCACGGCCAGCGGCAGCAGCAGTGCAACATCCACGCCGTGCGGGGTGAACAGCACCGGAAAGGTCCCCGTCCTGATGGAAGCCGAGCCGACCGCACGGTCAAGCTGCAGCAGCATCGTCCTGGCAACCGAATCCGTGTCTTCCAGCAACCACGCCGACCGCTTGCTGTCCCCGATGAACAGCATGTCGGTGCCGTTGACCCGCATGCCTTCCATGGAGACCGAAATGGCTGTCAGGGGATACGAGGCATCCAGTCCTGCGCTGTTGGCGATGCGAACTCTCACCTTGCTGGCCGCGACCAGTCCTTCACACAGCACGTCCGCTTGCCGCGCCCTGACGCGCTCGATGATGTTCAGGCCAATGGTGATGAGCGCAGCCGTCTCGATGGATGCCACGCGCTCGTCGTAGAGGTTCAACGAAGGCCACTGCTGCACGCCGGGAAAGGCGAAACGCGCCGGAGCGCCAAAGGCCGACGTCTGCACCGCCATGTCCACCAGTCTCGTACCGGACGTCTCACCGCTCGCCGAGGCAAACCCCATCCTGCCGTCCCGTACAAGCCTCAGCGCTGTGTTGTTGCTCTGCCGTCGCTCTATCTGCTTGACCCGGTTCGCCTCGAAGTGAACGAGCGTGCTCTCGCCGTGGGCTTCGTAGAGCTCAGCCTGCTGCGACTGCCGCAGAGCCAGCGAGATGAGCTGCTCCATCACCGCCCCCCCACCACGCAGCGACTTATCCGCACATGCGGACTGCCGTTCGAGACAGGGAGAGGCGACTGGCCGCTCTTGCCGCACCCGCCACCCTGGTTCATGTCGAGGTCGCCGCCGATGGCGTCGATGCGCTCCAGCGTCGTGAACACGTTGCCCGTGAGCACCACCGGCCGCAGCATCTCCGCAACTTTGCCATTCCTGATCATGTAGGACTCGCCGGCGGAAAACGTGAACATCTCCAGGCTCGTCTGGCCGCCGTACCAGTCCTTCACATACACGCCTTCCTGGATATCGGCCAGCATGTCCGACAGTTGCACGTCGCCGGGTTCGATGTACGTGTTGCTCATGCGAACGATGGGGCTGAAACGGTAGTCGATGGCCCGCGCATTCCCCGAAGGGGCCTCGCCCATACGCGCCGCGGTCTCACGCGAGTGAAGCCGCCCGACGAGCACGCCCTCACGTATCAGGTGCGTCCGCTGACCGGGCGTTCCCTCATCGTCGTAGGCGTAGCCGCCGCGCAGCGAGGATATCGTCGCATCGTCGACGATATTCAGATGCCGCCCGCCGAAACGGCGACCGATGGTCATGAGCTCCCTCATCTGCGGGCTGTCGTACACAAGGTCCGCCTCCGACAGGTGCCCGAACGCCTCGTGGGTGAACACGCCCGCGAGCACCGGGTCGAGTACGACCGTGTATTCGCCGCCCTTCACATTCGTCGCATCGAGCAACGCCGCCGCACGTCGCGCCACGTCTCTCACCTGGTCGTGCAACTTTTCGATTGCCGAGAAGTCGCCCACGCTCCCCAGGCTCACTCCTGCCTGCTGCACCTCGCTGCCGTCGCGCGCAATCGCAGCTACCCGCAGAGCCAGGTCCGGCACGCGCTGCTCGATGTAGCAGCCATCCGATGACGCGTACCGCACCGTCCGCAGCGAGTCCGAGTACAGGATGTGGCAGCTCTGGATGCGAGGACTGGACATAATGATGTCCCGGTACTCATCGAGCAGTAGCTTCTTCTCCTCGAGAGAAACCGTCTCCACGCTCCGGGCAGGAAGACTCGCGACGCTTGCGTCGCACGGTTCCCGCGGGGGCAGCGAGAGCGCCTCGCCGCCGGAGTGCCCGGCGAAGCCGACGGCGCGCGCGACGCTATCCTCGACGGCACCCACGTCGTTGAAGCTGGCGAAGCCCCAGCCGCCGTTCACGAGCGCGCGGGCGCACCCACCGTTATCACTGGTCAGGCTCGCTTCTTCAAGCTCTTTGCCGCGATACGTAATGCGTGTCGCGTCTCGGACCTCGTAGCGGACCTCGACCTGATCGGCGGTGCTATTGCGCAGTGCTTCGGAAAGACGGTCTCTCATGGGGACTGGCACGGCGGAGACGGTAGTAACACTGCATTCTAGCGCACACGCGGCCGGCAGAGCAACGACAACGTGTCGCGGTACGCACCGCGGCCCGTCGAGCAGACGCGACAGCCACCGTGACCAATGCGGCAGGACGTTTGGCTGCCTGTCGCACGACCTTCAGGTGATGACGGGCGAGTCCGCGGGAGCTACAGTGAGGACACTTGAAGTTGAGTGAGAACATGACCACAAAACAGACGATTCCGGCAACACCACCCGCCCTGCTGTCGACCGCTCAGGCGGCACAGCTCCTTGGCGTTCACCCCAACACCATCCGCAACTGGGAGGACCAGAACCTGCTGCAGGCGTTCCGGATAGGCCCGCGTCGCGACAGGCGCTTCCGCCGCGAGGACCTCGAGCGCTTCCTCGGCATGCAGGACGGCAACGCCGGACCTGCCGCAGCCGTCGGGCAGTAGGCTTTTCGCCTTCCTCCACACACGTTGGTCGCTGGGCTTTGCCACTCCTTTCCGTTATACTGGAAGGTGGCGGACCGGCACGTGCTCCAGCCGCTCCCTTCACGAGCCGCACCCGCGTCCTACTGACATTGAAAGGAGGGCGTGTGGATGAGGTCAAGTCTCATCGGGAAGATCGAGAAGGCAAGACGATACGCTCAAGAACCAGGCCGTGTGACGCTCAGCAGCCTCGCGGCCGATTTCCATGGCGAGAACGCCGAGCACAAGGTCAGCTATGCTGAGGGAAAGTGGAGCTGCACCTGCAGCTTCTTCGGGCAATGGCAGACCTGCAGCCACGTGATGGCGCTGCAGGAGATGTTCAGGCCCGCTCTGTCCAAGGAAGCACTGGCATCGTTCCCGGAGGAATGACCCTCTACCCGTCCTGTTGCGGACCGGAGGCGTCGTCCTGCGGTCCGCGCGGCCATCGTTCCGATAGTGGAGGTTGCGCCTGCCACAGCCGCAGCACCTCGGCAACGAGGTAGAGCGAGCCGGCTACGCAGACCGTGCCTTCCATCTTCACCATGTCGCGGGCGAGCCATAGCGCCTTGGCCACGTCGGGTTCACACGTCACTCTCGCTCCGAGGTCGACCAGCCGCATCGCGACTTCCTGTGGCGGTGCCGCGCGCGGCTGCGGCGACCGCGTGAGGACGATGCGGCCGCCGAGTTCCGAGAGGGCCGCCACCGACCCGTGCATGTCCTTGTCGGCAGAGAAGCCCAGCACGAACACCACCTCTCCACCGCCGACGACGTCCCGGATGCTCTCCGCCAGCCGTCCCATCGAGGCGGGATTGTGCGCGCCGTCGAGGATGAGCAGCGGGCGCCTCGCCAGCACCTGGAACCGTCCCGGCCAGTCGACCCGCCCAATGCCGCGCACCATGCACTCGGCGTCGATGACGACGCCCCGGGCGCGCAGCGCCTCGACTGCAGCCACCGCCGTGGCGACGTTCTCCGCCTCGTACGTGCCCGCGAGCGGCACCCGAACGACCCTGCGACCGAACGAGCCGCGCACGCTCACGGTCTGGCCGTCGAGCGACTGCCGCAGCACCTCGAACATAACATCCGACCCGACCCGGACGAGCGCCGCGCCCCGGCTCCGGGATACCTCTTCAAGCACGCGCATCGCCTCCTCAGGCTGCGGCGCGCTCACCACCGTCGCTCCGCTCTTGATGATGCCTGCCTTCTCTCGGGCTATCTTCTCCACCGTGTCGCCCAGGACCGCGGTGTGCTCGAGGCTCAGCGGCGTGATGACGCACACGTCCGGCCGCACCACATTCGTGGCATCCAGCCTGCCCCCGAGTCCGACCTCCAGCACCTGGGCATCCACGCACCGTCCTCTGAAGTACAGGAACGCCATCACGGTGAGCAGTTCAAAGTACGTGAGCTTTCGCCACCGGGGCTCCTGCAAGAGCGCGTTCAGGTGCGGACGCATCGTCTCAATCGCCGACTCCATCTCCTCCGGGCTGATGCAGGTGCGGTCCACCTTGATGCGCTCACCGATGTGGAGCAGATGAGGAGACGTGTACAGGCCCGTCCGGAGCCCGCAGGCGCTCAGCGCCTCCGCAATCATGGCGGCGACGCTGCCTTTGCCCTTGCTGCCGGCGACGTGTACGGTGCACGGCCCGAACTGGGGAGAGCCAAGCCGGCGCAGCAGCTCTTCGACGTGCGCCAGGTCGTAGTCAGCGGCGACGAAGCCGAATTGCGGCAGCACCTCGTAGTTGACGAAGGTGTTCAGATACTGCTCGACCTGACGGTAATCCACCGCGAGACTCCCTGCGCCCCGCCTGCGGGAGTGGCTCCTTGCATCGTAGCGGAGCGCCTCCTACAATAGCACAGCTCGCACACGCGGAGGGACACAGTGGCTCAGCAGCTCTACTTCGAGGACGTATGTCAGGGGCAGGAGATTCCCGCCCTGAGCAAACACCCCACGCGCCGGCAACTCGTCATGTGGGCCGGGGCATCGGAGGACTTCTACGAGATTCACTATGACACCGACTTTGCCAGGGC
>JALNYR010000134.1 GCA_023229725.1 Dehalococcoidia bacterium | reverse complement strand
ATTTGCGTGTGTGTGGTTATCCTCCTCGGGTCTTCCCTGAACGGCACGTCCAACCCCAAGGCCACGATGTGCATGTCCGTGCCAATACCAGGTGGCGGCGCCGGACCGGGATGCCAGCGCCCGGTTTCCGTGTCGAATATTTCGATCCGCCAGCCCAGGCCGAGCCCGTATACCGATGCATATACTAACTGGCCCACCGAGGTCACACGTGCCGATTTGTCCCACCATGCCGGTACCGGCGTGCCGGTGGTGGACCACGCGCCCGTGATGGGATTGTATATGCTGATGACGCTGCCAGATGTGAACGTGTAGATTTGGCCTTGGACGGTCACGGCCTGGAGGTCACTCTTGGGGTGTTCTGGTCCCCAGTGGTCAATGCCCAGGGTGGCACCACTGAGGTCAAATTTCGACGCTACCATCGACCGCACATCACGCTCCCGACTGCGTAGACCCGTACCGACCGCATACGCATCTTGGCCAACGGCCAGCACCTGTGCGAAGCAGCGCGTATTGCGCACGGACACCAACACGATCCATTTATTCAGCGCCGGTTCGTAGACAGCGTGTTGACTGATTCCAGTGTTCGTGGCGAAGACATGCAGCATGCCGTCGATCACGAACACTGCAGCAGTCACCGCGACCCAAGCAGGTAGCGGTGGCAGCGTCCGCCATTCGTCGAGAGCGTAATCATATACTGCCATCGTAGCGGGGACGGGGATCCAGTCGATGGCGTAAATGCGCGACCCTATGAGGGTGTATGTTGCAGAGTACTGCATAGGCCCCCGCTCGCCGGGTTTCCAGCTGCCGTCGGATAACAATCTCCACACCCGGGTCCTTTGGCGGTACCGCTCGAACGCAACGATCCTTATCGTCATCGGAGTCATGTACTCCGCGAGCTCGTGAAGCATGTACGGATTCTCGGCCAGCATGCGTGCAGGGCTTTCGGAGCCAAGGCGCTCGATGATCGCGAGTGCGAACGCAGTTATCGCGTGCGCCACCGTTGCCGGCGCTTCGAACATCCACCCGCGGACGGGCCGCGTCTCCGGAGGCGCCCCCGCCGCACTTTTACCCTCTTCGGACTCTTCTCTGGGCCTCTTATCCGTCATGTTTTGTTTTGTTTGTTTTCTTTGCGTTGTTGAGACTGTGAACTTTTTTCACTTCCACTCCACCGCCGGCCTGACGGGTTCCTTGAACGGCGGCATACCACAGGCTACAATGCCTACGGAACCGCCAATGTCCTGTGGTAGATCTGGACCCCAGTCCCAGCGTTTGGTGGCAGTGTCGTATATTCCAAGATGCCACGTTTCGCTGCGCCCGTAGATTGGCACGTACACACGTTGACCCACTGCGGCAATAGTCGACAGGCTGTCCTCTGGCGCCGGCACCGGCACACCAGTATCGGTCCACCCGAGCGTGCGGGGATCGACCATCCAAATGTTTCTGCTGGCTGCAACTACGTAAATCTGATCGTTGGCGGTCACTGCCTCGTACTCGAGGGAATATGCCGGTCCCCATGCGAGGGGTCCCAGAGTGTCGGTTTCGGGGTCAAATTTCGCTACTACTAGTAATGTGCTGCTGCCTCCCTCCGGCCGCTTGCAACTCACCACGTACACGTCGTGCCCGATGGTTACCAGTCGCGGGACGCCGTCTGAGCCGACGGTAGTTGGCGCCGCCCATACGTTCGTTGCTGGATCGTATCTGGCGTGACGCCAGGCTCCCATACCCGCGCCGATGAGGTGCAGCATCCCACCGGTCGCAATCGCCGAGACGGCCCGCACGCCCACTTCCGGCGGTGGCGCCAACTTCTTCCATTCATCGCGGATGTGGTCATATACCGCCATCGCAGAACTTTCGATGACGTATACACGCGATCCGATGGTAGCGTACGTCGCGGCCATAAGATCGGGCCCAGACTTGCCAGGCTGCCAACTGCCGTCTACTAGTTTCCACACATTGACTTCGCCACGGTCCTCGCGTGGTATATTCCGCCATCCGAACGCAAGGATCGACGATGGAACCACAAGCTTCGCGAGTTTGTAGAGCATGTACCGGTCCGCCAGCGCCACGGCCGCGGGGCTCCCACCACCAAGGTGCTCGATCTGCGCGAGTGCGAACGCCTTGATCCCGGCTGCCGCCATCGCCTCTTCGGATATCCATTCGGACTCGGGTCGCTTTGCCGGTGGGACCCCCGCCGTCCCTTTACCCTCTTCAAGCTCTTCTCTGGGCCTCTTATCCGTCATGTTTTGTTTTGTTTGTTTTCTTTGCGTTGTTGAGACTGTGAACTTTTTCACTTCCACTCCACCGCCGGCCTGACGGGTTCCTTGAACGGTAGTTTCTCCCTAGTCGGGGCTACGATGGCATCGAAGAAGGCAACGCCCTGCGGTAGATCAGGACCCGAGAACCAGCTATTAGTGACAGTGTCGTATATTTTACATTGATAACCCTTGTCGGTTAAGAATAGCATATACAGGTATTGATCCACTGCGGTGAGGGATTGCAGGATGTACCACGTCCTCGGCATAGACGTAACAGTATCGGTCCACCTGAGCGTGTGGGGGTCGACCACCTGGACATTAACGTAGTACGCAAACACATAAATCCGATCGTTAACGACCGCTACACTGGGCCGTAAGGAATATGCCGGTCCCCAGGAGAGGGGTCCCAGGGTGTCAGTTCCGGGGGTGAATTTCGCCGCAACTAGCGACCAGCTGTCGTCGTCCTCGCCCGTCCGCTTGCTGACGCCCACCATGTACACGTCTTGCTCGATGGTCACCAGTTGCGTATTGCCGACGAAGTTAAGCATTGGCATTGCCGAGGTCCACGCGTCCGTCGACGGATTGTATATGGCGTGGTACTGGCTACCGACACCCTTGCCGATGAGATGCAGCATCCCGCCGATCGCAACCGCCGAGGCAATACACGTGCACAGCTTCGGTGGAGGTGCCAATTTCTTCCATTCATCGTGGACGTAGTCATACACTGCCATCACGGCCGTACCAATGACGTATACACGTGATCCGATGATAGCGTGCGCTATGCCATGTACATCGGGCCCGGACCGGCCGGGTTGCCAATTGTCGCCGACCAGTTTCCACACACAGGCCACGCTGGGGTCCTCGCGTGGTATCATCTGATACCCGAACACGAGGACCGGCGGCGGCGGAACCACGAGCTCTGCGAGTTCGTAGAGCATGTACCGGTCCACCGCCACCATGGCCGCGGGGCTCCCACCACCGAGGCGCTCGATCTGCGCGAGTGCGAATGCCTTGATACCGGCTGCCGCCATCGCCTCTTCGGATATCCATTTGGACTCGGGCCGCTTTGCCGGTGGGGCCCCCGCCGCCCCTTTACCCTCTTCAAACCCTTCTCTGGGCCTCTTATCCGTCATGTTTTGTTTTGTTGCGTGGAAGGTTCCTTTCTCCTTTTTTCGGCATTATAATGCTTTCACATTTGTGTAGCCATCCTCCTCGGGTCTTCCTTAAATGGCACGTCCAATCCCAAGGCCACGATGGACATGTCCACGTCAATACCAGGCGGTGGTTTCGGACCGGGATTCCAGCGTCCGATCACAGTGTCGAATATTTCGCACCGCCAGCGCGGGATCGTCGCCGAGTACACGAACGCGGCCACACGTGCCGAACTGTCCCACCATTCCGGCACCAGCACGTCGGTGGTGGACCACGCGTCCGTGACGGGATTGTATATCCCGACGGTGCTGCCTGCTGCGAACACATAGATTTGGCCGCGGACGACCACGGCCGCAAGATCGCGCTTGGGGCATTCCGGGCCACAGTGCGCAGCGGCCGGACTGCCTTTACCGAAATCAAATTTCGACACTGCCACCGACCATACATTGCGCACTCGACTGCGTTGGACCACATACACATCCTGGCCAATGGGCAATATCTTTACGAAGGCGGGGTTATTGCGCACGGGAGCCAGCTCAGTCCATTTGTTCGGTGCCGGTTCGTAGACGGCGTGCCAACTGGACACCAAGTCCGTGGCGAATATGTGCAGCACACCATCGATTACGAATGCCGCAGTGACCCGTCCCGGCGGCGGTTGCAGTTCTTGCCACTCGTCGGCAATGTAATCATATGCCGCCATCGCAGGGGTGGCAGCCCAGTCGATGGCGTAGACACGCGAACCTATGGGAACGTAAAATGTAGCGAGCTGCATGGGTCCTTGCTGGCCAGGTTTCCAGCTGCCGTCGTATAGCAGCTTCCACACCTGTGTCATTTTGGGGCGCAGACCGAACGCGACAATTCTTTCCGTCATCGGAGTCATATACTCCGCGAGCTCGTAGAGCATGTACGGGTTCGTCGCTACCATGCTTGCGGGACTTTCGGCGCCAAGACGCTCGATGGTCGCGAGTGCGAACGTAGTCATCGCGTGCGCCACCGTTGCTGGCGCTTCGAACATCCATCCGCGCTCGGGACGCGTTGCCGGCGGTGCTCCCGCCACACCCTCTTCAGATTCTTCTCTGCGCCTCTTATCCGTCATGTTTGTTTGTTTGTTGCGTTGTGTTTTGTCACCCTCCCAACCCTTTTCACATTTACACCACGGGCCTCGCGGGTTCCCTGAATGGTGGCATCCATTCGCTAGCCACCACGGCGAGGGGGGTCCAATCCTGCGGTGGATCGGGACCCAGGTGCCAGCTTCCGGTGATCGTATCGAGAACATTGATTCGCGAAGCCCCGTCAAACATTTTCTCGAGTGTGTACACGTACTGGCCAACCGCGGTGGCCGGCCCGATGCGCCGGTACACCGATGGCGGCGGCCTAAAGGTCCATGTACCTGTGAGGGGGTCGAATATGCAGTCTCGAATGTTCGTGAACACGTAGACTCGACCACCGGCGGCCGCAATTGTGTGTACGAAAGCGAGGTCCGGTGGCCCTGGGATGGAGATGACCGCTGGTTCGACTGTTAGATTCAATTTCAATATACTATGTGACGTCGCGATCACATCGACCGCATACACATCTTGCCCAATGGCCACCATATGCGTGATACAGTGAGGCCCGGGTATTGGCGCCGCCTCGGACCACTTATCCGCCGTCCGATTGTATATGTAGTGCTGGTTGGTGCCACGGTGCGCTGTAGTAATGTGCAGCGTATCGTTGATCGCGACGGCCGCGATAGGGCTCTTCGTCCGGAACGGTGGAGTAGCTGCGACCAGCCACTCGCCACGGACGCGGTTATATATCAACAATATGCCGCCATCCCAAGCGATGATATACACATGTGCGTCCATGGGCGTATACACCGCTTCGACGCCGAACGTGTACGGGGCCGGGCTGGGCCGCCAGTCGCCGTCCGCTGACAGTGCTCTCGCCTGGGCATTCCCACCGGTCCATCCAAACGCGACCATCCTTGTTACCGGCGTCACACGCCTCGCGAGATCGTAGAGCCGGTAGCGGTCCATCGCAAACGTGGCCGCAGGACTCCCGCCACCGAGGCGCTCCAGTCCCGCGAGCGTGAATGCGAGTATCGCGGCCTTCACTGGCAGGGCACTGGACATCCATTCGGGGCTGGCCCGCTTTGCCGGTGGTGCCCCTGCCGTGCTTTCGTCATCGCCTTCTATTGCGCGTTTGTTATCTGCCATGTCACCTTTTTTGGCTTTTCTGTGCTGCTCTGCTATAACAATTACGAAGCTGTGTGTACGTGTTTCCCACTCCCCTCTGCACTGGTTCTTCGTATCGCCGGGGCATTCGGGTGTCGCTATATTTTTTAATATTAGGCCCTTCCCATGTCAATTCAGTCGGAGGGAAAACCCCAATAGTCCGCGATGCGTTATGCACCAATTATCGTGTGTGCACTCGCGATGACCGCGGGCGCGGTGTGGCCGTTCAACCGACGGCGGCCCGACACGGCGGCACTGCAGCCGGGCAACCGCTTACCGGCAGTGAACATGGCGGGAGAGGTTGCCAAGTACTTTGCGGCCGCGGCCGGGGGAGCAATCTCGGCGCAAAGCGCGTGTGCGGTGAGCGCGGCAACCGCATTACCCGACCGCTGCATAAACATGAGCGATGAGGACTTCCGACGCTTTGCCCTCGCACTCGCCAACTGCCATCTGGAACAGAGTGGTCGGCGTACTTACGCCGTGGCCGCGGACATGGACGATGCCGCGTGGCTTGCCTACACGACCGTGCTGCTGCACACGGATTCGTTATGCCGTCAGCTGCAGCAGGACATACGCGCGGCCGCGGTCGACCGGGCACTCGGCGCGACGGCGGAGGGCATAGCCCGTCTGGGCGAGAGCTCAGACCGCACGCTGGCGCGCCTCGATGCCGTCGGCGAGGCGACGGCTCGCGCAGAACGTGCCACGGCGCAGCTGGCCGAGGATAGCGAGGCCGCGCTGGGTTTTATCGCGAAGACCGCCACCGACGCCGCGGAGGCGCAGGATCGTTTTGCCGAAGCCGCATTGGGTGCGCTCGGCGGAATCTCCGAGACGGTGACCGTGGCTCGGCAGGGCATCGACAGCATCGTCGTTTCGCACGCCGAGATCGCCGAGTCCGTTGCTGCCGTGGCGGGCTCCGCGGCGGAAGCGGACGTCCGGCAGCGCCAGCTGCTCGTGATCCAGCGCGAGCTCGCCGACGAGCAGCGCCGCATGGCTGCCGTGAACAGGGAAATCCTGGGATCGCTGACCAGGCTCGCCTGGCTGCAGAGCGCCATATTCGGCGAGGTCATGGGCATCGGTGCCACCGTCTGGTACGTCTGCGCCGCCGTCGTCTGCGGCATCGCGACATCTGCCGACAGAACGGCTGGTGCCCGGGCCCGCGTGTTCGCGAGCCTGGCCGCGTCGCTGTGCCTCGAACGCGTTGCATTGGCAGTATCGCCGGTGGCCGAGTTCGCGCCGATGGTGTCGATGACGTGCCGTGCGTTGTTTGCTGGCCTGGTCGTGCTAGCTGTACTGTGGTCTGCGGTGACACATAGAGATTACCGCAAGGCCATGTACGAGCAACTCGCGATCCTCAATGCGTGCATCGCTTCGCTTGCCGATGCCCCCCGGCACTGACCA
>JALNYR010000133.1 GCA_023229725.1 Dehalococcoidia bacterium | reverse complement strand
CGTTCTGGGGGCTGTTCGCCGCGACCCTCGAAACCTGGGGCTATGAGGCGGTCGTCAACGTGCTAGGTAGGATGGGCATGGGGAAGCGCAGCGACGAGGCGCTAGAGGACGCGGCGACGCAGACGCTGATGGACGCAGGGATCGCGCGCATAACGCTGATCGACGGCGCAGAGTGCACAAGCGTGGACGTGGAAGAGTAGTAGGAGGGCGCTCTACGCCTTTGCCCAGGCCCGGGCGCGGTACACGGTGCTTGTCACTGGGCATGACGCCGCGGAACACGGGACCAACGCGGCGCATTCATTACGAAACGTACTCACCGGCGAGCCGCAAGGCAGCAGACAGGGTGAGTCGTTATAGCCACGAGCAGGCGGACAGTGACGCCGCACCGGGGAAGCGGTAGAAGCCCTATCCGCGAAACTGTTTCCCGGTGGCTACACACGGGCAGCGGGGGCAGTACCCGCCTCGTGGCCTAGCCCGGAGCGTAACAGGCGCGTATCCGCCACGGTAGGCGGACAGAAGAAACGGGTGCAAATCCCTACCCTGGGCCCATTATCAGGAGACACAGTGACACCGTCCCGCCTGCTGACCTGGCTCGGTAACGCATACCTGGCGCTGTACGTGCCGGTGGCGTCGCTGTGGCGCCGCGTCTGGCATCAGCGAGAGTGGCGGGAGTACCAGGCGTTCATGGACACGTGGCTGGGGAGGGGAGACCGATGTTGAGGTACGAAACGGGCAAGACGTATGTCTGCAACGTTATGCTGAGAGGCCAGGGCTGGACGCCATTGACGGCAGAGCAGCGCGAGCAGGCCGTGCGGACGAAGGAACTTACGAGGTGGCAAGGGCTTCGAGGGGCTGAGTGGGCCGAGAGGCCAGACGGCAGCATCTTTTGCATCGCGAACGGCGAGGACATTCTGACGGCGAGCGCGCGCTGTAGGGAAGGCATGACGGACACGTGGCTGGGGGAACGCGAGAAGTAGCTTGAATGACGCGGGGTTTCAAGAAGGAATCAAGTGGCGGATGGCTGGGGCGGGAAGAGGCGGGGCGCTGGCAGAAAGGTTAGCCTCGTAACCGAAATACGCGAGAAGGCCATTACCGATGCTGGCGGTGATGCCGAGTACGCGCTGGGGCTGATCGTCAGCTACATGCGCGATCCCGTGCTGCCTCCGCTCTTTCGCAAGGCGTGTGCCGAGCTGGTGATGGACCGCGTGTGGGGCAGGTCGGTGCAGCCGAACGTGAATGAAAACCGTGGCAAGGTGATTGTAGAGTGGGTGTATGGCAACGACCAGGCTACGGGTGACACTCCCGGCGCCACATGCGAAACAGCGTGAGGTTCAGCAATCGACTGCGCGGCGCATCGTTATATGCTCGGGCCGGCGTAGTGGGAAAACGACGCTTGCGGCACTAACGGCTTGCGAACAGGCGCGACGGGGTCGGCGGGTGCTACTGGCCTCACCCACGCAGGAACAGGCCGACACGTTCTGGGAGAAGTGCAAAACGTGGCTGGGGCCGCTAGTTAGCGCCGGCATAGTCAAGAAGAACGAAACGAGGCATACGCTTGAGTTCCCGAACGGCGGGCGCATACGCGCCAAGACGGCCTTCGACGCAGACACCCTGCGCGGTGACTATGCCGACTTCCTCGTGCTCGATGAGTTCGCCATCATGGACCCGAGCGCGTGGGACCTGGTCGGCGCGCCGATGTTGCTCGACAACGACGGCGATGCCTGGTTTATCAGCACGCCGAAGCGCAAGAATCACTTTCATGCCTTCTATGCGCGTGCGCTGGGCGACGACACGGGGCGCTGGAAAGCGTGGCATTTTACGAGCCACGACAATCCGCACCTGTCCCGTGAGGCACTGGCCGAGATCACGGCCGATCTCTCTGAGGACGCCTACAGGCAGGAGATTCTCGCCGAGTTTCTGGACAACGAGGGCGCGGTTTTCCGCAACATCGCAGCCTGCATGCTGGCGCCCGTCAACCCGGACCCCGTCACGCACAAGGGCCATCACGTGGTGCTAGGGGCCGACTGGGGCAAGGTCAGTGACTATACGGCCTACAGCGTCGTGTGCAGCGATTGCCGGGTAGAGTTGGCACGACACAGGCGCAACGAGATCGATTACCACGTGCAACGCCAGGACCTGGTCACGCTGGTACAGCGTTGGGGCGTGAGCGTGGTCGTGGCAGAGAGCAATGCGATGGGCTTGCCGATCATCGAGGAGTTGCAGCGCGATCCGGCACTGTCTCGCGTGGGAGTGCAGCCGTTCGACACGACGCCATCTAGCAAACCGCCACTGATTGAGTCGATCCGCCTCGCCTTCGAGCGCGCGGAGTGCCAGTGGCAGGCGGATCCGATATGGACGGCGGAGTTGGAAGCCTACGAGGTGAAATACAGCGCGCAGACGGGCAGGCCGGCGTACTCGGCGCCCGTTGGCGTGCACGACGATACAGTGATAGCGCGTGCGCTGGCGTGGTACGCGGTTGCCGGCGGCGGCCCGCTCCTGTTGTGGGGTGATAGATAGTGGCCAATACGTGGATAGCAACTGTCCGCCAATCCGGCAAGAGCGTCACCATGAACGCCTACGACTGGCAGAACGCATGGGGCCAGCACGGCGATAGCGGCAAACTCACCGAGCATGATGCCTATCAGGCAGTGTCGTGGGTACGGCGGTGCGTAGAGGTGAGGTGCAACGCACTATCCAGCATACCCGTCAAGTACTACGTGGCAGACGTACCTACCAAGGCCGTGCCGCCCACAGATAAGCCGAAAGATGGCGACAAAGAGCCGGCCGCTGAGGAAACCGATTGGGAATACGCCGACTTGATGCCGCAGATGCTGCGGATGATAGAGGGGGCATTGCAGATATATGGCGCGGCCTATTACCTGCGACTGCGCAACCCGTTCGGCTTCGAGAAGGGCTACCGCTGGCTATACCCGCCGTCAATCAGGCCGGTATACGACAAACGCAAGGGGTTGACGCATTTCGAGCGCAGGGTGAATGGCGAGCCGGAAAACCTGCCACTGAGCCAAGCCGTCTACGTGTGGACGCCCAATCTGGCGAGTGAGATCGGGCCGGGCAAGGGTTGGGTGTCTAGCATTCTCACCGAGGGCGGCATTGCGCGGAATATGAACACGTTCGCGAGCGATTTCTTCGCGCGCGGCGCCATGCCGGGCACGGTGCTCTCGGTAGAGGGCAATCCGCCACAGGCAGAGCTGGACAGGCTGGAACAGTGGTGGAAGCGCTTCGTGGGCGGCGTCAAGCGCGCGTGGGAGACGGTTGCGGTACGCGCCACGGTGACGCCAATCGTCGTGGGCTACCCAACCGACCAACTGGCGATGCCCGAGTTGCTCATGGCCGTGAGACAGCAGATCGCGGTCGCGGCCGGTGTGCCGCAGACGATGTTAGAGGATGCGGCAAACTTTGCGACGGCGACAGAGCATCACCAGGCGTTCTACTCAGAGACAGTCGTGCCCGAGGCCGTCATTATTCAGGCGGCGCTCAACACGCAGATATTCGAGCCGATGGGCCTCCGCTGTGTGATCGACTGGCAGAGCCTGGACATCTTCCAACAGGACGAGGCAGAGCGCGGTACCGCGCTGGCGCAGTATGTTGGGGCCGGCGTGCCGCTAGACCTGGCCATGGAGATGTTGGGTATCGATCTACCCAATCAGATGACGTACGACGACTTACGCATGCGCATGGAGCAGGAGAAAGCGGAGGCGCAAGAGAACCAGTTGGCACTCGTCTCGGCGCGCAGGCCGCTGCCCGGCGAGGAAGGGCCGCCTGCCGCGCGCAAGGACGAACTGCACCGCTGGCAGCGCAAGAGCCTGCGCGCGCTAGGCGCAGGCAAGCCGCCTGACGTGGACTTTGACACTGACGTGCTGACGGCAGACGAGCAGGCGGTGATCCGCGAGCGACTGGGCGCGGCGGCGAGCGAGGAGGAGGTGAAAGGCGCGTTTGCGCCTCCCTTTCGGGGATACGAAGGCTATCCGTAGGACATTTTTTGGGGAGATGGACCCGGACGGCGATGCCAAGGACGTGGACGAACTGCGACTGTTGCGCCTGTTGAAGGCGCGGCTGAACGGTCAACTGGACGATGTGCTAGCTGAGCTAGGCGACCCGCCAGACCTGAACAATCTGTCACCCGAGTTTTGGGACACCGAGGCCGGCAAACTGATAGCGGTGATCCGGCCCGAACTGGAGCGCATGACAATGACGGGAATCGCCAGCGCGGCAGCCGCGGTGCCGGTGCTCTGGGATGAGGCAGTGATTGCGCGCGAGGCCGCAGAGTGGGCCGGGCGCTACGTCTATGACCTGGTGACGGGACTGGACGCCAACACGCTGGCACTGCTCAGAACGGTGGTGTCGCGATTCGTACAGACATCGGGGATGACGATAGGCCAGCTGCGGAGCGAGCTGATACCGGCGTTCGGCGAGCGGCGCGCACAGATGATAGCCGTCACCGAGACGACACGGGCCTACGCAGAGGGCAAGCGCAAGGTGCAGGAGGAGCTGCAGCGCGGCGGCATTCACATGACGCGCATCTGGCGTACGGCTATGGACGAAAGAGTCTGCCCGATATGCGGCGAAGGGGCACTAGAGGGCACGCCGGAGTCGGAGTGGGGTAGGGAAGGGCCGCCAGCGCACCCGAACTGTCGATGCTGGACGGTACTGAGCAGGTTGCCGGACTGATGCTATCCATTGAGATTCATGGGCTCGACAAACTGGTTGCCAAATTCGGTGCCGGGGCTCGCCCGGTGATCCGCCGGGTGACGCGCGCGGTAGCAGAGCAGGTGCTAGGGACCATTGCGCAGTATCCGGGGCCGGTGCACCATCCTATCCAGTGGACATCGGCCAAGCAGCGCGCGGCCTATTTCGCCAAGCGGCGCAAGGCGGGATTGCCGATGGGGTACACGCGCGGCTCAGACTCGTGGAGCCAAAAGCTCGGGCCATCTGCATCTACAGTGCACAGCGCCACACAGATCGGCGACTGGAAACTGGACCAGCGGGGCGATTTGGAGGCAGTTGTTGGCACGGGGGTCACGTACGCACCGTGGGTGCAATCGGCGGCACAACAGCAGCCCATGCACAAGGCGAGCAACTGGATCACCGATGAGAGGGCGATTGCGAGAGTAGAGCAGTCCGGTGCCATCGAACGCATCATAGCAGACGCGGTCAAACAGGAGGGATGGTGAGCGAGACTGAGCGTTGGATGGCCATGATCGCTCCGGGCATCGTTCTGTCAATGCCCTATGAGAGCATCTTCGGCACACCCTCTGCTGAGCCGATAGAGATATTCGGCGCGTACTGGACGGGCAGCGCGTGGCGGAGGCTGGGCGAGGAGGATGCGAGTGAGCGAAATCGAGATTGAACACTGGCACGAACATCACTGGCGGGTGGACGGCGTAGAGATTGTGCTGCACGCAGGCGGGCCGCCAGACACGGCGTGTATCCGTATCCATGGGGACGAGTGGGTAATGCACGGGGCAAAGGAATCGCGCAGGATCGCCAAGGCATTACTGCGTGCAAGTGCGGAAGCCGAGCGGCTTTGGGACAAAGAGGGGGGCGAGTGAGGGTTACCGTCTACGGGCACACCGGCGTTGTGGGCAGGGTGCTGTACGAGTACCTGCTAGGGGTAGAGGGTATCGACGTGGGGGGCGTGTCGCTGGAGGGCGAGACGCCGGGAGCCGACGATTGCGACTGGGCGTTCGTGTGCGTGCCGACGCTCACGGTGGACGGCGAGCAGGATCAGGGGCCACTGTGCGACGTGCTCAGGCGCACGCGCGCGCGGAACGTGGTGATACGTTCCACGGTGCTACCGGGAACGTGCGCGTGGCTACAGGCGATCCATCCCGAGTGGACCGTCTATCACTGGCCGGAGTTTCTGAGCGCGCGGACGGCGGCGGAAGACTTTCGCCATCCGCACACGCAGGTGGTGGGCTGCGGCGACTCGCGACCGTGGGTAGACACGTGGGAGTGGCGGCTGCCGATTGGCGAGCGACTGACGCAGTACGTCGATCTGAGCACGGCGGAGGTCATCAAGTACGCGCACAATACGCACGGGGCGATGGAGGTCGTGTTCGCGAATCTGCTCTTTGATGCGTGCGCGCGGTCGGGGGCGCAGTTTGAGGCTGTACGGCAGGTGGTACCGCTACTCGGGTACGTCGGTCGTGCGCTGGTTTC
This sequence comes from Dehalococcoidia bacterium, assembly GCA_023229725.1. Classification (GTDB taxonomy): domain Bacteria; phylum Chloroflexota; class Dehalococcoidia; order GIF9; family AB-539-J10; genus SKVJ01. Next base: position 901 of record JALNYR010000133.1, on the reverse strand, counting down.
GACCTACTGGAACGTGCACCAGGACGGCAAGCGTGGCTACGCCGGCGCATGCTTTCCGAAGGACGTGCAGGCGCTCATGGGTTGGTTAGGCGAACGGGGGGAGTTGCTAGAGGGGATGGAAAAGGCAAACGCAAGGCTGAGGGGGGAACGTTGAACATCATCGACATGGCAACGGGCGGTATTCCGATTAGCGACAGTGCCAGGGAGGCGCTAGAGCGCAACCTGGACGAGGCTATGGGTGAGGACGGGCCACTCGGGCTGCGCATGCGCGAGTTGCCAGTGATGGCCAAGGACACCGAGCGCGGCCTGATACTTGAGGGGGGGTTCGGGCCATTCGGCATCGGAACGATGTGGGTGCCTCTTGAGCCATACCACCACATGACAAAGGCGGAATGGGATAGCCTGCCCGAACGGTCATCGGTGGGCGGGTTCGGGGGGCCGAAAGAGTGAACATCTACATTGTGGCGGCAAGCGACGGTGAGAAGGACGAGAAGCGCAAGCTGCGCTGGGGGGATTACTGGTTCAAGGACAGCCTGTCGAAAGCGCTGACGGCGCTGGGCCACACCGTATCGGTTGACCCGGGCGAGTGTGACGTGCTGATCAACTGCCACGGCTCCGGCGTAGAGAACCTGCCGGTGCACACGTTCAACGTCCTGTGGGTGATCGGCCATCCCGACAGGATCACGGTCAACGAGTGTCTGCGGTACGACGCGGTGTACTCGGAGAGCGACAAGTTTGCCGTCTACCTGCGCAAGCGCGGAATCGACTGCGGCTGGATGCCGGGGGCAACGGATTTCGTGGCGATGGACCTGCCCAAGGCGTTTGGCAAGGTGTTCGTGGGCAACAATCGGCAGGGGAGGGGCGGCACGCCGATGCGAGACTGTATCGCTGAGTTGAACGG
>JALNYR010000132.1 GCA_023229725.1 Dehalococcoidia bacterium | reverse complement strand
CACCTTCCGCCGCACGTGACTCCCGTCCCGCGCCTGTGGGCGCTGTGATACCCGGCCGCGCCGCACGTACATACCGGTGGGAGCGCGACGAACGCGCGGGAGGACAACACATGACAGGCAGGACGTTGCGAACATGGCTGCTGCCGGTGATAGTTGCACTGCTGGCGGCCGCGGGGTGCGCCTCACCGGCGCCGGGAGAACCGGGCACGCCGACCCACCCGCCGCTGGCTGAGACATCATGGCAGCTTCAGTCGCTCGGCGCGACCGGCGCCCTGCGGTCGGCTCTCAGTACCGTCGAAGTGACGCTCGAGTTCTCTGACGACTCGCGCGTCTCCGGCAAGGCCGCATGCAACTCGTACTTCGGGCAGTACGTCTCGGCGACGGACGGCGCCCTGTCCGTCAGCGCGCTCGGCAGCACGAAAATGTTCTGCAACGAGCCGGGTGTGATGCAGCAGGAGCAGGACTTGCTGAACGCGCTGTCGAAAGCGGAGCGGTACGAGGTGAGCGACGGGCTGCTCCGCATCACGGGCGGAGGCATGGAGCTGGTGCTCGCAGCCGCCTGAGCCGCAGGCATCCCGTCAGGCAGACGCGCCGGTCGCCGGGTCGTCCGACTGCTTCCACAGCGGGCACACCGCCATGCAGACGGAGCGGCACATGCGATTGCCGAACCCGTCGATTGCCGAATGCTCGTACGGCAGGTAGCCTTCGACCGCGCCGCGAGTCGGGTACGCCTTCACCATCTCCTCGAGCGATTCCGCCTCCGACTTGCCGCGTCGCCCCATGTCCGAGTAGCACTTCACGTGGTTGACCACGCCGTCGCTTCCGATGGCGCCCATCGGGCAGGTCTTCGCGCATTTCCCACAGTCGGGCGGGCACGGCGAGCCTTCGAGCATCGGGCTGCCTTCGAGCGGGGCGGTCGTGATGACCGCGCCCAGTCGCACCCTCGTCCCGTAGCGAGCCGTGGCCACGAGCCCGCTGTGGGCTCGTCGCCCCACGCCGGCGAGCACGGCCGCGCGCTTGAGGCTGAAGAGGCTCCGCAGCGGCCCCAGCGTCCTGCCCTCCACGTACGCCGCGCGGTCGAGCCGTGAGACGCCGCAGGCGCCCAGCGGCAGCGAGGGCCAACCGAGCGCTTCAAGACGGCTCGCAAGGTCGTAGGTGATGGCGCCGAGTCGGCGGTTGACGTGCACGTACCCGAAAGTGCCGTAGGCGAATGTGGTGTCGAGCGGCTCCAGGGCGGAGGCGAGCACGCCGTCGAGCACCCGCGCCGCTACGACGATGACGCTTCGCGCGCCGGGCAGCAGTTCCGTGGGCAAGTAGCCGGTCGGCAGGTAGGAGCCGGCGCCCTCGACGGAGAAGCGCTCCACCGGCGCGACGCCGGCAACGTTCGCTCCGAGTTCGAGAGCGGTCTGCGTGATATCGCCGAGGCCGGTCCGTGACTTCGCCTGCGGTTTGCTGCTGGCCATGCTCACACCTCCCGTGGGGCGCGTTCGCACCCCGCTGCGTGCGGCACAGTATGTGATGAGCAGATAGCAGAATCAAGCGAGGAGCAAGGCGCGGAGAGCGGGCAACAGTGAGTTCACTCCAGCCACTGGTCGCGAGTGATGCCGGCTTGACGCAGCATGCGCGAGAGCAAATCAACGCTGACTGCTCCGCGATGGCGGTTGGGAATGGTCAGGACAAGTTGACCACGGACCATGAACGGATGCCTGCCACCGGCTATGGGACCTTCGAATCCGAGCTGTCTGAGTCTTCGGACCAGCTGTTGCCAGGAGACCGGACTCAGCTCCGCCACGGTTTAGACGTTGACCTCGAGCGATTCAGGCTTGGATATCGTGTGGTTGCCCAGCGGCGGGATTGGAAGACCGCGCCCAAGGCGTACGACAATCCAGCCATCGAGCACCTCGGCAAGGCGGCGCCTGCACTCCTCCAGGGTTCTGCCGGAAGCCCACACGCCGGCCAACTCCGACACCTCGCCATAGTACGGCTCAGCGTCGTCAATCAACTCGTAGCGCGCCCTCTCAAGCGCTGCTTGCACGTACTCAACTATCATAGCTAGCGCCACCAATCTGACGACTTCATTCACGATTGTAGTGCAGGACAAGCAAAAGGGCAACGAAGCCGTGCCCGCACTGATGGGCCGCCAGACTGTTGCCCGGGGTGCTCAGGCGCCGGCCCAGACCGCTACTCCTCTACTTCGCCGTGCGGAAAGGGGAAGGGCGGCCAGGGGTGAGGCCAGTCCTCGTCCCAGTCCTCATCCCAGTCGTCAGGCGGCCAGTCGCCATCCCAGTCGTCGTCCCAATCGTAGGGAGGCCAGGGATAAGGCCAGTCATCCCAGCAGTCGTCGTCGCAGTCGCCGCAGCAGCAGTCGTCATCCGGATCCCACGGCAACGGCCCCCATCCCCACATCGAGCCCGGATACCCGTGCCAGTAGTACCGGACGGGGTACCACTCTTCCGGCACATCCGTGACCTCGTAGATGTTCGCGGCGATGATGACATCGTCGCCCCAGTAGGTCACGTAGATGTAGTAGTCGCCCTCTTCGACGTCCTCGTCGTATCCGCCGCCGGTCAGCTCCTCCGGGACTTTGAAAGTGGTTTCCCAGTCGCCGAACTCGTCGAGCTTGTTCGACGTGTCAACTACCTCGTAGTCGTCCACGTCAACGCCGATGAGGTCGCCCACCTCCGCCAGGTCGGACGAGAAGTAGACGGTCACGAAGACGTAGCCGTACCTGACTGCCGACTCGGGGTAGTCATTGTCGTAGTCGTGGCCCCAGACCTTGGCTCTGTCGCCGACGCCTCCTTCATCCGGACTGAGCTGGACAAGGCGGTCAGCCGCGAGCAACGGGGAGGGGAAAACGGCCAGCATCAGGAGGGAGAGCACGATGCCAACCTGAAGGAATCGAATCGCTCTATGCTGCTTCATTCCGCACCTCCTGCACCACCATGATACCCACGGGTGAGCTATCGTGCAAACGAACGTGAGGCGGCTGTGGTAGACTGGATGGCCGCTGATTGCCCGGGGAGCGCCGGCAGTTCTGCGGCGCTGCAGCCAGGCACGACCGCGAGAGCGGACCGGGCCCGAAACCCCAACGACCAACAAGGAGCGATTCATCATGGCGCGCAAGAAGCGAGTAGCGAAGGAACCGACCGCCCGGCGGGCGAAGTCATCGGCCCCGGCCAGGCACGCGGCAATGCCGTCTTCCGGCAGGGTGACGCGCATCGCAGCACTGGCCTGGGCCGTCTGCCTGTCGGTGCTCGTCGCTGCCGCCGCAATCGCCGAGCGACGCCCCGCCGTCGCGCTCATCGTAGTCGCCCTCTGCGCCGGGGCCTTCTGGCTCATTATGCGACCGGGGCGTCCCGGCGCCTGCGTCGCCATCGTTTGCGGCATCGTCGGGCTGACGGCCGGCATCGTCTTCGGGCCGGGCCACCTGACATGGGCCGGGATGAGCTGGCGCGTGGTGCTGGGGCTGCTGCTGTTAGCCGCCGGAGTCGTGCTGCTGTTGACCGGCATCCCGCGACTTCTCCCCGGTCGGACGCGCGGTCAAACCGTCGCCAGGATGGCGCTGGCCCTGGGGGCGGCGGTCGCCGTCTGGACCCTGACCCCGGCGGTGCTCGCGACCAACCCTCCCCACATCCCCTCGGACGATGCAAAGCCAGAGGCCTTCGGCCTCACCGCCCGCGAGGTGGAGTTCCTCACCTCGGACGGCGTCCAGCTCGGCGCGTGGTACGTGCCGTCGACGAACGGCGCCGCGGTCATCCTGCGGCACGGGGCTGGCTCGACCGGCTCCGACGTGTTCGCGCACGCCGCGGCGCTGGCATATCACGGCTATGGCGTCCTGGTGACTGATGCCCGTGGGCACGGCCTAAGCGAAGGCCGGGGCATGGAGTTCGGCTGGTACGGCGATGCTGACATCGATGCAGCCGTGTCGTTCCTGGTGGGACAGCCGGACGTCGAGTTCGGACGCATCGCGGTACTCGGTCTGTCGATGGGCGGGGAGGAGGCGCTGGGCGCAGTTGCGAGCGATTCGCGCATCGCCGCGGTCGTGGCGGAAGGGGCGACCGCCCGGACTGCCGCCGACAAGGCGTGGATGGCTGACGTCTACGGCTGGCGCGGCCGGGTGCAACTCGTGCTCGAGCGCGCGCAGTACTGGACGGCCGACCTGTTGACCCCCGCTGCACCACCCATTGCGCTTGCGGACGCGGCCCTCGACGCCGCACCGACCCCCGTGCTGCTCATCACCGCCGGCGACGTCGCGGACGAAGGCCACGCCGCCGCCCTCATCCAGAGCCTGTCACCGGGCAACGTAACCATCTGGACCGTGCCGGGCGCCGGCCACACGCAGGGTCTGTCCGCCGCTCCCGCCCTGTGGGACGAGACGGTCGTCAGCTTCCTCGACGCCGCCCTCGCGTGAGTACAACAGGGGGAACCGTCGAAGTGTTCCTGCGCCTCTGCGTTCCGTTGTAGGGGCAGGCTCCCATGCCTGCCCGCCTTCGGGTAATCCTGCGCCCACCTCTGTGAATGTGGTGACACCACACTCCCGACTCCGCTTCCCTTCGTAGGGGCACGCGGCTGCGTGCCCGCCATGCGCTCGTTGCATGCCCGCCCTTGCCGCCAGCAACCGCGTGTGAGAGATGTTGTGACACCATACTCATTTCGGGAACCACGCCCTCACACCACGTACGAGCCCTCGTGCAGCGCGCTGCTCGACTCAGCGAGGCTCATAGCTGCGCGGGAAATGAGTATGGCGTCCGCACATTCCCCTGCGTCTTCCCCATCTCCCTCACCATCCTTCAAGCATTCTACTGTTCCGCTCTCCTGACTCCGCCCATGAGGCCAGTCCCAAGACAAGCGTCTACACTTGTCGGCCACGCTGTCGCTTCTTCTTGGAGGTCGCATCTCTGGGAGGAGCGACAATCGACCCGGGATCGGCTTGCAGCTTGGGTGACAGGTCCAGTATCCGAATCACCTGCTGCCGCTTCTTCAGGTCCCAGTGGTACATGTGTATGTTGAATGCCACCAGCGCAATTAGAATCTCGACGGCAATCGTGTTCTCTCTCGTGGAATCGTAGATGCGCTTGATGTCCGTCAGAGGCGGATCACCGAAGTGATCCAATCGGATTGACAGGTTCACCAGCTGGAAGGCCGGCTCGGAGTGTTCAGACATGATCTGCGCGTAGGTTCGGGCGAGGTCGCGCGACCCGACAGATCTAGAGATGACCTTGGTCATACCGAAACCTGCGGCACAAGCCACCCCGTATAGCAGGCTGCTTGCCGCTTGTTCAGCACTCATCGTATCTGGCACGGCATGGTGGTCGCTCAAAGACTTCGCCACGTCTTGTGCGATTTCGTCCCAGTGAGAACGTAGACTCGAGTACGCCACGGTCAAGCACTTCAGACCGAGAAGCCACGCCTCTCTAGTCAGTGCCAAGCGCTCAGGCCCCTCCAGGTCGCCAATGAAGTTCTTGAGGACCTGCCCCAGCACCTGCATGGTCTTCACGGCAAACGCGATTCGAAGGGCTGGATCCAGTTCCGCCACATCGCCTACCTCCTGACACGCACTCTCCTCATCGGCGGAGCTGTACAGTTCTTCAGCTTCATCTTGAGCACGGAGCACCTCCTCGCGCGTTCGGTCAACGTCACCTTCAGGCAACGCCAGCGCTCTTGGAGGGGCGGAGAACCGGTTCAGAAACGCAGTATCGTCCCCCAATTTGCACGGCTCAGTGTCCCGCAGGACAGACTGCGCGTAGCCCAGTAGGATGGAGTGGATTGACGGATCTCGGGACAGGTAGCACAGGAACACCATGGTGTTCGCGTAGTCATCACGGTAGAGGTTGCAGCACATGTGCCGAATGCACCTTTCAACCTCTTCAGCCACGCGAGGATTCCGCAGCTTGTTGGCGAAGTATCTAGCAAGGAAGTAGCAGTACATGTAGCCGCGCAAGAAGCGATGCGAGCCGTTTCGTCTAGCAAGCACTCCTGCGTGGTCAAGTGCATCCAGCATCACATCTGTGTCAAGCCGCGATTCGTAGACGCGCCTGTATCGTTCAGAGACCTCTTCAATCTGCTCATGAGTGAGTTCCTTGCTCCTCACTACAAACATCTCATACGCAACTTCAGACAGGAATCCGTTCCGCTTGCTCCGTTCGGCTGTCCCTGTGACACCAGCACTGATGGCCTTTGAAATGAGCATCTCGTAAAGGTACCCATATGTGCCAGACGTGAGATTGAACGGTACATTCGGCTCAACAGCCTGGAGGATTGTCAGAATGACGAACGGATCCGAGGGCAAGAGATTGCGTCCGATGTTGTCGGCAATCACCTGCTCAATCGCTTTGTACTCAAGATCGATGGCGAAGTCATCGGCGTCGAACTCGTGGCCTATGCATATCCATCGGCGTATCAACTTGGAGCGTTGCACATGATTGAACTCGGGAACCAGCAGAGTTGTAGCGAGGCTCAGAGACTTCTCAAACTCGGCGCCCAGTTCCTCTACCTGCAGCTGTTCCGTGCCCGTCACAGCTACTGCACCAGCGGCACTCCGGAGATACTCGACAATCCTTGCTCGAGACGTCGGGTTGAGGCGCGGCCGATCAATGTCATCTGCCAAGATGGTCTTCTTGGACGGTTCAAGCTGCCTGAAGTGTTCCCAGTCAGACTCAGGATACTGTTCCTCCACAGCTTGCTTGAGGAGGTTCTCCAGATTCTCAGCGGTGGGCTTTCCGCTCAAGTCCTCGAGGTTCAAGTACACCGCGGCGGCACCGGCCTTCTGACACTGACCATAGATAGACTTCAGCAGCGTTGTCTTGCCGGAACGTTCCGAGCCAAGAAGAACCACGAGTCCATGCTTAACCACATACTCGTACAGTTCATCGGCGGGAATCGCGCGCGGGGTACTCACTGCCTCGTCGGCACTTGGCGAGGTCTCGCGCAGTACGGGAGACACGTAGAAGTCACTCAACACGAGGTGCTCTTTGCGCGGATGCTTGAGGTCGAGCCCTGGATCCTGCAGGAAGCGCCGTACAAACGCCTCACTCACTCGGAACTCTCCACCCCTTTGCGGAGCTCTCGAAAGCGGAAGCACTGAGGATGACCGAACAGGCCGGTAGATGTCTCCTTGGAATGCGTATTCATGGTACTGCCAAGACCGATCCATGAGATTGACGTCAAGAACATTGAAG
>JALNYR010000131.1 GCA_023229725.1 Dehalococcoidia bacterium | reverse complement strand
GGCACCCGTTTCGCCCCCCCCCCCCCTCACACACAACCACCACAACGCTGGCATGGCCCAGACAAAAATCACAAAAGATGGGCACATTGGGGGTGAATATTTCACCATAGCAAGTATCAGTGCAGTGGGCGGAGGAGAGGGTGAGAGAGTCCACTCTCGTATATGATATTCACTTGGGAGGCAACCCACGTTTCACGGCCACGAGCACCTCGTATATGGCACTGGGGGGGCAGAAGCTGGCCGAGCATGCATCGGCAAATGCCGCGCCCGGAGCCACGCGACCAGAGCGGCACTCCGCGGAGCGCACGATTACGAGGTCGGACAATGCAGCCCGGGCAGCGGCGGCCACGTCGGCCCGATCCGTGTGCCTACATAGTACGAGGACCACACGCTTGCTTGGTTGTAGTGGCACCTCGCCGGACTGCACGACCGTGGTGTGCTTGAGCGGCACCGCCTCGGACGACGACAGCTCTATGGTCCTACCGATCTGGCCGTCGGCGTCGGCGAGTTCGATCCGCACGTCCTGCCTCGCACCGAAGATGATCTTGCCAGCCGCCAGACCGAGTCCACCCGACCGGGGAATGGGGAATTTGATCGGGCTCCCATCGGACGGCATTATACTGGCCGAGCGCTGGCTGACGTCGACCAGTTTGCCGGTAGCGATGATGCACCCACCTGGACCGAGCATGGCGACATGATTGCCGCGGACGAACGCGTGCCCACCGTCGCCGCGTGCGGCCCACGACTTCGTCACCGTCGCGCAGCAGCATATCGCGCACGTGTCCCCGCTGAGCAGATTCGCACGAGTCGGACGGACCGGTGTGCCATCCACATGGCCCGTGACTGTGGAATAGCCGCCCGATGCAAAGACGCGGGCACAGCGCTCCGCCACGATCGCGCGGGGCGTGCCCGGTGCCGTCAACGTAGCGACCGGCCCGGTCACGGTGCGACCGGACAGTGCAGTGAGCACGGGAAACGCGGCACTGGCCAGCGCCGCCGCGAATGGGTGTCCAAAGTCTTTGGCGGCGTTGGTGCGCAGTGCAGGGCACGTCGAGTCACCGATCAGGATCAGCTTGCGCGTCGGGCTCGGGCAGCCCGCCGCCGTGAGGCACGACATCGCAAGCATGGTGGCGGCCTGGTCGGCTGCGGCGAAGACGACGAAAGCCGCTTTCGCGGCGTCAGCGGCGAAGGTCCTGCTGGATCCCGAGACATTGCCAGCGTACGTCGCCTGTGGTGGGTCCACACCCTCACCTGCAGCCCGAGGCCGCGCAAACGTGACTGTGAGTACTTTGCCGCCGCGGTGGCGGCCCGCGAGTGCTGCCGCGATCTGCGACTGAGTGATGCGGTCGCAATCAATAACCACCAGGCCCCCGTTGTTCGTCGCCTCGGCGAACTCGACCGCCTTGGCGATCTCCGGGGCCATTGGCAGTTCCGCCATGCCAGCTGGCTGCAACGGACGGACCAGGCCGACCGGCGTCGAGGCGGAAGCGGCGGCCGATAGGCGCACACGGTCGAATATGCTCATCCTCGCCGTGGTTTGCGGTGGTGGCGGCGGAGGTGGCGGTGGTGGCGGGGGCGGGACCGGTGGGGACAGCCCAGTGCCGCTGTCGCGCTGTGTCAGCATGGCCGCGGCGAGGGCGGATTCGTGCCGGTAGACCGAGGTCAATGCGAACTTGCGGTCATTGCACAACATGCACACCAGTCCGAGGACTTGCGTGAGGATACGCATGGCCTGATCTGTGATCTCCGGTGTCGCGCTGTTGCTCACCGGTAGGCATGTCATGCCGCGCTTGCTGCACCAGGCACCGGCTTTCGTGTGTATCGCGTATGCGGCTTCGAGCGCTGCGTACGAGCCGCATGTCCGGGCGATCGTCGCTGCCGCCGGGTCGGGCAAGCGTAGGAGGTCGGGTGGACGAATGTCGCGTACGTGCGCACGCGCCGCCAGCTCGACGAAGAGATCTTCCGTGAACAGCAGCGCGGCGGGCATTTTGGCCAGCAGCTGTGCGAACTGTTCGCTGTACACCGGCGAGATGCGGATTCCGGTCAGCACGGTGCACCCCACGACAGACGCTATTGCCGCATCCGCGTCCGTGTAGAACATGCCGGTCAGCACGTGCTGGGCCCGCGGGTCCTTGAGGTTGAGCACGGCCATGGGTGTGATGGGCTCTTTCATATCGCCCGAACCGAGCTTCAGACTCTCTCGGCACTTGGCGCCCGGGGCGCCCTTGATGAAATACGGGATGCGCTTCAGGCACGCCGCGAACTCACCGCGCGACAGCTCGTCGCCGTCTCCCCAGTCGCGGATCAGGACACCGTCGGCGGACCACGCGCGCAGGGGCGAACACCCCTCGGCGAGTTCCGCAGCGATCACGCGGACGCGGAAGCGCGTCAGTGGGCAGCACGAGGTGAATTTGCCACGGATGCGCAACATTGTCCCATCGCACTGACCCGGCTCGAGATGTGCGGCCGGCGCCGCCGGCGTCGGCGGCGATGGTGTGCTCTTGGTCTGCCGGGACCGAACAGCCTTCCTACGCGGCTTGTTCCCGTCATCGTCGTCGTCCTCGCCGAGCATGCGGCGCAAGGCGGCAAGCGCGGCACCTGGATCACCGTCTTCTGCGATCGGTTCGTCGCACTCGTCGCCTTCTACGCTGTCGTCGCTGGACGCTGCCGCGGCCGGCGCGGGCAGCGCCTCCTCCGGATCCTCATCGTCGTCCGCCACGAACATCGCGTCATCGTCGTCAGCCACCATCTCGTCGCGGACGCACTTCTTCGGCCTTTTCGCCGGCGGTGCATCGTCTGCATTTTCCCCCCCTGTCCACTCCTCCTCGCCGTCGTCCACATCGTCGTCATCGTCATCGTCATCGGACCCCGATTCGCACAGGTCACCCTCTTCATCGTCGTCGTCGCTAACCGCCGGCTTCTTCTTCTTCGCCTTGCTGGCGTCGTCCGATTGACGGTGGCGCGCCCGGCTTTTGGCGACCTTACCGCGTAGACATCCCGGTGCGGCATAATCCTGCACCACCTGCAACACCGTGGTCGCCTCACTGACCGTTATCAGCGCCAGCGGCCGCACGGTAAGCGTCACGTATTTTCCTGCTGCAGCTTCGTCCGCCGGCGGCTCCACGCGCGCACACGCATCACAAATTTGGTGTTCTGCACCACTGTCGGCCATGCCTTTTTTAGTTGACGTGGGAAAACTCTCCTGGTGACTGTTACGCCCGTTCACTTCAATGCCTTTTTAAAAAAATAAGGGACATCGACGTCACCTGGGACTTGACCCGTATCTTTTAAATACTGCCATCCCCGCTCCGATGCACTATGTCTGGGGGGGGACATGTATCCAAAGAGAGCATGGTGAGTGTAGGGAGTGAAAGAAAAAACTCTACACAGACAGGAAAATTTGGACGTTTGAAAATAGGGGAAAGAGGGAAAAACTCACAATCAAAGAAACGATGTTGATGGAAACTGTGGACACGACCATCAGTCGGCCTGGCCTTGGTGCCGCCGATCCAGAGTCAGTACAAGAAGGCATCAGCGGAGCCGCGATTGCCATGAAACTTTTTGGCAACGGCAGCAGCCCGGTAGCCCGCCTGACCCGTACCGTGAGCGACGCACTGCTCCAGATCCCGGTCGCGCGTGGTCGGCCGCGTCCGCACAGACCCGGTGGGCTGCACTGCGCGACGTGCTGTTCTGGACCGTGTGCGTCGCCATGATTGGTACTATGTGGTATAAGTCGCGCGTAGAGACCGCTGCCGCAATAGCTGCGCGGGAGTTCGCCGCACGCGGTTCGTGTGCGGTGTGCATAGATAATGCAGCGATGGACATATCCGTGCCCTGCAGGGCGGTCACGCTGCACGATTTCACGGCACACGACGCGAAATTGCGAGTGTTGCTGCAAGTACTCGCGGGGCACATCCACGACGGGCACCAGTGCATCACGGCATACTCGGCTGGGTCTAAAGCGTGCATAGTCGCAATGAAACCCCCGCCCGGCACGCTGAGTGTGTTCTTCGCATACAACATCGCCGAGGTCGATCTCGACGCGCCAGAAGAACGACCGCCCGTGGACCCCGCGGTTGCTCCGCCCGCCGCCGTCCAGACACCGAAACCCGTGGTCATGGCGATCGTCCCAGAAACGCTCCCGGACGAGGCACCCATAGCTAGCAATAGCGAGGTGGCTCCGGAGTCCGTGCGCCACACGGCCGTACGGCGTGTAGTCTACAAAGAACCATCCGACTTCTACCCCGGGATCGCTGTGTCGCGTGCTCGGCCAACCATCGCCAAGTTCAAGTACGGTGCATACGACGCCGGCCGGCATGCAATCGTCACGAGGTACGTGACGCTCAGCGGCCTCGAAGCGGCATGTGCACTCAACGCTGTCGAGGTGCTCAACGGCACACACCACACACTCTATTCTGGCAAGAGCTGAGTTTGTTTTTTCTGCCTTTCCCCCCCTCCATCGGTCAGAATGTTCGATGGTGTGTGCGCACGAACATAAATCATTTTTTAAAACCCAGTTCCCTACTATTAGATTCATTGCCGTTTATTTTTTTGGTAGGGGGGGTGCTTCTCAATGCCGGTCACTGGTGACCGGGGTATCCCGCATTTTCCGCGCGAGCGTCGACCCGGCCACCGATTCCGGTGTGCTACCGTCTTTCGCACGCCGGCCGCGCGCTGCACCCGCGGCGACCAGGGTCAACGCAAGCGATCCGTGATCCCGTTTGCACGCGTACCACAGTGGTGTGCGGCCATCGCGATCGCAATCGTCCACCCGCACCCGAGGGTCGCTGAGCAGCCGGCTGGCCGCGGCCATGGCACCGCGATCTGCGGCGACGTGCAGCGCGGTTCTGCTATCGGCCGACACTTTACGCACTTTGACGCGCCTGTCGCGCAGCAGCCTACCTACGAGCGTAGCGTCGTCCGCGGCGGCCGCGGCGTGGAGTGCACACTGCCCACACGCATCCCACAGATTGGGGTCCGCGCCGCCTCTGCCGAGCAGTGCATCCAACGCTTCCGCGGCGTGCGCACCTGCCGCCGCCGTGATGGGCGACCTGCCCCCGGCGACGCCGTGGACGGAGGCATTCGGAGGTGCACCCGCAGCGAGCAACAGCCGTATCACGGCCGGCCTGTTACCCCGTGCAGCGGCAATCAGAGGCACGATGGTACGGGGATCGGCGCCCGCGTCGAGCAGCACGCGCACCGTGTCCACGCAGCCGTTAGTGCATGCGTATGCGAGTGGTATCCCGCCGCCGAAATCGCGGTCAGCGCCTGACCGGAGCAACATCTCAGCCGTGCGGGCTCGATTGCGCCCGCATGCCATCACGAGCGGGGTTGCCCCCGCAGCGTTCGTGCCATCGACGGCCGCGCCACGCTCGATGAGCGCGGCTGCGCACGACACTCGCCCTCGCACACACGCGGCGTGCAGAGCGGCGTCCCCGTCGGCTGCGCGCGCGTCGATCTGTGCACCCAACGCGAGCAATTCGATCACCGCGTACCGCCTGCCAGCCGCGGCCGCCCCAATGAGCGGCGTGCGCCCCAGTGTATCACGCACGTCCACGTCCCCGCGGCATAACATGCGGATGCACGCAGCGCGGTGTTTGCGACTGGGCGTCGGTGGCGCTACCGCTGCAATGTGCAGGGCCAGCTCCGCGTGGGGCGGAGCCGTCACGGTCGCGTCCGCCCCAAGTTCAAGCAGCACCGCGATGGCTGCGCAGCTACCCACGGCCGCAGCAACGTGCAGCGGCGACCACCCAATACCGTTGAGCGCATCGACTTCGCTGCGGCACGCTCCGGCGCCTGGCACCGCGATTGCTGCGATGGCAACCGCATCGCCGTGCATTGCCGCAACGTGCATTGCGTGGGTGCCAGCGTCGGATGCTACTGTGGCATCGGCCCCACCTCGCAGCAGTGCCACCATCGTCCGTTCGTGCCCAGCTGCGATCGCAGCCATCAGGGGTGTCCACCCAGCCGCCGTCGGATCGTCCAGATCCGCGCCTGTGGCCACAAGTTCATATATGGCACGTGCGGACCCCGCCCTCGCAGCACACAGCGCGGGCGTCATGCCGCACAGGTCTTCGGACACATCCGGGTTCGCGCCGCCAGCGAGCAGATGCCGGACGACTGCGTGGTGCCCCAGCAAGCACGCAACGTGTAACGGCGTCCAGCCCGCCGCAACCGCCGCGTCTACATCAGCACCCGCCGCGAGAAGCACTGCCACCAGTCCAGGATCGCCGATGAAACTGGCCAAGAACAGCGGCGTCAGGCCATACACACCGTCTCTAGCCCCCACGTCGTTGTGACCATCAGCTAGAAGCTCGGTCACCCTGTTAGCATCGCGTGCAATGCAAGCACGCATCAGTGGCGTCCAAGAAGCCGTTTCCATGTCTATTGTGAAATATTTGTATTGTCCCCCTCCCTTTTTTTTACTCTTCCCTCTCCTGATACGGTGGGACATTGCACCTTCAATTCATGAATCACAAAACGCTTTCGTGTCCGGTGTTGACCGTGGCACCCGTCCGACCTTCCTAACATGGGCTGCCTGGGTCAACACCGGGCACGAAACAGTTTATGACGTCACTCCGGTGGACCCTGAGTGTACCTTTATTGCACTCATAAGGTGCAGATAGGTGCAGTTGGCCAAGGCGGTGTGAGTCATAAAACGTTTTCGTGTCCGGGGTTGACCGAGACCATCTCGAATTGGGAAGTCCAATTGGCAGGTGTCATGGTCAACCCCGGGCACGAAAGCGTTTTATGACTCACACTGCCTTGGTCACTGCACCTCGCTGCACTTTCGGAATGTAATAAAGGTACACTCGGGGTTCACTAGAGTGACGTCATAAATTGTTTCGTGTCCGATGTTGACCGAGGTAGTCCGTATTAGGTAAGTTGGACGGGTGCCTCGGCCAGCCTCGGACACGAAACAGTTTATGACGTCACTCCGGCGCACCCGAGTGTACCTTTATTACATTCCGAAGGTGCACTCGATGTGGTTGACCGAGACATCATGAGTCATAAAACGTTTTCGTGTCCGGGGTTGACCGAGACCATCTCGAATTGGGAAGTCCAATTGGCAGGTGTCATGGTCAACCCCGGGCACGAAAGCGTTTTATGACTCATACTGCCTTGGCCAACTGCACCTCGTTGTACCTTCGGAATGTAATAAAGGTACACTATGATCCGCCAGAGCGACGTCATAATTCGTTTCGT
>JALNYR010000130.1:5960-7230 GCA_023229725.1 Dehalococcoidia bacterium | reverse complement strand
AGCGGTTGGAGGGGGGGGGGGGGTAGAGAGAACAGGGAAAGGAAAATTAAAAAAGGGGGAAGGAAACGATGACACGAGAGAGTTGCCGCATCCTATTGTCACTGACTGTACTAGCATTGGCACTATTGGGTGACACATGCAGCCTCACTGCCGAGATTGCACCGGGCGGTGGGGTGGCCATATACCCGAAGATGACATGGACCGTGCATGGAGAACATGCGGAGACGCTGACCACAGGGCCACTTCCCGGGGCCTCGGTGGAATGTGTATCATTTTACACGATGGACCGCGTTGCGGCTACGCAGGCCGCGGTGATTGTCCGAGGTGTGAAGCTGCGGTGTAACGCCGGGCCCGGAGAGTCGTGCACGGCGGCGATCGAGGTCGCGGGGGCACGGCGCGGCGAACGGTGGACCTTCGACCTGAGTTTGCCACCGGGCGTGCCGATGCCTGTTCCGGGCGTGCGACATTGGCTGACCCTCGCGCAGCCCGGCCAGGTGCCGACCGAGTTCACGCTGCGTGGCACGCTGCGGTGCGCTGGCGGAGCGCCCCTGCCCATCGCCGTTGCGATCCCGGGCATCCCGGGCATCCCACCGCTCGGGGGGGCTGCCGCACTGTGGATCGCAGGCGATGCCGCGCCGGTCGTCGTCCGCTGCACTGCGCCGAGTTGCATGCGGGAGCTGCGCAGTCAGCACGGCCCGTACGAGCAGGCAGGGACCGTCCAACTGAACATAACGGCGCACTACAATGTGTCCGACATCGATCCGAATGTCACCGAGATGCCAGGCGGAACAGTGGTGCACGGGGCGCTCGCGGCGGTGTCGGACGTGCTGTGTGTCCACAGCAACGCCGAACTGCGCACCTTGGCCATCCGAGCCCCCGAGCTGCTACCGATCGTGCGGTTCCCGCGCACCCTCGTGGGCGACCTGGCCGTCACCTCGATGCGGCACCTGGTGCGAATCCTGGCGATGACAGACTATTCGAGCGCCGTGGACCGCATCTACGCCGAGGCCACGGCCGCCGCGATGAACATGAGGGCGGGCGTCGTCGCTACAGACACGGCCGTCGCTGCGGTGTACGATGCCGGCGAGATCCTCGCGGCCTGTAAGCCGGGCGACCCGATCTCCTGGAACGCGGTCAAGTTTGATTTCATGACGTGTGCCGGCTTCTCGGGTCAGGACCTTCTGAAACTTTTGACCGCACTGATCAGGTTTAACATGGGAACCTGCGCAACCTGCGTTCCCCAGTGCCCATCACTGGAAATGGAATGAAG
>JALNYR010000130.1:4848-5950 GCA_023229725.1 Dehalococcoidia bacterium | reverse complement strand
AATTTTTTAACTCCCTCCCTTTGTTCGTCGTAGACCAAATAAATGTCAAGTGTCACTGTTGTCGCGGCCTTTAACGGGGACGGATGGCGCGTGCGGAGCTGGTACGCCCGGTGGTGGTGGCGGTGACAGCTGCGCGGACGACGCGGGGGGCGGGGTCTGCAGCATGGCGTCCACCGCGGCGATCTCGCGGATGGCGCCGCTGGCGCCAAAAATCTCGCGGATGACCGCGAGCTCCACGGCGTTGCGGTAAGCTGCATGCATAGCACGGTACGAGCGCTGCAGCGTGATGAAATAGATTTCGTCGATGATATACACGAGGAAAAGTAGTCCGTGGGCCACAAAACGGGCAATGAACAGCGGACTGAGCGATGCGTCGCCGATGATCTCGGTCGTGCACTCTGGCCACGATGCGCAATTCTTGATCATCAAGGAAAAGGCGGCAAGCCGCAGGCCCGCAAATATTATGGCCCCGACCAGCAGCGCGTGCGTTGCAGCACCGAACAGCATCGCGAGACCGAGGCTGCGATAGCCAACCACGCAGACCATGATGGCGGCCTGCGGGCCGACAAGGTAGATGATCTCTAGAAACAGCATGATATGCATGGCACCGTACCGGTTCTTAATCCAGCCCCAGCTGCCAGGATTCTCGAGCCACGATATGGTGAGCCCCGCCTTGGGAAACACGACTGACTCAGCGACCGACGCCAGCATCGCGACCGCGACCAGCTGCAGCACGAACTGCGTGACAACGAAGCCGGCGTCGGATAGAGCCTTGGTCCTGTTGTCCCGGGCCATCACATCCGTGGGCGTGCCGTAGTCCTGTCCCTGCCGTTTATATGCCACACGCAATTCCGTGTAAGCATCGTATTCGGAGTCGATGAAATATCGACTGGCGAGGAACCCCGCCATGAGCAGCAGCGCGGCGACGAGGCGCGCAAAATAGACACGGCTGCCGTACGCGACTCCGAGCACCTCGCCGGTGCAGTCGGGGATGTCCGGGCACCACGCGGCGAGCACGAGGAAGATGAAGAATTTGAACGCGGAAAAGATGGCCGAGAACCAGCACGTCACGAAGGCCGCGAGGTGCAAGATACGGGTCGCC